>DASYSQ010000245.1:0-39378 GCA_036003145.1 Pseudolabrys sp.
GCTGCGCCTCAGGTACCTTTGGTGTCCGCTATCACGAGACGCTCAATTTCTTTCGGATCAAGGGTCCCCTGAGATGCAAGGCTAATAACTTTTTTGGCTACGACTTCAATTAACGGGTCGTCGGGATCTTTCAGTTTCAAAACTCCTCGTATCCGCTCGAATGCAGTCGTCATGTCCTTTATCGTTTCCGGTCCAAACGTTGTCCCAGGAATATATTTTTTGATCGGCATAAAACCCCCGCAGAAATTTACGCCTCAAACCCCCTTTGCGGAATACATGCCCAGTTGGAACCCACAGACAGTCGAAGGCGTGAACAACGTTACCGAACACTAAATTGTGTTAGCCGAGGATGAACGCTTGTTCATTCTGCTCGTTGCCTAAGTGCCCTCAGTCCTACTGGCAGCCCATTAACGGGCATGCTTTCGGAGGCCGTCATAGGTGCGGAGCCATAGGCGTGATGTCAAAAACCAATGAGTGAAACTTACTAAAGCGCCAGCTTGATGAGCTGGCGCGTGATGATATCGCGGGCCGTGACCGCATAGAATTCGACGCTGACTTTCACCGCCGGTTCGCGGAATTGATGAACCGAGTTTGCGGTCCATCGAAATACTACCAGAAAGCCGATCCGTTCCCGGAGAGTCTCGGCTAGTCATCTTCCGGGGCTCTCATACTTGAGATCTCAGCGCCACTTTCTTTGCAGTCCGTTAGCGACCCAATATTGAATTTTCCGCAAGCCCTGATGTCCGCTTCTGACCGATTGCATGGCCAACCGCGACCTATCGGAACTTGACGACTTCGATCACCTCGTTTTGGCAGGCTTTGCACTCAAAAGTGCGCTTCTCAGAACCGGGTTCATCCGGCTCTATTCGAGTGAGCCACATCGGCGCGCCGCACTTGGCGCACGTTGGATGCACGATGTCCTCAGAGTGCGGAATGGATTCAAACTGGCGCAAGGCGACGCCAATTGAAGGCCGGAGCGAGCGGTCTCTATAGCACCGACGCCTGACACACCCTGCAGCAGACGATGGTGAACGATAACTCTGGAACTGGGGCAGCGTCTGTCCGGCAGCTGACACATGGAAAGCCGGCAGCGAATGTCCACTATTGGCCCAAAGCGGACGTGCACTGGTGCACCGCAAATGTCCGCTTTCAGGGGTAAAGCGGACATGCCGTTTTGCACTGCATATATCTGCTTTTGACCCAAAGCGGACATGGGCCCCTTCTAGTGTGCTAAATTGACCCTGGTTGCGAGCGTTTTGTTCCGGTGGCGAAATGACGGGTTCGCTAGACCATTTTGTTCTAGTCAAAGCCAGCAAAAGCCTTGGCGGAGCGTGGTCGGACGATGATTACATTGTGCGTGATCGGGCCCGCAATGTCGTCGTCGGGCGCATCATGCTTCACCCGCAAGCACCGAAAGGCCAGCCGTGGCTCTGGACGATAACGGCACGTGAAATCCCAGAATCGGTTCACAACCGCGGATATTCAGCGACACGCGAACAGGCGATGATTGATTTCAAGGCGCGGTGGTTAGCGAGTACTAATTGATCATGCACAGATGTACGACACCTGCATGGTTCGTGACGTTGATTTAGTGCCGCGCTGGTAACTCAGGTCCCGACGCACTCTTGGTCGCTTTTGGGGTTAAAGCGGACATTTGTTTTCTCACCGCACATGTATGCAGACCAAGTTCCCGAAACTTAAACCGAGTCCAGTGGTTAGAATCCTGGAAGCCGCGGTTGCAGTCCGTGGGAGGTTGCGGCCCGCGATCTCGGAAGAGCTCACCAGACGTCCCCTAAAGTACCCGGTGACCCTTCTGCCATTAAAATCCTATAGGGCGACGCCGCTAGCGAGGCAGAGGAACCAGGATCATGCCCGCGCTGTTGGCAATGATATTGACCGCGTCGCAAATCGCTTTGGCGTTGGATTCAGTGCCAAAATTCGATGTCGAGCGGACCTGTGAGCCAGTTGCTGCAGCATCAGGTTTGCCCGGGCGCGACGCGCCAGCGTGCCAGCGAGACGAGCAAGACGCCCGCAGCACGCTACAACAGGACTGGACTCAATATAGCTCAATACAGCGAAGCCGTTGCACGGGTTTGGTCGCGACCGGTGGCCCCCCAAGTTACGTGGAATTGCTGACCTGCCTGGAAATGGCCAAACACGCTAACCAGGTGGGAGAAAAGTCCAAGACCGAAACTGTTGGCCGCCATTAATCGTCAGCCCGGGTTTGAGACGCGCGCCATCCGCTTTCGCAGTCGCTATTGGGAGTAAAGCGGACATGGGCTGTTGCACCGCAAATGTCCGCTAATGACCCAAAGCGGACACCGACACCTTCAACAGTGTAGCTTCAGACGATACGGTGCTCTGAGCAGATTAGAGGCCACATGAGGCGGCGCGACTTTACAATCCTTTTTGTCGTCGGCATGGCGATATGGCCGACGCATGTTCGAGCGCAACAACTAAGAAAAATACCGCGGATTGGCGTCCTCCTTCCGGGCGCCCCGGCAGCGTGGTCACGCCGCACAAAGGCGTTCCTCGATGGCCTTAGCGAACTTGGGTATGTGGAGGGAAAGACGATCGCGATTGAATGGAAATGGGGAGACGACCAATTCGATACGCTGTCTGGACTTGCTGCTGATCTAGTACGCAGCAACGTTGATGTCATCGTCACAGGCGGAACTTCCGCTACGAAGGCTCTCAAAACCGCAACTCAAACAATTCCGATTGTGATGGCTATCGTGGGTGATCCGGTCGCCGCCGGGCTGGTGGACACTCTTGCCCGTCCAGGTGGCAATGCAACCGGTTTCAGCATCGTTGCTCCGGAGTTAGGAACAAAGCGCCTCGAATTGCTGAAAGAGATCGTGCCCAATCTGTCGTCGATAGCAGTGCTGTCTAATGCCAAAAACCCGCAATCCAAGATTGAAATGAAGGAGATGCAGACAGCAGCTCAAGCAATGGCACTGCAACTTCATTCGGCCGAAATATCAACTGAAGTCGGATTGGAGGATGCATTCGTTGCAATGAATAAAGCCTCTGCACAGGCTCTCATTCTTCTGACGGATCCGATTTTGTTCAGCCAAAGAAAGCGAACGGTTGATCTTGCCGCTCAGTATAAGCTGCCAGCCGTGTATTTCTATTCAGGATTTGTCGAAGAGGGAGGCCTAATGAGTTATGGCCCAAGCGACGTCGACCTTTTTCATCGCGCCGCGGGGTATGTCGACAAAATATTGAAAGGTGCAAAACCATGTGAACTACCAGTGGAGCAGCCCACCAGATTTGAGCTTATCTTCAATCTAAAGACCGCCAAGTCACTCGGCTTAACAGTACCACCGAAACTCCTGCTTACTGCCGACGAAGTGATCGAGTGAACGGCGAAATGTCCGCTTTTGGGGTAACAGCGGACATAGATCGTTTATACGGATTTCCGTATGACGCGACGTTCTTTAGACTGCCAATAGGTAAGAACGACGCTGTGGGAGCGCTACGATGTCGCCTAAGGTGCAGTCGGCAGTCGCCTGGATAATAACCGCAGTAATAGCAGCAGGAGCTGTGGGACTAGTAATCTCGCAGTTCATGCCTCAGAAAACTGAGGCGCCCCCTCCGAAAACTGAGGCGCTCCCACCAAAAATTGAAGCGCCGCCACCGAAACCGGCCCCAGTAGAAGACAAGCAGGCTCAGCGTTGGGTCTGCTCACATACAACTCGGCAGACCGTTACGATACTGACGGGGGCGAGCGGTGCGTTTCAAGCTTATATGGACCAATGTGACGAGTGGAAACTAAAGTGAACGGTGATGGCGGTCTGGAGCGCTTTCGCCCGCGTCAGCGCCACGCCCATGTAGACGCCTCGGACGTAGTGAGGTCGCCCGCCGTTGGCGCAAACAAAATCGGCGGTTTGCCCTGCTGCGCATCAAGCCTTATCTGCTTTGTACCAACCTTGGCGTTTAAGCTCCTCGTATTCCCTGAAAGTTGGATTGTTGGGGGGCCATTGACGAAGTGGCGCAGGTACTGACTGTGGCGACTTCATACGATGAGTTGCTTTATCGGATGAAGAACGTTTTTCGGTTCTGCCATGGCCGTACTTGACGCGACTATCAAAGCCGTCGCGGCAGCAATAATGTGGAGCTGTTTCTGACGAGCAGATGAAGTCATAGAGTGAGATTTAGCCGATGTCCGCTATTGGCACAAAGCGGACATCGGCTTGTGCGCTGCACGTGTCCGCTTTTGACCCAAAGCGGACATCGTCACCGTTTGTGGTATGATTATTCTCGTTTTTTTGGCGGACCTCATGGAGGTGACAGTGGATCGCCGTAGTTTTTTGGCGACGCTAGGCCTGTTGGTGTGGCGTCCAGACTATGCCGCCGCACAAAGTGTCCCGAAGCCCGCCCGTATAGGTTGGCTTACGGCTCAGCGGGAAGCCAGCCTCACGCCTTATGTCAAGGCTATGCGCGAATCCCTGGCCGAGCTTGGTTACGTCGAGGGAAAAAATCTAACGATTGAATTTCGCTACGGCGATGATGCCATCGAACGCGTGCCCGAACTTGCGAGCGATCTTGAGCGTCTGCCCGTTGATCTTATCGTGGCGCAGGGTGCCGCGGTCGAAGTAATCAGCAAGCTCAAGCTGAAAACGCCAGTTGTCTATGTCTTTAGCGGCGATCCCGTATCCGCAGGCTTTGCAGAAAGCCTCGCCAGGCCGCATGGGAACATGACCGGCTTGACCTTCATGGCCGCCGAATTCAATGGCAAGCGGCTCGAGCTGTTGCGTGAATTTATTCCGGACCTTCGCCGCGTTGCGATTATCGCCAATCCCGAACATCCGGGAGAGGAACTCGAACGTCGCTATTCCGAGGAAGCCGGGCAACGGCTAGGGCTGCAGACCGATTATTTTGCGACCCGAAACCGCAGCGAGCTCGATGGCGCCTTTGCCCGGATTTCGGCAACGCCCATTCAGGCAATTTCTGTTTTTGCTGACGGTTTTGCAATCCAGAACCGGCAAAAGATTATTGAGTTCGCGATGGGCCGCCGAGTGCCCGTAATATCCGGGTGGGCAATATTCGCGCAGAGTGGCGCTCTTTGTACTTACGGACCGCGCCTCGCAGAGTCCTACCATCGGCTCGCTCACTACGTTGACCGCGTTCTCAAGGGTGCCGAACCGGCCACCCTGCCGATCGAGCGGCCGACGAAGTTTGAGTTGATCATAAATGCGAAAACGGCAAACGCGCTCAATATTGCCATCCCTCAGTCGGTTCTCCTCCGGGCCGACCAAGTAATCGAGTAATCGATAGCGGATGTCGGCTATTGGCACTTAGCGGACATCGGCTTGTGCGCTGCACATGTCTGCTTTTGGATGTAAAGCGGACATGCCATTTTGCACCGCAAATGTCCGCTTTTGAAAGACGGACGACAAAGGACCCGGAGCCTTGTTACAAAGTCGTGCATCTTTCACGCTCACACCGGTTCGCTAGTCGACGTGATGATTTATGATCGCCGCAGTTGTAATCTTGCAACATACCGCGATGATCTAAGCATTTCCGCTCGGACGATCTTAATCGCAGAGTGCGCATGTACTACTTTACCTCGGGGAAATTACTCGGGGGGATGGCCATTGAGTATTAGTCAGACTGGTGAGCGCAAAAACAAACGCGAAGAATTGGCAAAGCTGAAACATGCAGCACTAGCGGAGCTTGAACGTCGCGGCTACGCCGTCCACGGCAAAACGCCTGGTCAAATCAGAGAAATGCTGAAACGGCGACCGAAGAAATCTGCACGCGCCAATTAGGTCATGTCACGCGGTATTTGCCTCGATTTCAGAATGCATAGAGAATCTCGGCGCAGGGCTGCGATAAGGATTCGTGTGACTTTTTTGGCACAGGACGCCGGCCAAGTTGTGCAAAAGCTTCGATTTTATGGGCGCTTAATGGCTGCTTAGCTTAAAAAAGCGTCATAGCCTGAACGGGCGTGCGCTCCGTCTGGCACAAGATTTCACAAGAGGGATTACGATGCGAAAATCTTCATTGACACTGCTTGCTGCGGTCATTGGTCTGGCTGCAAGTCAGGCATCGGCCGCTGATCTTCCAAGAAAAGCTCCGGCCTACGTACCGCCAGCGCCACCTCCGGTGACCTGGACCGGATGTTACATCGGCGGCAACGTCGGCGGGATATTTGGCCGCCGCTCGGCGGATTTCGCTTTTGGGTCACTCGATTCCGACAACAATTCTGGCTTTGCTGGTGGCGGTCAAATTGGCTGCGATTATCAATTCGCCGGCGGATGGGTGCTCGGCATCCGCGATATGTTTGATGGGTCAAGCCTGAGCAGGCAGAGAACTTTCTCCTTGCCAGGTGCAGCAGGCACGGTTGACTTCAAGAATAGTTGGTTCGACACCCTGACCGGCCGCATCGGCTATTCGTTCACTCCCGCCTGGCTGTGGTACTTCCAGGGCGGCGCCGCCTGGGCCAAGAACAGTGCCGACCTCACCATTGCTGGTTTTGACGTTGGCAGTGCCGACAGGACCAGAACAGGCTGGACAGTTGGTGGTGGCGTTGAATGGATGTTCGCGCCGCATTGGTCGGCATTTCTGGAAGGCAACTACATGGACCTCGGCTCGACCAATCGCAATATAGTCACCCCGAACGTCGTTGCCTGTGCCGCTGGTTGTTCCTTCAGTACCAAAGCGACCGCGACCACTATCCTGGTCGGCGTGAACTACAGATTCAATTTGGGCAAGGCACCTTACTAAGCTTCCTGCCTCAATTAGAACGAAAAGACCCCGAGCCAGCTCGGGGTCTTTTTTATTAAAGCGTGATGGAAATTTCGGAAGACCGCTGCGAGGCGGTCTTTCTGTTTTCATGAGAGCAGATACGTTGCGGATGTCCGCTATTGGCACTTAGCGGACCAAGCAACCGGACCAGAGTTTGTCCGCCTTTGGACAATAGTGGACAAAGTCGGATTTTGGCCGGTTTGTCGGCTAACGACCCGGACATCGGGCGAGTTTCAGTAATTGAATGTGGCATTTTTGACACATCCGTATGAAAAACGTCCCGTGTATACGACCGTGTAATACGTTCTGTGAATTCTGCGCGTTAGAGAGTGCACAGATTTGGGGCCGCTGGCCGGTCTCTGGACTTAAGGGGAGAATTGTCATGCGAAAATCTTCACTGGCGCTGCTTGCGCTTGCCACGATTGGTCTGGCTGCAAGCCAGGCATCGGCCGCTGATCTTCCAAGAAAAGCTCCGGCCTACGTGCCGCCGGCGCCACCTCCATATGTTTGGACCGGATGCTACCTCGGCGCGAACGTCGGCGGGGCTTTTGCTCATATCGACGTGACGGACGTTGCCACCGGCGCGAGCGGCTCGAGAACCAGCGATACCGGCTTTGCCGGTGGCGGTCAGATCGGTTGCGATTACCAGATGAATTCGTGGGTGATCGGTGTTCGTAACCTGTTTGACGGCACGAGCATCAGCGGCAGCAGAACATTTGCTGACCCCACGATTTTCACGGGCGCCGGCACTATCGACACCAAGGTGCGCTGGTTCGATGCTTTGACGGCGCGCGGCGGCTATCTCGTGCAACCGAACCTGCTGTTCTACGTGCAGGGCGGCGCGGCGTGGACGCAAGCGAAAGCGACGGCTTTCAACCCTGCCGGCGCAGAAATTGGCTCGGTCTCGGGCAACAGCCGGACCGGCTGGACGGCTGGTGGCGGCGCCGAGTGGATGTTCGCGCCGCACTGGTCCGTGTTCCTTGAATATAATTACATGGGCTTTGGCACGCGAAGCTCGAGCTTTGCAGTCTGCCCTGTCGGGACGACCTGCGGAATCTTCAGCGCCAAAGCGAATGTCCAGGATGTCCTGCTGGGCCTGAACTATAAATTCTAGGCGCGCTCAAGTTCGCCAGAACTGCAAAACCCCGGGCATCCGCCCGGGGTTTTTGCATTCATGGCGAAACAAACTGTCAGGCGGCGTACAATTCGACAGGTTGATCAAATTCCATTCGCGTGAGGGAGCGATCCCGGACCCACAAGGTCCTCCAGCAGCGCACGAAGGTGCGCGGGCGCGAAGGGTTTCTGCAACACGGGTACCATCTCGTGGCGGGGATCGACGAGGTAGTCGTAACCCGTCACGAACGCGAACGGGATGCCCCAGCCTGTCAACTGATCTGCGGTTTTGGCGTGACACCGGCCACCGATATTGAAGTCCAGCAAGACAGCGTCATAGTTGTGCTTCGCAACCTCCTGGCCCGCCATCGCCATCGTGTGTGCAACGCCGGAAACACGATAGCCAATTTCCCGAACCATTTCCTCGATCATCAACGCAATCAAGAGTTCATCTTCGATGATGAGGATACGCGGAGGGCGCTCGGACACAGCTGCGGCTTGCAGCCGCGCAACACGGTACGATTTTTTTGCCAGGGATTTTGATTCAAGATTGCGCAGCATCGCTTTTGGCCCAACGCACTTACGTCACCAGCAAAACGCCCCGGTCGACGCGAAGTTCCGCTGGCCGCCTCGGATACCCGCCAGACGTTTGTATGTGGCATATTGCACCAGGGTATAATCGACAGGCATCCCCTGTCGGCGCAGATTTGGACAGCAAGAGCATCCATGTGCGTTGCAAGTACGCTTCTGGATACGCGCGAGGCGATATCCCCTCCCCGTCCCCAATCGCCTCGCGCGTCCTATCTGCCAATTTCATGATCGCCCGGCGCCAATGGCGACAAATCAGGCCTGTTTGGCGGGCCTAGTCGGCCTGCCTCATATTTGTCACGCCGAAACGCGATGATGCCCCACTGAAACTGGCAGGGCTTATGTATTTCTCGGGCGAAAGCATCTTTTTCATCAGTCTGCTGGTCGGCGCCATGTTTGGCTGGCTGCTTGGCACCATTGCCCGTCGATCGGGATTCAGCCTCGCCAGCGACATTTTCGCTGGAATCGTCGTGGCATTTATCGGTTGTTGGCTGACGCTCGCATCGCGCGATGCGGCTCCGGTGACAGGCGACAGGACGCCGGGCAGGCAGGCGGACAATATCGATGAAGATCTGGCGCCAGGTTATGAAGCTGTCGTACTGCCATTGAAGCCGCTTCATCCGCTTCTTAAGCCAGTTGTTTACCGCTCGCGCGAGGAAATCTGCGACGCGCTCGCTGAGGCCGCGCGCAGCAACGATCTGCCTACGCATTTTCTCATTCGTCTGTTGTACCAGGAAAGCAGCTTCAGACCTTACGTGATCAGCTCGGCCGGCGCGCTCGGCATCGCACAATTCACGCAGGAGACCGCCAGCGACAGAGGCCTCGATAATCCGTTCGATCCGTCGCAGGCGATACCGGCATCGGGGCGCTTGCTGCGTGATCTGTTCCAGAAGTTCGGCAATCTTGGCCTTGCTGCCGCTGCATATAATGCCGGGCCAAAGCGCATTCAGGATTGGCTCGCCAACAAGGGTCCGCTTCCGCAGGAGACGCAAGATTACGTCAAGACGATCACCAGCTGGCCTGCGGAGACCTGGACTTCCGCCCAGACCGGCAGCCCGGCGGTGAAGGTGCCACAGTATGCGCCCTGCCAGGAGCTGGCTGGCCTCCTGGCCTGGGATGGACCGGGTGAGATTCCATTGCCACCACGGAATCCGCGCACGCAGGACCGGTCGCACCGCGTGAAGGTCGCGCAGCAACCCGCCGGGCCTCGCCCCAAGCAACTTCATACAGACAGTCAACCGGTGAAGCGCGGTCAGGACGCCAAGGCGGCTGTCGTTGACGGAAATTAAATACGAACTTCAAAATCAAACGCATGCAAACGCCGCCAGACTCTGCGCGCCGCAGCGTGAAGTTCTTTAACTGTGGATAGATTCCAGTGCGGCAAACAGTACCGGCGGTTTCGTCATCGCCGCGCTTATACTTGAACTCGGCGATGGCGCGAGAGATGGCAGCAGCGACGAGCCGTTTCCAGCGGACTCAACGCTCGCGCCATTGCCACCAATCCGCTCATGCATTTGCGGGTGAATGATCGGCGCAAGCAGCACGGATTCAGCAATTACAGGCGTGCAGCAGGAACAGCGCGGCGGGCGCGATCACTACGCCGGGCGCAATGCCGCCCGCTTTTTCCTGCCTCCGCCTGGCTGTGCCCGGACGGTATTTGGGACTTCGATCTCGACCTCGAGGATCGAAACTTTGTCGCCACGGTCCATCTGCACAGTGACACGCTCTGGATTGATTTCGACGTGCCGGCCCACAACAGCGAGGATTTCCTCACGCAAGATGAAGAGAAGTTCGGAAGGACCCTGGCCCTTTCGTTCATAGGCGAGCAGGATCTGCAGGCGATCGCGCGCCACCGGAGCAGAGCCTCCGCGCTTGAAGAAGTTGAACAAGTTCATGCTGCTCTCCGCCCAAACAGCTTGCCAAACAGACTCTGTTTGTCCGTCGGAATAGTCATTTCAATGTCCTCGCCCAAGAGGCGGCGGGCGGCATCGAAGTAGGCGCGCGCCGGCCCGCTCCCTGGATTGTTGAACGTCACCGGGGCGCCGAGATTGGAGGCGCGCAGTACCTCCTCACTTTCCGGAACGATCCCCAGGAGCGGTGTAGACAGAATTTCAAGCACATCGTCGATCGTCAGCATCTCGCCGCGCGCGGCGCGCGCTTGGTCATAGCGAGTGATCAGCAGATGCTTTGCAACGCGCTCGCCGCGCTCGGCTCTGACCGTCTTGGCGTCGAGGATACCGATAATGCGGTCGGAATCGCGGACCGACGAGACTTCAGGGTTCGTAACGATGATCGCCTCATCCGCAAAGCGCATGGCGAGTGTGGCGCCCCGCTCAATGCCGGCAGGGCTATCGCAAATGACCCAGTCAAACATCTTGCGGAGCGAGGTAATCACACTCAGGACCCCCTCCTCGGTGAGAGCATCCTTGTCGCGCGTCTGTGAAGCGGGAAGCAATGCGAGCCTGTCGAGGCGCTTGTCGCGGATGAGGGCCTGCGAAAGCTTGGCAACGCCTTGTGTCACGTTGATAAAGTCGTAGACCACGCGCCGTTCGGCACCCATCACCAGGTCCAGATTTCGCAGGCCGACGTCGAAATCAATAATGACGACGTTCTGCCCCAGTTTCGCCAGCGCAACTCCCAGGGCCGCGGTCGATGTCGTCTTTCCGACGCCACCCTTTCCCGAAGTAACTACTACCACCTTGGCCATTGTGTGCATCTCCTGGGATGATTGATTCAGTCCAACGCGGTGATCTTCAGCTCGTTGCCTTCAAGCCAAGCCTGGACCGGCCGGTGGCGCAGGCCTTTATCCATCGATTCGGCAGTCATGTAGTAACCATCGATTGCCAAAAGCTCGGCTTCGATCCTGCTGCAGAAGATGCGCGCCCGCGTATTGCCATTCGATCCCGCCATGGCACGGCCGCGCAACGCGCCGTAAACGTGGATGGACCCGCCCGCGACGAGCTCAGCGCCGGAGCCCACCGAACCGAGCACGGTCACATCGCCATCCGGAAAGAAGATCGACTGCCCCGAGCGTACCGGCTCGTCCAAAAGAAGCGTGGTGGGTTTCGGGCGCGGCTCCGCCTTAGGCTCCGCTTTCGGTGTATCGACTGCATCGATCGCTGTCGCCGCACCGCGACTGGCACGCACCAATGGCGGCAGACCGGCGCCAGCCGTGGCGGGATCGGTATTCTCGAGCCCCATGACGCGGACGCCGCGGTGGTCCAATTCAGCCACCAAGTGCGCGATGGCAGACTGGCTGAGCTTCACGGCGGACAGATCAAGGACAACTGGCGAGCCGACAAGGAAGGCCCCCGCGCCCTTGATCCTCTGCTCTATGTCTGCGACCCAATCGACAAGCGGTGGCTCGGGCGCAAGTACCACGGCCATATAGGATCGACAGACGAAGCGCGTCGATTGCCCGGGTTGAATAACGGACGTCACGGTCACTCCCAGTTTTCCATGATTGTCAGAGCAACACGCGCTTCATCGCGCCGTTTTTCTTGTGGCAACGTCATTCATCTCCCTCGAGGAGGCCAGTGGCGGGCCACGCCATCGCCATTCGTATTTAAGCGTGAGTCGCGATTATTCTTGAAGTGCGATGCTACCGTACATGACAGTTCCGCACCGCAAATGCGGTCACGTCATGATCTCGCGCCACTTGACAATCAATTGGAACGCGCCGCACCGCACAGATTCGCGTGACGTCCGCTCTTCCACCAGACAACAGTCAACGGGAACCGCGTCTCCGCTAAACTCGGGAAGCGGACCTCACACCGTTCGGTCGATCTCTTTGTCTCGCCTGATCAGTGCCGGAGTTAAAGGGAAACCCGTGACCCGGCGGCTTCGCGGCCCTCACCAACCCCAGGGCGACCCCCAAGATGACCCCCATCCCCAGGAAGGACCGCACGCCCAGACTTGTCGCCAGCCGAAGGACGTTGGAACCCAGGTCCAACAGGTTGAATAGCCGGCGGCGATCACGCCCGCGCCGAAGAATGGCCCAACGAAACGGCGATGGAACCCGATCCGGCGGGCTGGAAAGAATGCCGCGCGGCTGACAAATGGCCGACCGACGAAAGCCCGGCGTCCTACAAAGCCAGGACCTCCACGCCAACCACCACCATGCCAACCACCACCGTGCCAACCGCCACCGCCGTGCCAACCGCCACCGCCGCCAAACCGCGCCTGCGCCGGCGACGCAATCAATACGGCGCCAATTATGCTCACCACTACGAGAGAGGCCAAATTCTTGAAAGTCATGGCATCGCTCCTGCCTGGGAACGCATCACCCCCGCGAGATTAATGGATTAGCAAGGCGGCTTATTCCTGTCCAAGTCAAGATTTCGTCACCGCTCGGACGCGGCTGTCGCGCCGCAACATGACGACACGGCATCACTCCCGGCCGATCTCAGCGATTTTCGCAGTAGTCAGGTCATGGACCTGGTTGGCAATCTATCATTCGCTGTGAAAGCCATGCCTGCACTCGGGGCGTCGCCGTACGCTTGACGTGACCGACCACTCCAGGCCCAGGTGCGTCCATAGTTCGTCAATGGCTTTTCGATGACAGCGGTGAGAAGCCATGACACCGCGACGCAAACCGGCACAGCCGCAAATGTCACTGCCCACTGGGCCGGGGTGCCGAGGTCAGGACGGCCCCCCAGCAGAAGTCCGTGCATCAGCCCGAGCACGGGAAGATGGGTGAGGTAGACTGCATATGAGGTGGTGTTGAAGAACCCGAGAAACTTCGAGTGAAAGCGCTTGGCTTCCGGAGCACCACGGACCAGGCTTACGAGAAACATGGCGCAGGCGACCGATACGAGCATCGGACCAAAAATTGCAAAGCGGTGGTCGGCGCCTCCATCTGCCAGCCTCAATATCGATGCCGCCGCCAGCAATACGATGGGCGCCACGCGGAGCGAATAGTCGATGCGCTGCCAAGGCACCCAATCGGTCTTGATTGCAAGCGCGGCAAGCAGACCAGCTGTCAGAACGTCAGCGCGCGTCGGCAGGAGGACCAAGCCGATAAAGCCCGGGTGCTCAAGAAATTCATAGACCCCGGCACGAATAGCGAGCGCTCCAACAGCGATGGCGGCGAGAGCCAGGCCAAGCCGGCGCCGCGGAATGATGAAAAAGAGGAATGGAACAATCAGGTAAAAGTGTTCCTCAATCGCAAGGGTCCAGGTTGGCGAAAGCCAGTGCGCGCCGATGCCGCTCGTGCCCGCCATGAAGAAGTTTTGCGTAAACGTGAAATAGCTCCAGATTGGGAATGCGTGGTCGGCATCGACCCATGGCGCCGAGAAAATGCCCATCAGAACAACATTGATAGCCAGGCAGACGAAATAGATCGGCAACGTCCGGCAGACGCGGCGCACATAGAACACCTGGAAGAAGTTGTCGTGGTGCTGCTTTTCCAGGATCAGCTTGCCAACCAGGTAACCGCTGAGGACAAAGAACATGTCCACCGCGAACCATCCGAACATGAGGGCGCGGAACCCGTGAGGGACTTCACCGAAATAATGCGAGACGAGGACCAGGATGGTCATCAACCCGCGTACGCCATCAAGACACACGACCCGCGCTTCGACGGCGGGCGTGTCTACGGCTGTCGTCGGAGCGAACGAAGCGGCGATGGGCATTCAAGGATGCTCACGGGTGGCGGCTCCTTAACTGATACGTGAAGAGCGGCTTCATTCTGCTTAAACGCTTAATTAAAATTGCACTGAAAAAATTGTCCTCACTCATCCGCCATCGGAGAACATAGAAGAATCGGTTCCATTCGCCTCTTCGGCCAGGTGCACGGGCGCATCGTTTCCGGACTTTCGGGCGATCCAGGAAGCGCCTATCATTCGGACCATGCGTAAGAACCAATCGCGCCGCCACCGCCGGCAAGGTTAAAAATGATCTTTCGTCAGCTCTTCGATCACGTCTCCAGTACGTATTCCTACCTGCTCGCAAGCCGTCCGGGCGGCGAGGCTTTAATCATCGATCCGGTGCTGGAGAAGGTCGATCGCTACCTTCATCTCATCAAGGAACTGGATCTGAAACTCGTGAAGGCTGTGGACACGCATCTGCACGCCGATCACATCACGGGCCTGGGCGCGCTGCGTGACCACACTCATTGCATTACAGTGATGGGCGAACAGACCAAGGCCGACGTCGTATCGATGCGGCTCGCCGATGGTGACAAGCTGACGATAGAAGGACTTGCGCTCGAAGCCATATACACGCCCGGACATACGGACGATTCATACAGCTTCATCCTACCGGATCGCGTATTCACCGGCGACACCCTGTTGATCCGCGGCACAGGCCGCACCGATTTTCAAAATGGCGACCCGCGCCAGCAATACGACTCGATTTTCAACCGACTCCTGAAGCTTCCGGATGCGACGCTGGTCTACCCTGCGCACGACTACAAGGGCGATACTGTCTCCACGATTGGCGAGGAGAAGGCCTACAATCCGCGCCTGCAGGTCAAATCGGTCCAGGAATATGTCGAGCTGATGAACAATCTCAATCTCGCCAATCCGAAGATGATGGACGTCGTCGTGCCCGCCAACATGAAGGTCGGACTTGCGCAGGAGAACATCGCTCTGCGCGGTTGGTCGGTTTCGGCAACGGAGGCGCTTGCCCTTTTGGGTAAGGCCAACGTCGCACTCATTGACCTACGCGAGCGCTCGGAGCGCGAGCGCCATGGCATTATCCCTGGCTCGTTGCACGTGCCCTACTTGGCATTGCAGGAAAGCATCAGCGCCGGCGGCACGCTCAGCGAGCTTGCCAAATCGACCAGCAAGCGTCTCGTATTCTACTGCGCCTTTGGCGAACGTTCGGCTATGGCTGTACAGGCCGCTCAGGACGCCGGTCTGCCTTCGGCCTGCCATTTGCAGGGGGGCATCGACGCCTGGAAGAAACTTAACGGGCCGCTGGAGCGCTCAAACGTTTAGCCTTAACTCGAAACCTATGGTCATGACACCCGAACAGCGGCTGCATTGGCAACCCCGGTCCACAGCGGCGCAACTTTTGGGCTGCGCCGCGGCATTGCTTGTGACCCTATCGTCGCCCGCAGCCACGCAGGACATCCGCGGGATGGAAGTCTGTACAGCCGAAAAGCAGATGGAGCGTCGTACCGGTTGCCTGCAGGCCAATATCGAATTCCTTCAGCAGGCGCTGGCCAAACTCGCCCGCGAGGCGCAGGACAAGATCGCCACAGCTGGCCGTGATTTGGTCGCCGCTCGTGCCGAGATCGCCGAGCTTAAATCTGCAGTGGCGAAGATCAGTAGCGAACTGGCGCAAATGAAAGCGAAAGCCGAGGCCAACAACAACAAAAAATCCGAGCCCGGTAGCTCCAAGTAAGCGGCCGGCGTCGGCTTTGCCAGGACGTGTGCAGTATCTCGCGCGCTACGAGTGACAATACCAATACTGGCGCCGCCCCAGCCGGCCCGTTCTTACATAGGAGCCAAATCGGCTGCGCAGCAGCTTTTGCTTTTTGGCGGCGGTATATTCCTGACTGGAAATGGCGACACACGTTTTCGGAGGGGTCGGCTCTGCGCTTGCCAATGACGAGTGGCAAGCGACCAGCATCAAGACTGCGCAGGCCCACACGAGTGTCGCAACAGGTGCAATGTGCTTGCGCCGCTTCATTGTCCACGCGCCCTCATGACGACCATATCATGACACCACAGCCGAGCCTGTTGCCGGGACCGCGCTTAATTCCGGACCTCAATTTAGCACATCAGATTCTGGCGACGGTCTTGATCTTAGACTGTAATTACCTCCGCCCGTCTGGCGCCGGCCATCATTGAACGCTGATTTTGCCATCCTTCTGCCATATGGCTCGTCCCTACGTGCGATAGTTGCGAAATCGATTCGAGGGGGACAACCCAGATGAAGCACATATGCATTGGAATCCTGGCCAGCCTTCTGACAGTCACGTCAGCAAGCGCAGGGGGATGGGCCACGGTTCATAAGTATGTAAAGCGATCGGGTGGTTGCGCTGGACAGGAAGTCCTCGCGAGCATGTATTCCTCAGGAAAGCGTACTGCGAGCGGTGAACGATTCGATATGAACGGCAATACGGCGGCAGCGCGGACATGGCCGCTTGGCACGAGCTTGACTGTGACAAATCCACAGAATGGCCGATCCATTGTCGTGAGAATCAACGATACCGGACCTTGGGGCATTGCCTACCGCATGGGTGCCAGACTGGACCTTGCCAGGGGTGCGGCTCAACGACTTGGAATGCGCGCTTCGCAATACGTTTGTGTTGTGTAAGCTTTGAAGGGCCTGCCGCCCAATGCGATTGGGCCGGCGAAGAAGGGCATTCTTCCAGACTTGAAAAGCTCCCCCGGTGACGCCCTGCTGAGAGCGTCGCCAGGGGATCCATGTTTATCGCGTCACGCTGTCAAGGCAGTGGCACCAACTCCCTCGGGAAGTTGGTCATCGATTCGGGCAGTGCGACACGAAGGCCGTGAACCGACACACCATTTTGAAATGGGATGCTGGCCATTTCCTTTGCGGCAATCGTCTCAGTTGGGCCGCCAATGGTCTGGAGGCCGAAGCCGACGATTGCGGCAACCACGATGATCGATAGTGCTTTGCGCATGTTGAGCCTCCTGCGCGAACCCATTCTCAACCGCATAGTTAGTCTGGATCGCACGCCGGCTTAGTGAGCCGCCTCACAGAGCGAATTATTTGTTTTTCCTGCCTTTCTGGTGATGGCATCGAATTACCGCCCCTGGCTCCGCGAGCGGACACCCCCTTGAGGATAGATTCGCCCCGTGTTCGCATGCGGATCTCAAGTGTGGGCGCAATAAAAAGGAGGAAACGATGAGGCGTATTATTCTCGCTGCTTTAATTACCTCTTTGTCTATCGGCACCGCTCTGGCGCAGTCCTGCGAAAGCCGCGCGATGAGCAGCGACGGCAAGCCGCTCCACGGCGCGGCCAAAAACAGCTTCGTGAAGAAATGCAAGCGGGATGCGTGCGAAAGCAAGGCAGTGAGCAAAGAGGGCAAGCCGCTTTACGGCGCGGCCAAAAATAGCTTCCTGGCGAAATGCAAGAGGGCTGCTTAGACAAGCAGGCGTCGATCGCCATCCGTCGTCGGCCCTCATCGGCGCGCCGGCCGCGCCGGTGAGGTTTTGTTTTTGCCCCAAGTCGGCCGTGCCGGCCATACTGCGATACCGTCCTATCAATGCTTCAAGCAGCCGTGAATTGTCCTTTCACGTGAGGCGCGGACATGATGGCCCCTGCCCGCGCGCCAAAGCGGAGAGCTCAACGTTTCGTACTCCAACCGGAGTAATTGCCCATGGATATTCCCAAGGGTCATCACGCAGCGCACGCGCACAACACAAAGCATGTCGGCGCGCACACCTGGCGGGAACGGGGCGCCGACTTTGTCCTGGTCGAGGAAATTCATCCGCCGCCCCGCATCGAATTGGCGCGGGAGCGGATGCTGTTGTGTCGCCTCTATCTTGGCCTGATCCGCAGCATAAATGAAGACTACGGCGCCTCGTTCGCAGGCCAAAACGACAGTTCAACTTTTCGGACCATCGGCATCTATGTATTTCTGCGCACCGTCATGTGCTCGCCGGTTGGCGCGAGCAAGATCGCAAGCGCCCTGAAACTGCCGCGCGTCACCGTGGTGAGACGCCTGCAGGAGATGGTCAAGCAAGGTTACGTGGAACGTCTTGGTAACGCCTACGTCGTGACCGACAAGGTGAATATTCCCGACCTGAAAAATAGATTGCAGCGGCGAATAGACATGATCATGGAGACCGCAAAGAAACTTTCCGAAGCGGGCGTCTCGGCATCTCATCTGAAATAAAAGAAGCTTGCCACCGCAGTGGCCTCCGTCATCCGAGCAGAGTTTAATCTCAGCGCGAAAAAAACGGGCGCTTTGGCAATGACTCTGCCAATGCGCCCGTTACAAATAGTCCGCCCGACTAGAGAATCGTCAGGCTGACCATCGCAAGACCGGTGGATCCTATTGCTTTGGCGCCTGCCGGAGTGAGATCAATAATACGACCCTTGATGAACGGGCCGCGGTCATTGATGCGAACGATGACGAAGCGCCCGGTTTCGACGTTGGTGACTTTGACCTTCGTGCCGAACGGCAAACTACGATGAGCCGCCGTCAGTGAGGAGGCATGGGCATATTCGCCATTCGCGGTCTTTTCGCCGCTGTAAACCGATGCAATCCCGGTCTCCGTGGATGCCATCAGCGGCGAAGAAAATGAAATCATTGCGGCAAGACTCAGAACCGACAATACAACGCAACGACTTTTCATTCCTTCGCCTCATGTGTTGTTGAGATGGCGTCGACTGCGGCGCGCGGCCGGAGCGGACGCCGTGTTCTATGAGGGAATGTGCGAAAAACGTCTTGTTACAATCTGCCAAGAGATTGTGGACGCGTGCCAGCTTGGACAAATTAAGCGACAGGATGGCGCAGTTACCGAAAACGCGCGGGCAAACAAGGTAATCGGATAGGGATTTGCGCCGACAGGTCCAACAATCCGCCCTTTTTGCCTCAGGGGAATGGATCGACGGAAGCTTGCGAGCACGCGCGAGAGCGGCAACCTTCTTCCGCCGTCCGAACATCGCATTGTCCATCAATGAATATTGCAGCTTGCGCACCCGCTGATTTGACATCGTCGAATGTGGGCGGAAGATCGTTCGCGCCATGAAGTTCGCGTCCGACAATTTCAACGCCGCGGGCGCGAGCTGCGGCGCGAAGGGCTTCGACGTTCCCGCCGCAGCACCGCCAGGAAGCCTGATGAAATCGCGCCGTCGCACAGGCCGCCCCCCGCGGATCGCGCCACACGCTTAACGGACCAGCGAGTGCCATGACCGTTGAATCCTTTGGACGAACGGGAACAAGCGCCTAAACTGCCTGTTGATCTACGAATCATGGGCCAGCGATGGGCACGATCGTACTTCTCGATCTGATGGGCGGCGTGGCGCTGCTGCTGTGGGGCCTGCACATGGTCCAGAGCGGGATCCTGCGCGCCTTCGGACCCGAGCTACGGCGCATCCTGTCGAAGGCTTTTCAAAACCGGCTGGCGGCATTCGCTGCCGGTCTCGGCCTCACGGCGCTGCTCCAGAGCAGCACGGCGACAGGATTAATGGCCGCATCGTTCGTGAGCGAAGGCGTGATGGCGCTTGTCCCGGCGCTTGCGGTCATGCTCGGCGCAAATGTCGGGACCACACTCATCGTTCAGGTCCTGTCATTCAACATCTCCGCGGCCGCTCCGGTGTTGTTCGTTGTGGGGCTCGTGGCCTTCCGCAGCGGCGGGCGCAGCCGTCTCAAGGATACAGGCCGCATCGCAATCGGCCTCGGCCTGATGCTGCTCGCGCTTCATATCCTGCTCGATACCCTGGCGCCCGCCGAAAATGCGCCGAGCGTGCGCGCGCTCCTCAAGCTGATCACCACCGACCCGATTCTCTGTGTGCTGATCGCCGCCGCCCTGACCTGGGCTGCACATTCGAGCGTCGCAACGGTGCTGCTGATTATGTCCCTGGCATTTTCGCAATTCATTACGCCGGTCGCGGCGCTCGCGCTGGTGCTCGGAGCTAACCTCGGCAGCGCTATCAATCCGGTGCTCGAGGGCGGCCGCCGAGGTGACCCTTCAAGTTATCGGCTTCCGGTTGGAAACCTCCTCAACAGGTTAGCCGGTGTGGCCATCGCCCTGCCATTTCTTCAATATATCGCCGACACGTGGCAACACGTCGAGCCCAACATGGCAAGAGCAACAGCCGAATTCCACATCGGCTTCAATGTTGCGCTTGCATTGATCTTTCTTCCGCTGCTCGGCCCTTTCGCATGGATGCTCTCCAGGCTGTTGCCCGATCGCGGGGCGACTGCCGATCCTTCTGCGCCACGGTACCTCGATGAATCCTCTCTCGCCACACCATCGCTCGCGCTGGCGAATGCCGCGCGGGAGACGCTGCACATGGGCGATGCTGTCGAGACCATGCTGAAGCAGGTCATGACGGCGTTGATGACGAATAATCGTACGCTGGTCGCCGAGGTCTCGCAGATGGACAATACTGTCGATAACCTCAATGAAGCGATCAAGCTCTATCTGACCAAATTGACGCGCGGAAATCTCGATGAGAGCGAAGCAAAACGCGCCATGGAAATTGTCTCGTTTGCGATCAATCTCGAACACGTGGGAGATATCATCGACAAGAACCTGAGTGAGCATGCAGCGAAGAAGATCAAGCGCAACGTTCAATTTTCAGAAGACGGCGCGGCAGAGATCGATGAATTTTACAGGCGCATCCTTGAAAATCTGCGGCTTGCTTTTGGTGTCTTCATGTCGGGTGACGCTGCCGGCGCGCGCAAACTCGTTTCCGAGAAGGCGCAACTACGCGGCGCGGAACTGGCGGCCGCCGAACGCCACCTGGAGCGCTTGCGTGAGGGAAGGCCAGAAACGCTCGAAACGACCTCCCTGCACCTCGACGTGTTGCGCGATCTCAAGCGGATCAATTCGCATATCTGTTCGGTTGCCTATGCGGCTCTTGAAATCTCCAGGGGACCGTCGGCTGCCGTGAGTGTCGAGCCGAAGCCTGCCGGCATGGTCCGGGCAAAGGCAAGGCCGCGCGGGCGATAGGCAAAATACGTGCTGGATGTTTCGGTCAGCAATCTGCACGCGCCTGACTTCATGGAGCAGTGATTGCGAACGCGTCGCGTCGCGAGGCCCGCCGCGCACCGTCTACTCTGGCAGCACTGACTACTCCACGCGCGCGGCACGCGCGGACCGCGTGATCCTGTGCGGGCGCCGGTACTGATCCATGACGACGCGGCAGGCAGGATTGAGCCGGCTCCTGTTGTCCAGGAGACAGTGAAACACCTGATCGCGGTTCGGTATGGCCGCCCAGCAGACCCTGAATGCATCGCCGATGCAGGCCTGCCGCTCTTCCGTTGTTTCGGCGATGGCGCTTGAAGATAAAAAAGCCATCGCAAGAGCCGCCATCGGCGGCGCAAGTGCTTTCATTACCGTGAACGCGTTCAAGGTATGCTCCCCAGACCGGTGGCGCGAGGGACGCGCGTTACGTCAAGGACGGAAGCGGCTGACGACCGCCTCAAGCAGTGCCCCTCGCCCGCTCAAAGAACACCTTAGATATGGATTGCCGTTACCCCTATGGCCGCGGCGCAACTGTGGACAAGAATCGTGAGACCGCGAGTTCCCAAAACCAGGCGATCGCAGGGGATGCCCGGAAACGCGCATCGGGCACAGCCCGCTTGTCGAAGCGTTTAAATGTCCGGCACGAACTTTATCGAATGAGAGTGACGACCAAAAACCCAATGATCGGCATTGCCAGCAAAATCAGGGTAGCGCGAAGCCGCGTGGGCGGCTGCGCCTGGATACCACCTTGTGGCGCCGCAAAAGCTGGCCGGCGCCCGAACTCTGGTCTGTGTCGTGCCATGACCGCATCATGACAAGTACGATTTAATGAACAATTTAAGCAATGTTTCCCGTTTCGGCATGAGCCGGTCACTTTGCGTTAATGCTGTGTCGCAGCCTCGCATGCGGATTGTTCGATGCCTTCATCCGCAAGCAAAAGGAACGATCGTGGACTCGTCAGTGGTCGACGCAGGGCGCGGCGCTTTGCACCAATTCTGTCTGATCGATTCCACAAGAGACCAATCCGCCACTTTCAGCGTAGAAACGGAAAGCCCTTTCGATGCATCGACGACGGAAAATTCCGCCGGGTCGCGCCGGAGTAACTTTAACGACCTCATCCGTGCTTCGGCCACGAATTGATCGCTGAACGGCACAATTTGTCGGATGCCACGGCATCAATAATGCCGACCGTTAAGGCTTAACCTTACTCGGTCAGCTTACCCGGCAGATCCAGTCGCAGCCGCCAATGGTAATGGGTACAGGTGTCGCGCGGTAACAACCGCTTCTGACGCTTGGAGGTCAAGTGACAAAGCACGCGACGATACTCGGAACGGCCCTTCTTTCGCTCGTTCTGATCGCAGGCGCTGACGCTGCGCCGAAACGCGCGCCCCAGCAGCAACAGGGCCGCACAATCGAGTGCAATGAGCGTGGTTGTTCGGACTACGCGGGTCGTGCGCGCGCTGCAACCGGCGCCGTGCAGTCCCGTGTTGTAACGGACGCAAACGGCTCCGTGATCGGCCGCAGGCCCGCCGGATGTCCGCACGCCTTCTGTGGCTGCGAAGCGTCGCTGTATCTGTTCGGTCAGATCCGCCCCGAACTCAATCTGGCCGCAAACTGGCTCAGGAAATTCCCGCGCACCGCGCCGGCACCGGGAATGGCAGCGGTGCGTAGTCACCATGTGATGGTGCTGGTCAGCCCGGTCGACGGCAACGACTGGCTGGTCCATGACGGCAACTCGGGCGGCGGGCTGACCCGCGAGCACGTCCGGTCGCTCAAGGGCTACGTGGTCGTTAATCCCCGCGGCGGCATGGTGGCGACGGTTCAATGATGCCTTGGGGAGCGCGGCACGAGGGATAAGAAATCTTTCAGGTCGGCTTTCGGTCGCCGCGCTCCAGCGCCCGCAAGGTTCCCATTGCAAATGTCGCCTGGGGGAATTCATTTTTATCCCAGATCTCCTGCAGCGTTCGACATGCGGATGCTCTCGCCACAGCCAAAGTCAGTTCTGCGGCCATCAGTCTGACCTGCGCATTCGGGTGTTCAAAAAGAGAGACCAGGGCGACCCGTTGATCGCCAGTCCGACCTTTTAACTCCTGTTCAATGGCAACCAGCTCGCGAAACAGCCGATTGTACTTTTCGGTTTCGCCATGCAGTTCTGCCGTGAATTGACCAAGCGCCAGAGCGGCAAATCGCTCAACCAGTTGTGGTACCGTCATGCCGTTCAGGATGGAAGTTTTCATGGCGTGAGGACTTTATGTATTCTGAGTGCTTCAAGCCCGACAGCTCGGCGCACGTCCCAACTTCTGCCGCTTAAGTACTCGCGAGGCGTGAGCCCGCCATAGTTAAGATTCTCTGTTTGATACCAGGCATTGATTTCCCAGTGCTTCATCGTCGGGATTCGGACCCGATTTTCGGGGCCTTCAATTTGTTCTCTTGTAAAACCATCACGCGCAGCTTGAGTTTTCTCAACAACGTGATGGATATCATAGCCAAAAGCTGGCGTCGAAACGGCGTTTTGTAATTCATCCAGCGATTTCGGCGCATCGTTGTAAGCTGCAACAAGCGGCGAATATTTATACGCCCAGGAACCCACTTCGATAATGGCCCCGATCGGACCACCAAACTTCGCAAGGATTCTCGCTGCAGCCTTGAGTGCCGCAGATCGGCCCCCTGACGTCGGTGGGCGCTCCTTCGGCAATTCGGGCTTGTCGTTGGTGGGGATTTCGCCCGCGAGTCGAATACGGCGCCGGCTCGAAGAGCCTTGATCAGTCCATCATCCTCCGTCCGCATGACCACGTGGCACGCGCGACTGACCGGGATTGAAGCCATATTTCAGCGCCCGTCGGCGAGGTCGATCCGGAAGAGTGTTAATCCCATTCGACCTGCCGTTCGTGCGGGCCCATTCCTGCTCGGCGCGCGTGCGGACATGTGAGCGCTTGACGGCGCGCACGCGTGCCCCCGCCAGCATCGGAAACGTGACGATGGAGATTTCCCAAAGGTCGACGGCGTAGATCCGGCGGATGCGAGTTTTTGGATCGATGCGCGCTTTTGACGTGCGGAAACCGATCGACAGACCGTCGATCGCCCCTGCCCGCAAAAGCGACAGCAACTCGCGTCCACGCGCGACTTCCGGAATGAGCCGGCCGCGGGCAAACAGCCCGCGATGATCCTCACGCAGCTCGAGCCAGATGCCGACCGGCTCGGACGGATCATGCTGGAACAGCATAGGCACGCGGCGGATGCCGCGCGCGGAGAGCGTCTCCGCAAAGGCGCCCCGCATCATCATGTCGCGCGCCTGGTCGAGCTCGCCAAACAGGCTGGCATAACCCTCGACGGTGCCGTCGGCATCGATCGTGGCGCGCGGCGCGAAAACGGACGCGGTGTTGGATTCGGATGACGGTGCGAGCATTGAAATTTCCGGTTGCAAGCAAAAATCGGGAGTCACCCGCGGGCTTGGCCCGCGGGTCCATGACGCGTTTCCGCTTGCTGCGAAGCTTCATGGATGGCCGGTCTTCAGGCGCAAAGACAGTGCTTTGGCCCGGCCATGACGATAAAAAAGGTCAGCGTTGAACGGTGCGCCGGTCGGCCGGTTTGCCTTCGTCGCTTCTGCGGACGTTGCGGCCGAGGTGATCAAGAAATTCGCGAAAAATATCGAGATGATCGTGCCGCTCTTCCGTCTCACGGCGGACAGAGCGCAGCACGGCAATGAACGGTTCCATCAATGGTCTCCGAAAAGCTCGTTGAAACGCGCGAGCTCGCGTACGAAATCGTCGAAGCGGCGGCTGGCGGCGGTGAGTTCGCGCAACGCGAACCAGCCGAGCGCGGTCGCCGACATCGCCCACAGCAACAGGGCCAGATGCGCGAGATCACCGCGTTCGGTGAAAATGCGGATAAGATCAGTCATTAATTTCACAGTCGAAGTTGATATTCCGCCGTCACCGCGGCGCGGTGATCACAAACGCCCGAATGCGGCCGTCGACGGCGCCATTTCCAAACCTGCGCGCCACAGCATCAGTTGCCTTCGTTGTCGCCTCTTCCATTCGCGACGCATCGCGGGCCTCGATCTCGTTTTTCAGCGGAGTGCCCTGGCAATAGGCGATCGCCGCATCGCGCGCGGACGGCGCTTTGCTTCGGGCGTCCACAATATCCACCGATACGTCGGCAAATCCTGCCGCCTTCAGGTCCGCGCGGATTTGCTCGACGTCATGATAGCCGTGCGGGGTGCGCGCCATGAAGCGCGGTGGATCATCCGGAAAAATTTCCGCCAATGCCCGGGTGACGACATCAGCAAAGTCGTTTTCTGAAATGCGGTCCCACACATTAAAAATGAAATGACCGCCGGGTTTCAGGACGCGCCGCGCCTCCTTATACCCCGCAACCCTGTCCGGAAAAAACATCGCGCCGAACTGGCAGGCCACGGCATCAAAGCTCTGATCGCCGAAAGGCAGCGCAAGAGCATCAGCCTGTTTCCACGTGATCCGACCGTCGCCGGGCAGCCGCGCCTTTGCGTAGTCAAGCATCGGCTGATTGAGATCCGTCACGGTGATACGCGCGGACGCCGGAAGCCGCGCGGCGACGGCTCGCGTCAGAACGCCCGTCCCGGCGGCTGTTTCCAGCAGATCCCGTGGCGCTGCTTTTGCCAGCCGGTCTGCAAGATCGCGGGCATAAACATCAAATATCAGCGGGACCATCAACCGGTCATAGATTTCCGGGATCGACCCGGCGAACAATTTGTCCGTCGCGACCATTGGCGCCTCCCTTGGGATGCAAGTATGGAGCAAGTGGAGCAGGCCTGAAACAAGGCCGGGACGGCAAGTTCCAAAATCTGTTATCATTCGGCACTGCAGGACGCGTGGTTATTGCAGGGGCACATGCGACGACGCGAATTCCTTAGCCTTGTCGGCGGCGCGGCAGCCGCGTGGCCGTTTGCAGCCCGCGCGCAGCAGACTGCCAGGCCAGTGGTCGGGTTCCTCAACGGCGCCAGCGCTGAGAATTACGCGCGATTTGCGAACGAATTTCGCCGCGGTCTGAACGAGATGGGCTTTACCGAGGGCCAAAATGTGCTGGTCGAATACCGGTGGGCGGACGGCCATTACGATCGGCTGCCGGAACTCGCTGCCGATCTGATACGGCGCCATGTGACCGTTATTGCCGCAACAAGCACGCCAGCGGCGCTCGCTGCAAAAGCGGCAACCACAACGATCCCGATTGTCTTTACCACCGCGAGCGATCCGGTAGGCCTCGGCCTCGTCGCCAATCTGGCGCGGCCCGGCGGCAATATGACCGGCGCAACTCAATTGAACATGGAGCTCGGGCCGAAACGCCTGGAGTTGATGCACCAGCTGTTACCCAAGGCGACGGCCGTCGCGCTCATTGTCAACCAGACGAATCCTGTGGTGGCTGAAGTCCAGTCCCGGGACGCGCAGGAGGCGGCGCGCGCCCTCGGTCTGCAACTCCAGATCCTGCAAGCCAGCACCGAGGACGAATTTGACAAAGCCGTCGCGAACCTGCCCAAACGCACTGCAGGACTCGTCATCGCCGCGGGCGATGCGTTCTTCCTGAGCGCGACTGCAAAATTTGCCGCGATCACGGCTCGCCGCGGCGTGCCGGCAATCTCCAACGGGCGCGAATTCGCGGCGGCGGGCGGTTTGCTCAGCTACGGAGGCAGCGTCGCCGAATCCTATCATCTCGCCGGCATCTACACCGGCCGGATCCTGACCGGTGAGAAGGCCGCTGACCTGCCGGTCCAGCGATCCTCGAAAGTCGAGATGTTCATCAACCTCAAGACCGCGAAAGAACTGGGCGTCGTCGTACCGCAAGGCCTGGTGATCGCCGCCGACGAGGTGTTCGAATGAAGCGCCACCAATTCAGGTGATGATCTGTCCAGGGCGATTGGCAAAGCCGCCGCGCCTGTGATTGGATACACCATGAATTCCGTGAACGAGGATGGCCCTTACTTTATACCGCTGCGCGGAGGCCCGGACCGTTCCCCACCCTCAGGAGCGGCCAACTCTGCACAGCCGGTTGGCAAGGCAAGAAAACTGACCCTTTCGCGTGTCCCCAAGGATCGCGACGGCGAATGGTCGGCCGACGACTACGACGTCTTCGACGGCAACCAGCATGTCGGCCTCATTGTCCTTACGACACAAGCGCCACAAGGCATACCATGGTCCTGGACGATCACCGCACGCCCGGACAGCGCCCAAAATCGTGGGTTTGCCGTGAGCCTCGAGCAAGCAATGCGGGAGCTCACGGCGCGCTGGGTAAACCCCAGCAGGTTCTAGAGAACCATCCCGGCCGTCCTGCTCGCAAAAAAATGACGCCCGGCTGAGGGGACCAGCAAACGGGCGTCATTCGGGTGCCGCTCAAATGCGGCGACCCACTTCAACGTGAGGACTGTTTCTGCGCGGTCTGTTTCTCGAGAGACTGCGCAGCCTTCAAATGATGTTGCAGGGTCGGCAGCGTCTCGTTTGCCAACTGACCCGCCGCGTCCTTCTTCGACGCTTCCTTTTTATATTCCTTGATATCGTCCTGGTGGTCCTTGACCATCGATTTCGCAAACGATCTGTCGAACATCGCTCCCGAGAGCATCTTCAACTTCGCGTAGGTGGCCTTTTGCACCAGGCTCGACCCCGTCGGCGGTTCCACGCCGAGCTGGCCGGCCACCTGCTCGGCCTTGCTTTTGTGCTCGCCGTGGTCCTTCACCAGCATCGCACCGTATTGCTTCACGGCGTCACTCTGGCCTTTCTCCTCCGCCAGCTTGCCGACATCGACTTCCGCGATGTCGCCCTGAATAGCCGCCTTGATGAATTTCTGGCTGTCTTTGTCGGCCTGTTTTGTTTGCGCAATCGCGCCGGTGGCGGCTAATGCGCCCGCCAGTCCGATGGCCAGTATGGTCGTTTTCGTGAACATAGTTCCACCTTGAGTTCCATGAGCGTCTCGTGCGGCACTCCGTAAGGAGAACAGCGTGCGCTTGTTCTTGTTCCTATTGCTGTGATGGGAACACGTCGCCGCCCTCTACCGGGCCATAACCGGTGGCAAGCCGCTTTTCGTTGACGCTGAGGAATGGCGCTTTGCTCACGCGTTCCCAGAGCGCGGCACGGTCGGGACTGAGCGCTTCGATTTTGTCGGTGTCGGCGGACAGCATCAGACCCTCGCCCAACGCCGGCGCCAGCCAATGCGTGAGCGAGCACCCGATGCGCGCCGCCAGCGGCAACACGCTTTGGCGCCAGAACACGCGGTTGGCTTCCTGATAGTTCGAATACGTATTGTCGCCGGGGATCGCCAACAGCATCGGCGGCACTCCGAAGGCGAGTGCGATTTCGCGCGCGGCGGCATGCTTGGCCTCGAGAAAATCCATATCGCTCGGCGAAAGCGACATCGGCTTCCAGTCGAGCCCGCCTTCCAGCACCAGCGGGCGTCCGGCATTGCGCATGCCCTGATGCAATTCGTCGAATTCCTTTCTCAGCCGCTCATATTGCAGAGTGGACAACATCGCGCCGTCGGCGCCGTCGTAGACCAATGCTCCCGATGGCCGCGCCGCATTGTCGAGCAGCGCCTTGTTCCAGATGGCCGCGGCGTTGTGTGTGTCGACCGCCATCGCGGCGGCCTCGAGCGGACTGAAACCATAGTGGTCGTCGAGCGGATTGAAGAAGGTGAGGTGCAAAATCGGCGGCAAGGCCGCGCTTTGGTCGAAACGCACCGTCGAACCTGCCACCTTGTACTCGTAGGCTTGCGGCCAGCCGGTCGCACCTGCCACGAGCTTCATGCGGTCGGGCCGCAACGTATAAAGCTCGCGCACCTGCGCCCCACCCCCGCCTTCGAGGCCGACGGCCTCGATATAGGCATTACCGGCGAGCAGAAGATGTGAGGCGACGCTTTCCAGAAACGACGCGCCGTCCTGACGCGGATTCGGCCGCCGGAGGAGATCAAGCAGCGGATGCGCGTCGCGCTCTGCGGTCCGTTCATAAAGAACGAAGGACAGACTGCCGACGCTTTCCGCGATCAGTCGCACGGCACGATAGACGATGGCGTTGCGCGCATAGCCTTCGCGGGCGAGCGCCGTGTAATCGCGCGGCGTCCAGCGCGGCCGCCCGCCACCTTCGAGCGAAATCAGGCGTCCGGTTCGGGAGGATTTTGACTCGGGAGACGCAAAAATAGTCTTGATATGCGACCACATAATTTTCTCTCATCTTCTGCCATCAAAGCAATCTCATTCGCGGCTCGCCCCGCGCACCGAAGCTCAGCGCGGTAATCGCCCACACCAGCGCATCCAGCCGGTCGGGCGAGCGACCGGACGACAATCCGTCGAGGCCGAAGTCGCACATTTCATCTTCGAGCCCCGGAAATGCGCCGACGTGTTTGACCCGCCCCTGCTCGTAGAGCTGCGCCACCGGTTCGGCGCGCACATATTTGCCGCGCGTTGCCCGCACCGTGATGACAGGCACCGAACGGTCGGCGGCCCCGATCACTGCGCGCACCATGTCGCCCCCGAAATTGACCTCCGCCACCAGCGCGTCGGCATGAAGGCGTCGCCATAACGCAATCGCCTTTACCGCCCACGCCTGCGGTTTCATCGGCGAGCACATAGACGCTGCCGTCCTCGCCGCGCCCCGCCGCGACCAGCCCGCAGGCATCCGCCTGTTTCGCTGCGGAGCCCGGCGGGTCGACTGCGACGACGATGCGCGTGAGAAGCGGCGCCGCATCGATGCGGCAAAGGTCCAGCTGTCCGCGCGACCATAGCGCGTCGTCGCGTTGTTCGATGATTTCGCCGTCGATCTCCTGCCTTCCCAGCCGCGTACCGCTGTATCGCGACAATATGGTCTCGATAAAGCTCGGCGCGAGATTGCACGCGTTCGCTATCGTGCCGGCACGGGTGATCGCGGCCGACGGATCGGCAATCAGGCGCTTGAGAAGCGCGACCGGCCGCGGCGTGGTGGTCATCACCTGCCGCGGCCGTTCGCCAAGGCGCAGCCCGAACTGCAGCATATCGAAGGTTGCTTCGGCATGGCGCCACTTGGCGAGTTCATCGCACCAGGCCGCGGAGAATTGCGGCCCGCGCAGGCTTTCGGGATCTTCCGCCGAGAAAGCCTGCGCCAGGGCTCCGTTCGGCCATTCCAGCTGCCGTCGCGACGGCACCCACTGTGGCCGCTCATGCGGCGGATGCACCGCGAGCAAGCCGGACATGCCCTCAACCATGACCTCGCGCGTGTCGCGCTCGGTTTCACCAACAAGCGCTATGCGTGCCTTCGGATCGCTGATGGCCACGGCACGAACCCATTCCGCACCGGCGCGCGTCTTGCCTGCGCCGCGACCGCCGAGAATCAGCCATGTCGTCCACGGCTCGCAATTGTTTGCGAGATCGGGCGGAAGCTGGTGGCTATGCGCAAAAACAGAAAAGTCACGCAGGAAGAACTCGCGTTCGCCCGGCTCTATCTCAGCCAGCAGCTCCGCCGTCAGTTCCGCCATCTGCGTTTTGCTGAGCGGTAACAAACGATTCAATGCGCCGCGCAAGCGCTTCGCGGAATTCGTCAATGTTGCGCGGTGTGTTGTTGTCGGCTGCATTGGGCGGGATCACTTCGTCAGGCTTGGTCATCAATTCCACTTCGCGCAGCGCCTTTGTGACGCCGAGGATCGCGCGGATCCTGTTGTCGAACGCGCCCCCCGCCGATACTCCCGCTTCCCTGAACGTGGTTTCGATTCTTGCGAGCTCGTCCTCGAGCATGGCCATGATGCGCGAAGCGACGGCCCGCCGTCGTGCGGCGGCAGCCGGATCGCCGGCAGATCCTGCGTGATGGCTCGTCGCGAACCGCGTTCCGCCGCCAGATCTGGAGGCGCGCACAGCGCCCAGACGCGGCCGCTCCTTCCAACCCCATTCAATGCTGCGACGGCGCAACGTGTCGGGACTGATCCCCATCATTGCCGCAATATCCTGCCGCAATGCGTTCGTCTCTTCGAACAGATACTTGCCTTTGACGACGAGCACTGGCGGAATCTCAATTCTCCGCAAACTCATGTCCTGTTCCTGAAATAAAAAGCGCCGGAATATTCCGGCGCGAATCTTCTTGATATTGCGTTGATCAGCGCGTCGCGCTCACAGCCGCGTCGCGACGTAAGCCACGGCGAAGAGCACGATCACCGCCAGCGTGCCGACGAGCAGCACGTAACGCACATTGTGACCGGTAACGGCTGCGCGCGCCTCGTTCGTGCTCTTCACAATACGATCGTGGTCGCTGTGCGGCATTCTGCATCCCTCCGGCGGCCGCGAAACGGGAGCCGCTGTCAGAAACCAACGCAGTGCGCCAGCGGCTGTTCCGCAGCTCGCGGTGTCTGTCTGGATGCAAATGTGGAGTGTGCCCAGACACTACCCGAGCAGCGTCACGCTGTCAAGACTATTTTCCTAGGAATTTTTACACACCATGCTCCGGCGACGGCAGCGCAGAGGGCCTGATGGTTTGACGATTGCATCCGCCTGCCCGGAAAGGCCCATCGTCTCCACGCCGCTGCCGTCGCAGTCCGTGCCCGGTCGCCTTGCGGGCCTCCTGAATTCATCCGGCGTTCCCTGGGGGCGCGCCGGCCATCAAATGTGGGCATAGAATCCGCGCCGGGCATCCGGTAACCTTGTCGTTGGGACAGGGGGACCGGGCTTGAACGAAAAGAAGACCAAAAACTCGGGTGTGATGATTGTCGCCTTTGCGGCTGTTGCCGTCTGGCAGATCTACGATATGTCGACCGCGACTGAAGCGCCGAGCCGTGCGCTTGCGATTCTACAATATGTCTTGCTCGCCGGGCTCCTGCTCGGCCTCGTCGGCGCGGTATTGAATTTTCTGCGTTCGCAATAGCGCGCGGATCCGCCTACGTTCGCGGCGCGTCGGAATGGCAGCCGCGCGGCCCCTCGTTCCACAGCCAGCCGCATTTGGTGCAGCCGCCAAGGCTGAGACCAAGGCTGAGACCAAGCAGGATGAGGCAAGTGACCGTGGCAATCCGCTTCATGGCGCAACCATAGCCGACCTCATGTGATCGGGCGAGCAACGTCTTGCTGGACAATAATATTATCATCCGAATAGATGATATGCAGCTTCGTCACTTCATCTAATGGACGAAAGCCCTATATGAAGTTTCCATATATGAATGGCAATCTGTCGCAGGATTGCCGCCTTGTGCGCCCAGTGCAAAACACTTTTTGGCCTTTACCGCCCGGCCTGGCGCCGCATCGGGCTTAACGAAAGGCAGCTGAATCGATGTCCATCCGTCCCGTCAAACGCATCGTGCAGTCGCAGCCCACCATCGAAGGTGCGGGCGTCAGATTGCGGCGTGCATTCGGTTTCGGCGACACCGCAGAGACGGATCCGTTTCTGTTGCTCGACGATTTCCGCAATGACCGGCCGGCCGACTATCTTGCCGGGTTCCCGTGGCATCCGCACCGTGGAATCGAAACCATCACTTACGTTTTGTCCGGCACGGTCGAACACGGCGACAGCCTCGGGAACCGCGGAAAGCTCACATCCGGCGACGTGCAATGGATGACCGCCGGCCGCGGCATCATGCATCAGGAGATGCCCCAGGGCGATCCGCAAGGACGCATGCACGGGTTCCAGCTTTGGGCCAACCTGCCCTCTTCGCTCAAGATGACCGCCCCGCGCTACCAGGACATTAAGGGCCCCGAGATTCCCGAAGTCACCGACGACGACGGCACACGCGTGCGCGTCGTGTGCGGCGACTTTTGGGGCAAGAAAGGGCCGGTCGACGGCGTCGCCGCTGATCCGCGCTACCTCGACATTTTCGTGCCGCCGGGCAAGCGCAAGACGTTCAAGGTCGAGGTCGAGCGCCATGCTTTTGCATATGTGTTTGAGGGCGATGGCACGTTCCGCGCCGCGTCCAGGCCGATCGGCGTGCTCAGTGAAAAGCAGGTCGACGGCAACGAAATTCTCGTGCGGGAAAAAGTCGGCGACCGCTCGCTCGTGCTGTTCGATGCAGGCGACGAGATCACCGTCCAGGCCGGTGACAAAGGGATTCGGTTTCTGCTGGTGTCCGGCAAACCGATCCAGGAACCGGTCGCCTGGTATGGCCCGATCGTCATGAACACGCAGGCCGAACTGCAGCAGGCCGTAGCAGAGCTGCGCAGCGGCACGTTCATCCAGAACACCCAAGGCAACAACCAAGGCAATCACCAGGGCCGCTGATAGACGGCGCTTGGCCAAAGGCGGCAATCCAAGGGAACTTTTCCCTTCGCCCGGCGTTTGCGCATGGGGCGGAGGGGTTAGTCTATATGCGCCATTGGCGCGATGATCAGACCAGGAATCCCATGGAGCCGGTGACGGACGCGGGCATGAATGCGCGCGTCCATACTCATGATTGGGCTTCCACGCCCTTGGGGCGGGCGGAGAATTGGTCCCCGTCGCTGAAATGGAGTGTCGCGCTGATCCTCGCTTCCGGCTTTCCCACGTCCATCCGGTGGGGGCCGGATCTGATCATGATCTACAACGATGCCTATGCCGCCTTGCTCGGCGACCGGCATCCGCACGCGCTGGGAAAACCGCTGCGCGATATCTGGCCGGAAATCTACAGCGAGCTTGGGCCGCTGAACAACGCCATCCTGTGCGGTGAACGCGCCAGATTCTTTGCCGAAGATCACCCGTGGTCGGTCCATCGTCACGCCGTTCCCGAGGATGCGCGCTTTACGATCAGCTACAGCCCGATCCCGGACTCGTCGGCGGCCAACGGGATCGGCGGCGTTCTCGCCACCACCTTTGAAACGACCAAGCGCGTGCGTGACGAGAAAATTCTGCAGACCCTCACCAATCGGCTCGAGGCCGAGGTGGAACAGCGCACGCGCGAACGGGATCGCATCTGGAAAGTGTCCGAAGACCTGCTCGGCGTTGGCAATTTCGATGGCTACTTTCTCAGCGTCAACCCGGCCTGGAGCAATCTGCTCGGCTGGAGTGAGGACGAGATCAAGTCGATGCACGTGAGCGAGCTGCGCCATCCGGACGATGGGCCGGGGGCCATCGCCGGTCGTGCACGCCTCGCCCAGGGTGTGCCAACTGTGCGCATGGAGAACCGCTTCCGTCACCGCGATGGCAGCTGGCGATGGATCGCGTGGACAATGACTACCGATGCCGGCCTGATCTACGTCTCGGGGCGCCATATCTCGTCGGAAAAACAGTCGGTGGCGGCCCGGCACGAAAGCGATCGCCAATTCCGCTCGCTGGTCGCCGGCGTCACCGACTACGCGCTGTATATGCTCGATCCGACCGGCATCGTATCGAGCTGGAATGCGGGCGCCGAACGTATCAAAGGCTACACGGCGGAGGAAATCATCGGCCGCCATTTCTCGCAATTCTATACGCCGGACGACCGCAAGGCCGGATTGCCGAACCGTTCGCTGGCCATCGCGGCCGCTACAGGGCGGTTCGAGGCCGAGGCCCGGCGCATGCGCAAGGATGGCTCCCTGTTCTGGGCAAACGTCGTCATCGACGCGATCCACGACGAAACGGGAAAGCTCATCGGTTTTGCCAAGATCACGCGCGACATCACCGAACGCCGCAATGCGCAGGAAACCCTCGACCGCGCGCACCAGCAACTCGCGCAGACGCAAAAGATGGAAGCCCTCGGCCAGCTGACCGGCGGCGTCGCCCACGACTTCAACAATCTGCTGATGGTGGTGAGCGGTCAGGCGCAGGCGCTGATGCGACGAATGACTGATCAAAAAAACACGCGCTCGCTGGAAGCGATCCTGGCGGCGGCTTCGCGCGGGGAAACGCTGACGCGGCAATTGCTCACCTTCGCTCGCCGCCAGCCGCAGAACCCCCGCACGGTCCACCCCGGCAAGACGGTCATGGCATTTCGCGACGTGCTCTCGAGTTCGGCGCGCGGCAATATTGATCTGCGCATCGAGTTTCCGCCGGACGTCTGGCCGGTCGCGATCGACATCCCCGAATTCGAACTGGCGCTCGTCAATCTGGTGGTGAACGCACGCGACGCCATGCCCGAGGGTGGCGTCATTACCCTGTCGGGAGAAAATGTCACCCTCGACGGCCCCGAGACCGTCGAGGCAATCAAAGGCGAGTTCGTAGCGGTTACGGTCAGTGACACGGGGTTTGGCATCCCGCCGGAAATTCTGTCGCGGATTTTCGAGCCGTTCTTCACCACCAAGGGTCCCGACAAGGGAACCGGTCTTGGCCTCTCGCAGGCTTTCGGTTTCGCGCAGCAATCGGGCGGCGCCATCCGTGTTCGCAGCAAGATCGACCAGGGAACGCAGGCGACTCTCTATTTGCCGCGCAGCCACGCCCCGATCGTCGCGATGGACACCACGCCTGCCGGCCAATCGCCCGGCCGTGGTGAGACCATCCTGGTCGTCGAAGACAACCCGGATGTGAAGGCCGTCGCAATGGCATTGCTCGAGCAGCTCAACTACCGGAGCATTGCCGTCGAAGATGCCAAGGCGGCGCTGGACTTTCTCGCCACCGGCACGGCGGTCGATCTGGTGTTCTCCGACGTGGTGCTGCCGGGCAAACTCGACGGATTGGGACTGGCCAAATCCATCAACGAGCGTTACCCGCGGCTTCCGGTGCTGTTAACCAGTGGCTATTCCAAGGCCCTCGCCAGCCGACACGGCCTTCCCATTTTGCGCAAGCCCTATCAGATTTCCGCACTCGCCGAAGCGATCCGCTCGACGCTCGACGGCGGTCCAGGCAGTCGCGGGGCCGAACTGGCACCGCATTAGACCTCCTGCGATTTCCCGCCGCGCAAATTCTGCGAATGACAATCGTACGGCACTCAAAAGAAAACCCCGGCATCATGCCGGGGTTTTTTTGTTTGCTTTCCGGTCTTCCTAAGGACACGGATGCGGACGGCCATCGTTGCCCATATACGTTCCGGTATTTGGATTGTAGCTCCGGAATCGCTGCATGCAGTATTCCACCGCGCCGCCGCCACCGCCCGGTTCGGCGTAGTAGCCGGGCTCCGCATAATACCCGTCCACGTAGGGTCCGCCGCCGTAGTAGCCACCGTAATACGGTGCTGCGAGCGCGCCACCGATGATCGCCCCGGCAGCAAGTCCACCGCCGAGACCCCAGCCCCAGCCTCGACCGCGCCAACCCCAGCCGCCACCGCGCCAACCACCACCGCGCCAACCACCAACCCATCGGGCATTCTCGACCGCGATCGGCGCTGCGTTGTTGATCGCGAACGCTCCACCGGCGGGAGCCGCAGAGGCAACTGTATAAGGCAACGCAGCGGCGGCACTCACGGCCGCCGCAACGAATATCGCTATCGTCTTTGACATGGTTAAAGACCTCACGTTGTGTACGCAGTTGCCGCGATTATTGCATGATTACATATCGTCCAAAATGAATATTTCTTGAAACCAATCGCCGCTTCAGAACGTTCAAAAGGATGCGCACCACTGCGCGCATCGCCTCTCCGGGATGTTTGCCGGCGAGGCCGAAATGTGGCGGCAATTTGCAGGGAAACTAAAGTTGATACTCGGTCTGCGCATAAGTGCGTTGCCGCGAGACCGGAGACAAACGTCGGTTTCGCTCCTACTTGCAGATCACCGGCAGCGAACAAATTGCCGGCGGGCGGCGACCACGACAAGTACGAAGCAAGTAAGGAGATTGAGCCAATGAAAAAACTTATCCTGAGCGCGACCGTTGCGATGCTGCTCGCATCACCCGCTTTCGCCCAATCGTACAGCGCGTCATATGGCACCGGCAACGTGATCGACCAGCCGGCATTGGAGCACGGCGGGCCTGCCTGGCAAGGTGGGTCCCAAGGTGGTTTCCAAGGTGGTCCCGAAGGTGGCCCCTATGCCTACGAGCCACCTCGCGCGACGAACCACAAACTGCGCGGTGTCCGCGCCGAGGCCATTTCGCCTGCGGATCCGGACGTCGTGTATGAAAATGGACAATATGTCGGACGCGATCCGGACCCGAACGTGCGGCTCGAGCTGCGTCGCGACTGGACCCACGACTGACCGGCCGCTGTCCGATTCCGGCACACCAAAGCAAGCCCCGTCCCAAGCCCCGGCCGTTGCCGGGGCTTTTTTTACCGATTTATTGGCTGGCGATTTATTAGCGGGCTATGTGAACTGCATCACGTCCGGCTTGCGCCTGAGCGCCTTAGTTTGCGTTCATGAGCTTCAAATCCACACTCAATCACTACTGCGAAGTTCTCGGCCGGACCTCAGCGGCTATCGCGTTCGCTGGCATGGGATCGCTTGTTCTGGCGGCGACCGCGTTCGACGTTCTGCACTAGAGCCTGATCATTTTAATCGTCATGCCCGCGCTTGTCCGCGCAAGTCTGCCGTCATGCCCGCGCTTGTCGGCGCAAGTCGGGTTTACCCGACTTGCGCCTAGATCATTACTACGGAAGTCGGGCAACCTCGACTTCCGGTGGCATCCACGTCTTAAGGTCGTGTAAATTCAAAGACGTGGATGGCCGGGCCAAGCCCGGCCATGACGAATGAGGGCTTTATGCCCGGCCATGACGATTGAAACGTACTGTCTCTCCGCCGTCATGCCCGGCTTCATGCCGGGCATCCACGCCTTCTCCGGGTATTTAAAACAGGCAAAGACGTGGATGGCCGGGACATAGGCGTGCGACAGCACGCCGCCCTTTCGGACGGCTATGCCCGGCCATGACGAATGAGGGCTTTATGCCCGGCCATGATGAATGAAACGCTGCCTCTCTCCCGTCATGCCCGCGCTCGTCGCGGGCATCCACGTCCCACGCGCTTCCGGGAACTTTTTCTGGAACACCGCTTTATCGACCAGGGGGTGAAACGCATTTCAGTCGCGTGAGGTATCAGCATGTGGACGCGACGGGGACACCCATCGGCAACGGCTGACATGGGCCTGTCGTGGGGAGAAATTCTTTATCGCGCCAGCGTGATGCTCGCCGGGCTCATCATCGTGTTGGCGGCGATCAATTGCCTTTATCAGGTGAGCATCCTCGAAGAACCGATCATCCCCGTCGCGCCGTTCGTCGTCGCCGCAGCGATCTGGCTGGTCGGATTTTTTTGCCGCCAGATGTCTGCCTGATGACGTCGCTACTCCGCCGGGATCGGCGTGGCCGGGGCCGTCGGCGCGGTAGCGGCCTGCGACGGCGGCGATGGGCCCCGGAGCGGCCGTTCCTCCATCGAAATCAGGAAGGCCATCCCGAAAGAAAGCACCAGCGCGCAGGCGAGGAACACAAAGCGGAACGCATAGGCGAGCTCGGGCGCTGATGCCGTGCGCGCCAGCATTTCAACCGACATGCCGGCGACGCCGCCAAGTCCGCCGAGCACGATGGCGCCCAGCACTGCAACAACCAGCGCCGAGAACAGTGCGCGGAAGAAGTTGGCGGCGCCGGTGGCAACGCCCATCTGCGAGCGTGACACCGCGTTCTGCATGCAGACCGTGGACACCGGAAACACCGTGCCGAGCCCGGCGCCGATGATCAGCAACAGCAGCAACACGAGTGCGGTCGGCATCGACGCCGGCCAGATCGCAAGCGGCGCGAGCGACAGGATCGCGAGCGAGAGCCCCGCCAGCGACATGCGCTTGTAGTGCACGACATGCGTCATCAGCCGGCCGGTGACGGTCGACATCGTCACGGTCGCGCCCATCAGCGGGATCAGCGCCAGGCCCGACTGGCTCGCCGAGAGATGCAGCACCACCTCGAAATAGAGCGGCACGAAGATCGTCATGCCGACCAGCGTCCCCATGTTGCAGGCGCCGGCGAGCGTCGCGCAGCGCACCACGGGATTGCCGAGCACCGTCAGCGGCAGGAACGGCTCGGGCGTTGCCATCAGCCGCCAGGCGAACAGGCCCCACAGGATCGCGGAGGCGAGCAGCAGCCCGCCGAGTTCGAGCGAAATCCATTCGAAGCGCCGGCCGCCCCAGGACAGCGCCAGCAACAGGAGCACCGCCGCGCTCATCATCAGCAGCGCGCCGATGATATCGAGTCGCCGCTTGCGCGGGCGAAACGGCACGCGGCGAAGCACGCTCGACGTCATCCCGAGCGCGATGAGGCCGAGCGGCACGTTGATCCAGAAAATCAGCGACCAGTCGATATGCTCTGTCAGGAAGCCGCCGAGCACCGGCCCGCCCACCGAGGATGTCGCAAATACCGCGCCGATATAGCCCTGATAGCGGCCGCGCTCGAGCGGCGAGACGATATCGGCGATGATGGTCTGCGCCAGTGCCATGAGCCCGCCGCCGCCGAGGCCCTGGAACGCGCGTCCGAGGACCAGCGCGGTCATGCTCGGCGCCAGCGCGCAGGCCACCGAACCCGCCACGAAAATGCCGATCGCGGTCAGCATCA
>DASYSQ010000246.1:0-9836 GCA_036003145.1 Pseudolabrys sp.
TACCAATACTTCAATACGTAGACCATGAAAGCGTAGATCGCCCAAGTCATCAGACCGCCGGCGAGCAACCAGCCAACGGTGACCCCAACGAGCGCAAGCTTGTCACCTCTCGTCATTGTTCCGTCCCAGCTCATCAGAAAAACTTGATCCCTCTTTCGCCAAGCGTATCGGCTGTCCAGCGCAGCAATCTTGATCTTAATCAAGACGCTTGCGCCGCCATGCAATAATGGAGTTTCTAGAATATTTGGTGGGAAAATTCGAGTATTTATTCGATCATCCCGTGCAGCGTTCGCGGATTTCATGCTCCGAGCTTCCTTAATATTGCGGTCGCGGCGTACCGCCCTGACCGAGCAGAAGGAAGGAGACCAACGCGATGGAACACGACAGGACTCGTTCTTGTCCGCACCCGATTCGAAGTGAGATCACGGCACGGCTGCGGAGGCTCCCGGTAGAGTTTTTTCTTGCGCTGATCAACGCGACAGCGGTCCTGGCGATCGTCGCTGCGATTCTTGTACTCATCGCGATGGCGCGTATCGACAACTTTGCCGGAAGCGTAGTTACGACAATGACTGAAGCAGCCCTATCAAAACTCGATCTGCCGCCAAAGGACGCGCTGGCGAATCTCCGAAGCCTGACGGAGGAAGTCCGCACGCTTGGCAGTACCCTCAGGGAAATCAAGGTGGGGGAAAACCCGGTCGTTCAATCCAAGATTGAGCGACTGAAAGAGGCGCTGACCGCCCTCAATGGGAGCATCGACCGGCTCGCAAATAAGAGGGTGATCCTAACCGACGAAGCGATCGGACGGCTTGGGCGCGCGGCCACCGATACACTGACGAAGATGAGGGGCTGCACTTCCAGCGTCGGCGAAATGCAGCCCCATTTCATGGACAGCGCCGCGGCAGCGGCCGAGTTCACGGGTAACAGAATGAATTGATCTGGATCAACATCATTGCACGACATTTCTGTGATGCAGAGCCGGTGCAACATCCCGCGCCGGGGTTAGCTCCGGGGGCAGCGAATGGGAGTTGCCTCCCTGTCTCGCCCGAGCCGACTATGTCGGAGCACGGTAATGCCAGCTCTCACCTTTCTTGCGATGGTTGGTTTAGCACTGGTTGCACTGCTTTTCGTTGCGGACGCAACGCTGGAGCCCAGTTCGCCCTTGATAGTCACCAGCGACCGCGTCGGTCTGCCCGAGCGCTGGCGGGCCGATACTGGCCAAACTCTCACGACCGCGCCAGCACCCGCCCCCGACATGACCTCGCAGGCGATACTTGCTGCCCAGCCCAAATCCGAGCTCGGGGCTCTCGAGAAGATCGAGCCCGCAGCGCGCGCAGCGCGGGCCGAAGCACCACCCAAAACTAATCACATCAGGCGGCCGGCTGCTTCCCCACAGAACCGCCTGTTCGACAGATTTTCTATCCAGGGTCAGTAGGCCGAAACGGATTTTGGATTGTCGGCTTTGGGAAAGCACCGATACCGAGGGGATTGCGCCAATCCAGCCTGCCTAATCGTTGTCAGCTATCGTCGGCAATTCAAACTGGAAAATAGAGCCTCCGTGCGCCCCGGGAGATACCCAAATCCGACCGGCATGTTTTTCGATGATTGATTGGCAGATCGAAAGGCCCATTCCCATACCACGCTCTTTGGTCGTGAACATCGGCTGAAAAAGCCGGGCGAGGTCGGACTGCTTAATGCCCATGCCGGTGTCTTCGATCGACACATGTACCTTATTGGTTTGGCTCAGTGCGCTTTTTATGCGCAGGACGCGAGTTTGCGATGAACTCATCGACTCGATTGCATTCATGACCAGGTTTAAAATCACCTGCTGTAACTGAACCTGATTGCCGAGTATCTCCGGAATTCGATCGTCAAGTCGCGTCTTAAGTTCTATCTCCTGCTTCAGCAGATCGATCCGCGCGAGCGCCAGAACCGATAGGACCAGCTTATTGATATCGACGTGAGCCTTCTTCAGCTCATCACTTTTGAACATCGCACGAAGGTGCGTGATAATGTCGCCCGCCCGAAGCCCATCACCTAGAATTCCCTTCAACCCTTCGCGCACCTCTTCGACGTTGGCCTTTTCTAGCCAGCGAAGTGCCGCTTGGGCGTTTGCCACAATGCCTGCCAGAGGTTGCCTGATCTCGTGCGCTATTGAGGCGGATAGTTGGCCAGCCGTTGCCATGCGATTCACATGCGTCAACTCTGACATGGTATCTCGCGCCAGAATTTCCGCACGCTGGCGACGCCAATGCTCATAAAGCAGCCAAGAGATCAGCGCGGACTGGATCACAATTGCAGCGATGAACGCCAGAATGTACGCGCGATATTGTTCCCATACAGTCGGATTACGAAACATGATTTCGCTGCCCGGCGGAAGCTGGTTCTCGCTGATCCCCCAGCGCTGTAGGGCTGGCCATTCGAAAATAAGGGGTGACGCGACCTTGGTAACGGGCAGGTCTGAGGCCCTCTCCCCGTTGAGAATGCGCAATGCGAACTGCGCTGCCAGCTGACCAACAGGTTCCGGGCGTACTATGTGACCGCCGACGGCGCCCTTCCCCAAGTAGGAGGCGACATTTATCACGACCGGGCGATTAGCCCATTCCGCGATTTGCCGGACCAACTCCGCGGGAACATAGGATACCCCTTCGTTGTCACGATAAATTCCGGTGTAAACAACGGCCGTGGCATCCGGCAAATTTCCTAGGCGCCTTTTAAGTTCACCCATCGAAAAGTTCATGAGGTTGATAATTTCGTGTCGCGCCGCAACTGTCGGAATTTCATCCAGGAGATGACGATAGAACGTTTGCCGCTCCAGAGGATCGCCCACGATCGCAATTCGCTTGAGATCCGGCACGACGATGTTTGCCGTCCTCACCATGTCTTGAAGCGTGAGCTGCATAGTGACGCCGGTCACATTCGGCGGAAGGGCCTCCTGGGCGATGGTTGCCTCATCAATAGCCGCAAAGACTACGGGTACGTTCGGCCACAATTCCGCCCGCCGTCGTGCAATGAAGTCGAGCGCAGCCGATCCGACGACGACAACGACATCGATGGTCTTATCGCGATTTTTCCTGAAAAACGATAAGATGCCCTCTTCATAACCTGGGCCAAAGAATCGATTGGCATCCAGATGTTCCGCGTAGAATGAGATGGGCACAGTGCTTGCGGCGTTGAGTGTCAATCGAACGGCCGTTGCGAGCGCGGTATTGAAGGGAAGGCCTGCAGAAGATTGATCGAGGAGGAGAACCGAGCGCGATAACGGTTGTGCTGCCAGCGGGGCCGTGAGTAGAACGGCTGCGATCAGATGTGCTGCAACCCGCATCACGATTGAACAACGACAGCGGACAATAAGGGAAGTGCAGGCGCTGTTCATTGATGACTGCTTTGTGCCAGGTGTTTTGCTACGGCGACAAACGTCCCCACGTCCACGCCAGGATGAGGATCACGATGGCTATCCCGATTGTGATGCTTAATATTTTTGACTTTGTGACACGCCGTACGTTTGCCTCTTGAGCATCGCGCCCGGTCGAGCCGGCTCGCTGGTCCCGCTCAAGGCGGCGTCTCATCGCTCTCAAGCGCTGTGTCTCTTCGTCAAGCGTGTCAATTTTTTCGTCGAGCCGCGCCATCTTCGCTTTTGGCGCTTCGGTGCCACGCAGCTTTTCGAGCGCTTGGCCGACGGAGAGTTTGGTTGTTTCAGCCAAAGAATTATCCTCTGCCGGTGAAGTGGAGGACGGGAGGGGTAGAGCAAACGCCGCTCTCCTCCTCCGGCCCGATTCGATTTCGTCTTATTGGTATTGCACGCAAGCGCCTCCACCTCCCCGTCGCACACACCTACGAGCTTGACGTTTGGTGGTTCTGGCCACGCACACACCATTAACACGTGTCCTGCCCGCTCCACATCCGGCGACGGCTTGGGTGATCATGCTCTCCGGCTCTTGAATCGGCGCCAAAGGCATTGCCTGTACTGACGTTGTGACGGCGAAGGCGAATGCAGCAAAAGCGATCAATCTGATCATCCGTACCTCCCATGTCTTCAAGAAGGGATTTCTTGAAGCATGGATAGTCGTGCCTTCTGGCTCAGCAATCGTTGACTCAGATCAAAGTTGCTCTCGCCGAAACAGCTGGAATGCCGCTGATAAGTGGCCTCTTTTTTGACGGCGCGGCTATCAGCACCCTGTTTTTTTGCACGACCATACGGATTGGAGTTGACCAAGCTCAACTATTCACTCGATGTCCGCTTGGGTCATTAGCGGACATCGTTCCGCGTGTGTCTCGCCGAGCAACACGCCACAACTGTAGTGCGTTAGTTTCGCGCGGCAGTTCTCTTTTCATTTAAGGTGAAACTTCGGGCAAGCGGAGCGTTGGTTTCCCATGCCGTCCAATCGCCCGAATTCGAATATCCCCTCGTACCCCGAAAGCAGGCGCTGAGTGGTCGCTGTTGCATGCCCGGCAAGACCATACGCGGACATGGCGGCCCGTTAGTCGGTCAAAGTTTGCAGCGATAGAAGGAAATTCCAGATTCGGGAAAGGAAGGAAAGATCCGAGTTAATTGATTGTCACTATCTATTTTTGCACTGACTTCCTCGGGACCAAGTATCGCTATGTCGGTTGAGCAGGAAGCAATCAAACGCAGAACGCCACCTTCCTCTTTGCGGCTGGTTATTTTGCACGTCTTTGCCTGTCCTCTTATTTGATTCCCTTCAACTATAAAGCCCCCGCCGAAAACGCCGGAATTTCTTGTCATCGCAATTCTGTTGTTTTTTTTGATGAATACCTTGTCGCAATTCGTCGCATCGGCGGTCCATGCGCCACTCAGATCGAATGCGCTGGCAGAAAAGCTGAATACAGTACAAATGGCACAAACGAGCATTCGTGCAGCCAAGCGTGACATCGCGCTCTCCTTTGCTTTGGATGAAAGACGTTGGTTATCTGTTGCTAGGTCCGAACCGCCTCGCCCGTGCCTCCCCGTTTAGCAGGGGTTTGTAATCGGACCCACCGATCCAGAATCAACGCACTTTGCATCTTCCTATCGATGCATTTTGCGTACCAGCGATGCGCGGTTTCGCAAAACTAATGCTCGACATGATGCACGCTCAATTGATCCCGATTTTTCCAGCTTGGTGATGGTCCGACTAAGGGTCTCGATCGTAAGCCCAAGATGATCAGCTATGTCCTGGTGGGACATCGGGAGGTCGAGATACTCCGTTTTTCCCAACCTCATGGACAGGCCGATCAGGAACGTTGCCACGCGGCATTCGGCAGGCCTGCTCAGTAACAGTGAATGGTCTTGCAGCCGTTGAAGTTCATGTGTTGTTGCGGCCAACAGATAGCTTGCAATTCTGTTGTCTTGCATGGCGACGTCATGCAAAACGCTGCGTTTAAGAAACACCACCAGTGTGTCTGTTGCGGCTTCCACAGACAGCGAATGTACCGGGCCGACGCTCCATCCAAAAAGATCCCTAGGCAGGTGAAAAGCGACGATGCCGCGGCTACCGTCTCGATAGGCCCTACAACTTCGAACCACGCCACTGAAGACAAGGTAGGTGTAATCGGCAGGATCACCTTCGCAGGCAATCATCGCGCCACGCCTGTAACGGATAGGGCCTCGCCGAAGCGCGAGAATGCCGTCCCTTACAGCTTGCTGATTACAATCATGTAAAAACGCTTTCGCGGCGTCGAATGGTCGACGCTCTGGAAAGCCACGAAAACTCTCGCGACGGTCACGCTCAAACTCTTGCGCTTTCCGCATGACGGCGTGCCCCTGCTAGTAGTCGATACTCCCTCCCTTATCTTGCTGCTGGTAGGATCACCGATAAATTGGACCAAGGTACCACACCTACCCAAAACCCCCGTCATTCACGGACATTGGGACACGTTCGAGGAATGTCCAGTCTTACGGCATTGTTCAAACGCAAAGGAGTCTTCGGGTTTCAAACTTTCTTTGACCAAGATCAATGCGGCCCGCCCCTGAGCATGAAAAGGCCGCGGACAGTTGGATTTGTATCCCGTCGTCTCATCGTCTCAGATCGCGTCGTGACAAACTAAGTCTCAAGTCTGGAACAAAGCAGTGGCTCACGCTCAAAAGAACCCACGTAGCCGCGATCAACTCACCGGGCCTTTTATCGAGACAGCAATCCGGCTGGGGGCTCTTGCCATTCTGCTTTATTGGACATTGATCCTTGTCCGTCCTTTTATTTCGATCGTCATTTGGAGTGTAGTATTGACGGTTGCGCTTTATCCTGTTTTCGAGTGGACGGCCCTTCGGCTTGGCGGACGTCGCCCACTAGCTGCCTTTCTGGTTACAATTTTGAGCCTGCTGATTGTCATTGGTCCGGCGACGTGGCTCGCTTTGGGGCTGATCGAAAGCCTCCGAACGATTTACGAACGACTTGACCTTTCTAACCTGGCAATAGCCCCACCGTCACAAACCGTGAAAGGTTGGCCGCTGATTGGCGATCCGATCTACCAGTTTTGGGATCTTGCATCGACTAATTTCAGGGCGGCAATGACTAAAATTTTGCCCCAACTTAAACCGCTGGGAAGCAGCCTGCTTCGCATCGGTGCAGACACGGGCATCGGCACAATCAAGTTCCTTGTATCCATAATCGTCGCCGGATTCCTTTTCTCGCCGGCGCCGTCGCTCGCTGATGCAATCAAAACGTTTTCGCGCAGACTCAATCCGACGCGGGGAGAAGACTTCGTAGATCAAGCCGGAGCAACCATTCGCGCGGTGTCGCGCGGCGTTATTGGTATTTCGGTTCTGCAAGCCTTGCTTGCAGGTATCGGGCTGATGGTGGCCGGCGTTCCTCAGGCGAGTCTGATTGCTTTCGCCGTCCTCATTCTCGGTATCATCCAAATTGGTCCATCGATCATTTTGATTCCCGTTATTATTTGGAGCTGGACGGTGATGGAAACGTCATCCGCGTTGTTGTTCACGGCCTACATGATACCAGTCAATCTGCTCGATAATTTTTTGAGGCCCATCATCATGGGCCGGGGGCTGAAGACGCCAATGCTGGTGATATTGATTGGCGTCATTGGCGGCACGCTCGCCTATGGCATTACCGGACTTTTTCTTGGCCCAATTGTGCTCGCAGTAATATGGGAGCTTTTGGTCGCATGGATAAGGGAAAGCGATCCCGCCTAGACAATTTGGGCTTAACCCTCATTTTACTGGCGGAGAAAAACCGCATCGAGAGCCGCATTGCATCGCGAGGAAACTGATCGCCTGGCGGTCGTCAGGCACCCGAGAATGTTGCCACTGCCCGCGACAACCTCCGGGCAGCGCTGCGCTGCATCTCTATCGCACCTGCGCACAATATTGTTCGCTAACGCAACGCATCGTTTGGAAAGCTTTTCTTGGTCCTTTTGGAGACATTCGAGCATGTTGTTTGCGCGCACTGGCACACCGCCGCACTGTTTTGCAAGGTCTTTGCCGCAAGCGACCGCCGCTGCTCTATTTTTTGTTTTATCGGTTTGCGCTTGGGCGACATTGAAGTCGGCAACAGAAATTAGGATGGCAACAGACATGAGCCACGCTGGCAGGATCGCCGCGACGGCACCATAACGGACAGTTGTTTGCATCATTTTTCCTCCAAATTTCCATAAACGACTGCGCATAGACGCGCGGCCGCGAATGCCCCACTCAGCCTGAGATTCGGGCAAAACGACCGTTTGCATTGTGGACGATAGATTCGACTGTTGATTGATCTGGATCATGGCTACCGCTTGCACCCGGTTCATTGCGAGCTTTCAACTGGTGCAAACGCCCCCACCGCTTCCCGCAACAAGCGGTGGGGCTCCTCGCAATCGATGTCAGTCGCAGGTTCAGACGACAAGGTTACCCTCCGCCGCCGACTGTCCGTGCCATGCTGTCTATGCAGGGTGGGCTGAGTTCTGTGAGGTGAGACTGCAGACAAGCTTCAATTCTGCCGCCGCCAGGTTCCACGCCTCCGCACATCGTTCTGATATCGCCACGGCATTCGCTCGCAATCGCCGCCGCCCCGATCAGTACGGCCTGGCACGGCCGGGTGAGGTCCGCTAGATGCGAGTTAAGGCAGGACCTGATGCTGCCCGCGCCCGCCGGCACGTCTCCACATGCCGCCCTGATATCAGCGGCGCATTCCTTTGCGATCTCTCGTTGTTGCGCCATCGTGTATGTCGTCGAGAGCAACACGATGGCACCGATTGCAAAAATAATCTTTTGCATAGGCTGTCCTTCCGGATGTTTTGACTTACTGCGTGCAACAGCCAAGGGCGGACGTTCAGTCCTTGGCATGCTCATGTTGATCGGAGCGCAGTGGTTTGGTCAGCCAAACTGCTGTCACCCGCTGGTTGCGAGCGACCCATGGCGCTTCTCCGATTATGCTGATCGCGCGATCAGAACTGCCACCATTGCCTGTTGCCATACCCGTAATAGGGTTGCTGGTAAGTGCGATAGCGGTTGTACGGCTGATACGCGTACCCACTGTAGCCCTGGTACGTTCCATACCCATAGCGATTTGGATTGTAGTATGCGCCGGTCCCGTAGTACCCGTGCCGATACGCGCGCCGATGCGCCCTGCGATTGACGCCCGCAACGCTTCCTGGAGTGAGGGGACGACCAATCACCGCTGAGGCGGTGTCAACGGACAATGCCACGTTTCCCTCGGGCGACAAGCTAACCGAGAGGGGAGTTGCGCACAAAATGCAGGCGAAGAGTGCTGTCGCTCCGACAGTTGCTACTTTCGACATTACGACCTCCTGAGTACGTCGCCTCCCCGGAGCCGCGCAAAGGATGACCGCGCACAGCAAGCTCGCATTGATTTACGTCAAAGCGCCCCGGACTGAATCTTTAGGTGCGCAATTACCGTAGTGATTGATGTCAGCTTTGTGCCAAATTGAAAAGAACTGCCAGAGGCTGGCGCCGTATCGCTTATGGACTATTTGGAGTGTCTAAGTTTTGGAGGGCGGACCCATCATCCCCGCTCGGCGTCGTTGTTGAGCTGTCCGGCTTGAATTGCCAGGAGCGTCGCGGCTTCGATCGCCTCATCCAGATCAGCACACTTACAGCTATCAACGCCGAAATGTAGATCCCGACAATAGAGTTCAACCCAGAGACTCAGTCTTGCGGGCGCATTGAGAGATGGTATTCCGACCAAGCGAACATCGAAGGCCCCAATCATTGCAATGAGGGCGTTGCGAGAGCCCTCGACGCCATTTGGCGTGAGAAAGAGGCTCGCATAAGACTCCGTGACACGCGCAGCAATCATTGTTGTGTCCATCGTTCTGTACTGGACTTAACCCGATATCATTGCCGAAACAGGAACGGCTCTTTGCCTATCGCCGCGAACGATTCCATACTGAACGTCGCTTTTGCACCGGCATTGGCCGATCCATCGTCCGCACACTGATCGATTATTTTCTGCAATGGTGAGACCCGCACGAGTCTTGTGATTGCTCGCCAAACCATTGCTATTCTTTGCCTACGCGCCTGCGAATACACCATCCGTGTGGCTGTCCACTTTGTGCCAAAAGCGGACACTGCGCTTGCCGTTCGCTCCCCACCTAAACTGGCGGGCGCCCGTCACCTCATTGGTAGACAGCTGGGCTTTTCCGCCTTGTAAGAAACTCTTTCAAATCTTCGTGCTGCTCCGCCATTTTGTCTTTGAGCGCCTCCCGGATTAAATCGGGGAAAAATGCCTTGGCAACTCTGATCTGGAGGACTGGATTGATCAACTTATCGATCTCGTCCCAGAAAGCGTTAAAGCCACCGGCCTCGCATGCGCGCATAACCTTATTTATTCCGGTCCAATCGGCATCGGTTAGACCCGACATGTCCACGACCGTTAGCTTCA
>DASYSQ010000247.1:0-15776 GCA_036003145.1 Pseudolabrys sp.
TGTTCGCGCCGACAAACGACGCCTTCGCCAAATTGCCGGCCGGCACGGTCGACACCCTCCTGAAGCCCGAGAACAAGAAGACGCTCAGCAACGTCCTCACTTATCACGTCGTACCTGGTCGCCTGACCGCGAAGGACTTGATGGAAAAGATCAAGGCCGGCAACGGCAAGGCCATGCTCAAGACCGTCGAGGGCGCCGATCTCACCTTCGCCGAAAAGGACGGCAAGCTCTGGATCTGGGACGCCAAGGGCGATTCCGCCCAGGTCACCATCCGCAACGTGATGCAGTCGAACGGCGTCATCCATGTGATCGACACCGTGCTGTTGCCGGGCTGAAGGTCCCCTGTGGTTCGGCAAAACGGCGAGGTCCTCTCCCTTTCCCCGGGGAGAGGACTTTCGTTTTCTGGTGAGACCATCGCTGGGGGCGATCGGCCGCGGGACTGATTTAGCGAGGTATTTTCGTCCTCCGAAGGGCGCCTATTAACCCTGCGCTAACCATAAAAGAGGCAAATATTGCCGGGGAAGGGGTAACAGCCCACCAGGCTCTCTACTCAGGCACCGTCAATGGTGCCCGCTTCCGGTTTGATGACTTTTTGTATTGTCTTCGCGTCCGCACCGCCCGGGGAATGGCGGTAGCGCATGAGCCAATGAGCGATATTACAGCCGCCCCGACGACCGGCGTCAGCGGCATCAAGTTACCAGGCCTCGGCGACATCGGCGCCTTCTTCAAGCGTGGCGACCTCGCGCTCGCAATTGGCGTGCTCACCATCCTGGTGGTGCTGATCCTGCCTCTGCCGCCGTTGCTGCTCGATCTGGCGCTGGCGATTTCTATCATCATCTCGGTGCTGATCCTGATGACGGCGCTGTTCATCCATACGCCGCTGGAATTCTCGTCGTTTCCGACCGTGCTTCTGATCGCGACCATGCTTCGGCTGGCGCTCAACCTCGCTTCAACGCGGTTGATCCTTGCGCACGGCCATGAGGGCACCGACGCCGCCGGACACGTCATCGAGGCCTTCGGCAATTTCGTGATGAGCGGCAATTTCGTGATCGGAATTATCGTGTTCGCGATCCTGGTGATCGTGAACTTCGTGGTCATCACCAAGGGTTCCGGCCGTATCGCGGAAGTCGCTGCCCGCTTCCACTTGGACGCTATGCCCGGTAAGCAAATGGCAATCGATGCCGATCTGTCGGCCGGCCTCATCGATGAGAAGGAAGCGCGTCGCCGCCGCCAGGTGCTGGAGGACGAAGGCGGTTTCTTCGGCGCCATGGACGGCGCCTCGAAGTTTGTACGCGGTGATGCCATCGCCGGCCTGTTGGTCGTGTTCATCAACGTCATCGGCGGCATGATCATTGGTATTGCCCAGCAAGGCCTGTCGTTTGCCGACGCGGCACATTCCTACACAATCCTCACCGTCGGCGACGGCCTGGTAACCCAGGTGCCGGCGCTCATCGTTTCCACCGCCGCCGGCTTGCTGGTATCAAAAGCGGGCGTTACGGGCGCGGCCGACAAGGCGCTGCTCAAGCAACTTTCCGGCTATCCCAAGGCACTGGGTATGTCGGGCGCGGTCATGCTGGTGATGTCACTGCTGCCTGGCATTCCGATAATCCCGTTCATGGCGCTCGGTAGCGGCGCGGCGGCGCTCGCCTTCATCATCGACAAGCGCGCAAAACTCACGGCCGCCGCGGACGCCAAAAAAACCGAAGCCACGACAACGGCCAACGCCGCGGACGAACCGATCGCCACCGCACTCAAAATCGACGACCTGAAGGTCGAGCTGGGTTATGCGTTGCTGCCGCTCGTCAACGCACCCGACGGAACCGACCGCCTGACCGAACAGATCAAGGCGCTGCGGCGGTCGCTTGCGGTCGAAATGGGCTTTGTAATGCCCGCCGTCCGCATTCTCGACAACGTGCAACTCGATGCCAATGCCTACGTGATCAAGATCAAGGAAGTCGAGGCCGGCAGCGGCAAGGTCTGGGCGGGTCAGTACATGGTCATGGATCCGGCCGGCGGCCAGGTGAAGCTGCCCGGTACCCACACCACCGAGCCGACGTTTGGATTGCCCGCAACGTGGGTCGACGGCTCGCTAAAGGAAGATGCATCCATGAAAGGGTACACGGTGGTCGACGCCGCCACCGTGCTGTCCACGCATTTGACCGAACTGCTCAAGAGCAACATGGCGGAGCTGCTTTCCTATGGCGAGGTGCAAAAGCTCCTCAAGGAATTGCCAAAGGAGCAGGCCGATCTGGTCAAGGATCTGGTGCCGAACCTCATTACCGTTTCAGGCATACAGCGCGTCCTGCAGATCCTGCTGGCCGAGCGCGTCTCGATCCGCGATCTCGCGACCATCCTCGAAGGCATTGCCGATGGAATTGCCGGTTCGCGGAATCCGGCGACGCTCACAGAACACGTGCGCGCGCGATTGTCGCGCCAGCTATGTGCCCAGTACACCGGCCAGGGCGGCTATTTGCCGTTGATCGCGATGTCGGCCAAATGGGAACAGGCGTTCGCCGAGTCATTGATTGGACAAGGCGACGAGCGGCAACTGGCGATGCAGCCATCGCGCTTGTCCGAATTTATCTCGCTGGTCCGTGAGCGCTTCGAGGAAGCCGCCCGCGAGGGCGAAGCGCCGGTCCTGGTAACCTCGTCGAACATTCGGCCATTCGTGCGCGGTATCGTCGAGCGCTTCCGCGCGCAGACACCTGTCCTGTCGCAGGGCGAAATTCATCCCCGCGCGCGCCTCAAGACCGTGGGCAGTATCTAGCGACCCTGCCCGGCGCCTGACCGTCTCCGGCCTCTTTTTTAGTGCAAATTCATCCCTATATAAGGCGCAACTGTTCCTCGGCTCGCCGGGATCGTCTGGAGATTGTCATGAGTAAGTTCGACTACAGTGCGCCCGCGGAACTGTTTCCCTCGCGCAATCGCAAGATCGTCAGCAAGATCAAGTATCGCCGCTTCGACAAAGCGGCCGACGCGATCCGCTTTGCGATCGAAGAAATGCCCGAGCCGCTTTTACTCGGCGCATACATGGAAATCGACGAGAAACGCCACGACCACAAGGCCATTCGCGCGCTCTATGAGGGCGAAGGCTATCCGCTCGAGAAGAAGGCACATTGAGCGAAAAGGCGTTTGCGTTTTTGTCTCGCTCGCAGCAAACGCCCGGCCCAAGTGTCGGGCGTTTTCGCCAGAACCGGAGTATGATTCCGAATCAAAGTAAGACGTGGTCAGCCCGCTCCTGGGCATCTGCTGAAGCCAATAAAGGGAGCACTGCCGTGATGCATAGGTTTTCCGTCGGCGCCAATGTCTACTATGAGCCCTCTTTCGGCGCACCCGCCGCCCCTGGTGAGTACAAGGTCGTGCGCCAGCTTCCCGTCGAGAGGGACAACCGGCTGTCCTACCGGATCAAAAGCGCCTCCGAATCGTTCGAACGGATCGCAGAAGAGCACCAGCTCTCCCGCAGCGAGTAGGACGCAAGGGCGGCAGCCCAAGCCTCGCAGCTGCCTGATCGCGGTTCGCCGCGACCCGCCGGTGCCCTAAAGGGCCATTTTGACACCCGTCCGGGCTTTTCACCTCGATTTCAACGTTCCGTGATGGGTCCTTGGGAACTCTCACGACGCACCTACGTTAGAGGGGCGAAACACGGGGTGAACCTTTTGTCGGGATGGGGTGACCAAAGTGCAAGAGGCCCGGAGGCCGTCATGAACTGGTCTATGTACACCGCAGACCGCACCACCCACCTCAAGATCGTGGTGGTCGGGCTTGCCGCTGCGCTGATGATCGCCGTGATCGGCATCTCGGCGCGCGAACTCAATCTCGGCACGGATATCATGACCGCGCAAAACCCCAGCGTCATCAAGGCCGGTGGGCCGGTCGTATTCACCGACCGCAACGGTCCAACCGTCCGCTGAGCCGCTTGTAGGATTATGTTTTCCGGCGCGCCGCATTTGCGGCGCGTTTTTTTCTGAAGTAGTCGAATCGACGAAAATTGCCGACAACAGGCGGACATGAGCCATCGTTCGCTCCAATTCGGTCTGGTTTGCTTGCTCGCCACGGGCATGCTGATGGCCGCGCCAGTTGCGCGCGCACAGCCTGCAGCCGCGATCACCGACTATCAGGCCAAGCTCGCGCAATACCAGGTCGCGCGCGGCGCCTATGAGGCCGAAGCCTCGGCTTACTGGGATGCGGTCGCGGAGAAACGGCGCGCGCGCAACACGAAACGCCGCGAGCATCTGCCGATCGGCCTCGACGACTATGTTGTGACCCAGCCACCGGTCTATTCGGGCCCGGCGCGGCCGATTGATCCTCATGCACCTGCGCAGCCGCCACCCGAGCGTCCAGAGATTCCCGTGGTGGCCGATTTCCTCAAGAACGCTGCGGAAAAATTCGGCTTCGTGCCGGACCGTCCGGCAAGCGACGTCGACTTCAAACGCGCCTATGCAAAGGCAGCGCTCGCCGCCGGACTGACCCGCGACCAGATTGTCGGCGTCTATGTGTTCGAGACCGGCGGCAACGGCTCCTACGATTCCCAGGCCGGCCTTGTGCCCTATCGGCCGGGAGCACGCGCCATTTCACCAGCCGTTGGCTACAACCAGTTGCTCAGCACCAATACGGTGTCGCTCTTTGCCGAAGACGGCAATCGCTATCTTCTGGCCCTTCGGCAGAGGGCGAAGGGACTGACTGGCCCGGCGAAACTGGCAATGGAGCGCAAAATCGAGGGCCTCAAACGCATGATCGCCTACAGCCGTTCGGTCCCAAACCGTTGGAGCGAGCACGACCGCCTGGCCAAAACAACGTTGGGCGGATTTGGTATCCACGCGGCTGTGCTGGATATCGATCTCGGCCCCCTGTTACAGGTGCAAAAGCTGACGGACTCGGTCCGATTTGCGCGCGCCAAGGGTCATGCGGCGCCACTGACGGCCGCCGAGCTTGAATTGATGAATCTGACCGGCGACGGCAACGGCTTCGACATGGTGACGATGGCGCAAGCACTGCGCGCGCGCGTACCCACTGCAAATTTCTTCCAGCAGCAAGGCTACGAGCGCAATCCGGTGGCGCGGCGCACCGGTGTGGTGGCCAATCTCATTGCCGACATCGAAAGCAAAATGAGCCGCGGTGCGCAGGCGCAAGGCGCGCGCGATCTCGCGGCAGCGTTCTAGAAATGCAGAACCCAGCCGGACACGCCTACCGCTGATCTCCGGCAATCTCCTCGACCAGGTCGACCACACGGCGCCGCAACTTCGAGTCTTTGATATTCGTGAAGGCCTTGGTCAATGCGAGCCCATCAGAGCTGGACAGGAATTCGGAGACGTAGTCGGCAACCGGGGCCTTCGAAGATCCATCCTCGCCCTGCTTCGCAGGCCCGGAGACCCCCTCAAAAAAGAAAGAAACCGGAACCTTCAGGATCTGGGAGATGTGCTGCAGCCGGCTGGCGCCAATCCGGTTTGTTCCCTTTTCATATTTCTGGACCTGCTGGAAAGTCAGCCCCAGCCTTTCGCCGAGCTTCTCCTGACTCATTGCCAGCATCAGCCGGCGCATGCGCACGCGGGAGCCGACGTATTTGTCCGTGGGATTTGGAGACTTTTTTGCCATCATCATCATTGGATCTGCCGCAACGTGAGGTTGGGACAAAGATGTCCGGGTCCGAAATGGCGAAACAAGGAATGGTTGCGCCGAGGCAAAGTACATCGCAGCCTCGTAGCCCTGTCATTAAAGCGGAGCGGCGGTTTTGTTAGACAGTATCTAATAAAGTAAAGGCAGAAACATGGACAACGCGGCAGGCGTCCTCATTGCGCTTGCGTCGAGCTGCCTGGGCGGATCGGCAGCCGCTGTTACGCGTTATCTTGTCAGCAATGCCGATCCGCTGACGCTCGCGCTTTTGCGGTGGGGCATCGGATTTCTAGTCGTACTGCCCGTCACGCTATTGCTGCGATCAAAAATGCCGCCGCGTGCCGATTGGCTCGCTGTTTCCGTTCTTGGCGTCTGTTTTTTCGGACTGTTTTTCGTGCTCTATAACGTGGCCGTCGCCTACACGACCGCCGCGCGCGCAAGCCTCGCACTTTCAACACTCCCGCTCCAAACGATGGTCGTTGCCGCGCTCCTTCGTATCGAGCAGTTGACGATGCGCAAGTCGCTCGGTGTCGCCATTGCGATGCTCGGCGTCTTTGCGGCACTGGCGTCGGGCCTGGGAACGGCGCCCGAAGGCGCCTGGCGTGGCGAATTGATCATGACCGGCGCGGTTCTATGCATGGCATTTTACAACGTGTGGTCACGACGATTTATCCAGCGTTCGAGCGCGCTCGGATTTCTGTGCATGGGAATGGGGGCTGGAGCGGCAGCGCTTTTCGCAGTCGATGCTTTGACCGGACGTGTCGCCGTGCTTGCGAATTTCGGCGCGCCCGAATGGATTGCCGGAATCTATCTCGGCGTTTTCGGGGGCGCGCTGGCCTTCATCCTTTGGGTCTTGGCGTTACAGCGCACGACCCCGACGCTGGTCGCAAATACGATGACGGTCAACCCGATCGCCGCCGGATTGCTGGCCACTCAGTTGGTCGGCGAGCCGATAACGCTCAACCTGGTGGGCGGGCTGATTGCGGTTTTCGCCGGTATCTGGATCGCAACAACCGATCCGTCACAAAGCAAAACGGCGCCGTCGCCGGCGCCGCAATAAGTTGCGAAGTACGCTATCAGGCCGGCGCGCCGCCGGCGTTGAAGCGCATCGCGGCGATCCGATCGAGTTCGGCCTGTTCGCGCGCATTCTCCTCGGCCTTTTCGCGCTGCTGATCGCGCTCATCGAGCATCTCGACCTTCTTGAGCTCCTCGAAGGCCTCGCCCAAGGCGGCCTTGGCATCCTCGAGCTGCACACGCAACTCGTCGGTCGAGTGCTTGAGGTTCTCGCGGCGTGACGTGGCCGCCTTGGCATAGGTCGGATAGGCGAAGTGAGCCGGATCGTGGATGCCAGCGCGCTCTTGCTCGACCTTGATCTCGCGTTCGAGCTCTCCGGCAATACGATCGAACTCGGCGATCATCGCCTCAATCTGGGCGACCTTGCGCCGCTTCTCGTCGACCTGAAACTTTTTCAGACGGATAAGGGTTTCGCGTGACTTCATCGACTAGATACTCCCCGAAGTCCCGAATTCGCGGCTGCGGCTGGGCTCCCGCCGGGGCCGCGTCCCCACATTCTGGACCATTCCGGCGACTGTGCCCCAATAACGTTAGTTTTGTGTTTCTTCGCCCCGGAGAATCCGCTCCAGCCGCTGGTACCCCTCCGCCATAGTCGTTGACTCTTCCTTAAGTTGGGACAGAAACGCCTCCAGCGGCTTGTGCAGGGCGATGGCCTCATCGACGTCCGAACTGGAGCCGGTCCGGTATGCCCCAAGCCTGATCAGCTCCTCCATGTCGGCATAGGTCGCCATGACCTGACGGGCCCGGTTGATGGAGGGGAGGTAAAACGGGTCGGCCGCCCGCGGCATGGTTCGGGAAATCGACTTGAGAATGTTGATAGCCGGATAGCGCCCGCGCTCAGCGATCGCCCGCTCCATGACGATATGGCCATCGAGGATGCCCCTGACGGCATCGGCCACAGGCTCATTGTGGTCGTCGCCGTCGACCAGCACGCTGAAGATGCCGGTGATGGTGCCCTGCTCGGTGCCGGGTCCGGCCCGCTCCAGCAGTCGCGGCAATTCGGTGAAGACCGTCGGCGTGTAACCTTTGGCGGTTGGCGGCTCACCGGCGGACAGCCCAATCTCGCGCTGTGCCATTGCGAAACGGGTCACCGAATCCATCAACACCAGCACATCCTTGCCAAGATCGCGGAAGTATTCGGCGATGGCCAGCGTCAGATAGGCAGCCTGGCGCCGCATCAGTGCCGGCTCGTCGGAGGTGGAAACGACCACGACCGAGCGCGCAAGCCCCGCAGCGCCGAGGTCGTCCTGCAAGAATTCCTGCACCTCGCGGCCTCGCTCGCCGACCAGGCCGATCACCGAAATGTCGGCGGACACATTGCGGGCGAGCATGGACAGGAGCACCGACTTACCGACGCCGCTCCCTGAGAAAATGCCCATCCGTTGGCCGCGGCAAACCGTGATGAATGTGTTGAGCGCGCGCACGCCAAGATCGAGCGGATCGCCGACGCGGCGGCGAGCGTGCGCGGGCGGTGGCGAATTGCGATACGGATAGGGCGCGGGCCCCGGCGGCAGCGGCCCCTGCCCGTCGATAGGATCGGCTCGCGCATTGACGACGCGCCCCAGCCAGCGCTCCGACGGACGAATGGTGCCAGCGGCGGTGGATACCACTGCGCGGCAGCCGCTACGCACGCCATCGAGCGCTGCAAACGGCATCGCGAGCGCGTGGCCCCCCGAGAAGCCGACGACCTCGCATGGGATGGTCCTGGCTGCGCCCGTCTCGATGGTCAGGCGCGATCCGACCGACATGGCATGGATCGGCCCGGCGACCTCGACCATCAGTCCCCGCACCGATACCACGCGGCCATAGATTTCAACGCCGTCGATATCGACGATCTGTTCGGCGAGGGCCTTCATGGTGTTGGCGTCCGCAGGCGGCGACCACCGAGCCATATACCCGCCCTTAGGCTTACCGGCCTGGTGGCTTCATTAACTCGGTGTTTACCCGCGTCGTTAATCATTGGGTCATCGTCCACGGGACTAAGGCTTGTGAATCGCCCAGCCAGGACGGAAGGGGCGAGTCGCCAGAGTCGGTTAGGTCCGACTCTTAAACTAGGACATGAGACTGGACGTGGCTAAAAAACCACTCTCGGGCAATATCTTACGCCGATTCGGGCTTGTCTGCCTACGGCACACTTGCATGGGAGAATCAGGTTTTGTTAACCATGGCCGGATAGTGTCGAATCGGTTTGTCCCACCGCGTTTTTTCACACTCGCCGCCTATGCGGCGCTGACCTGAAGCCCGGTTGCGGCGAGAAGGGGACTTAAATGCGCGTTTTACTCATTGAAGACGATAGCGCGACCGCACAATCCATCGAGCTGATGCTCAAATCCGAGAGTTTCAACGTCTACACGACGGATCTCGGCGAAGAGGGCGTCGATCTCGGCAAGCTCTACGACTACGACATCATCCTGCTCGACCTGAACCTCCCCGACATGTCGGGTTTCGAGGTTCTACGCTCCCTCCGCGTCTCAAAAGTCAAGACGCCGATCCTGATCCTCTCCGGCCTCGCCGGAATCGAAGACAAGGTCAAAGGCCTCGGCTTTGGCGCCGATGACTACATGACCAAACCTTTCCACAAGGACGAATTGATCGCCCGAATCCACGCGATTGTCCGCCGCTCGAAGGGCCACGCGCAGTCGGTCATCAATACCGGCGATCTCGTCGTCAATCTCGACACCAAGACGGTCGAGGTCGGCGGGCAGCGCGTGCATCTCACGGGCAAGGAATACCAGATGCTCGAGCTTCTCTCTTTACGCAAAGGCACGACGCTCACCAAGGAGATGTTCCTCAACCATCTCTATGGCGGCATGGACGAGCCGGAGCTCAAGATCATTGACGTCTTCATCTGCAAGCTGCGCAAGAAACTCGCCAACGCCTCCTCCGGCAAAAACTACATCGAGACGGTTTGGGGCCGTGGCTATGTTCTGCGCGAGCCGACCGAGGCGGACGAGCGAATTCCGGCATAGCGCCAGCCTCAAGCTCTGTCGATCCAGACTTGAACCCCGCCGAAATGGCGGGGTTTTTTCTTGGGGTCGTGTTGGTGGACGCGGGCATTCGAAATTTTGCCGGCTTTACGGTAGCTACATGCCGAGGTAGGCCGCCTGCACCTGCTTGTTGTTTGCCAGCTCCGCACTGCTGCCGTGCATGATCACCTTGCCGCTCTCCAGCACATAGGCCCGCTGCACCAGGGTCAGCGCGCGGCTCACATTTTGCTCGACAAGCAGGATCGCGGTGCCCATGGCGTGGATCTCCTGGATCTTCTCGAAGGTCACGTCGGTCACGACCGGTGCAAGCCCCAGCGACGGTTCATCGAGCATCAGAAGGCGGGGTTTCAACATCAGACCGCGACCCACCGCGAGCATCTGCTGCTCGCCGCCGCTCATGGTGCCGGCGAGCTGTCTGCGGCGCTCGGCCAGCACGGGAAAGATGCCGAATACGAGATCGAGTGACCGGCTGCGCTCGGCCTTGGCCCGCGGCACATAGGCCCCGATCTCAAGGTTTTCCTGCACGGTCATTTCGGGGAAAACCTGACGGCCCTCGGGGACGTGCGCGATCCCGAGTTCGGTTATTTTATACGGCGGAAACGACGCGATATCCGTTCCCAAAAAGCTGATCGTCCCGGACGTCAGCCGGACAAGCCCCGAAATCGCACGCAGCGTTGTGCTTTTGCCTGCCCCGTTTGCGCCCAGCAGGCCGACGGCCTCGCCCTCCCCGACCTCGATGCTGACGTTGCTGACGGCGGGGACCGACCCGTAACTGGCGCTCACTCCCGACAGCGACAACACCTAAGCCTCTCCCGGTGCCGCGGCATGGGCGTAGCTGGTACCTAAGTACGCGCGAATGACATCCTGGTTCGCGACGATGTCCTTGGGAGCGCCTTCGGCAATTTTTTGCCCGTGGTCGAGTACGACGATGTGACGGGCAACGGCCATGATGGCGCGCATGACATGCTCGACGATGACGATGGTCAGCCCGCGTTTCGACAATTTCCCGACCAGTGCGACCGCCTGATCGATCTCCGACGGATTGAGCCCCGCCATAACCTCATCAAGAAGCAGAAGCCGGGGCTGCGTTGCCAGCGCGCGCGCCATCTCGAGCCGCCGCTGATCGATGGTCGTGAGATCGCGCGCCGCCGAGTGTTCCTTTGCCGACAGGCCGACGAAGTCGATCGCCTCACGGGCGATTTTACGCGCAGCGTCGATGTGTTTGTCGCGCAGGAACGCCCCCGTCATCACGTTCGCCAGCACCGTCATCCCACCGAACGGCTTGGCCACCTGAAATGTGCGGGCAAGCCCATATGCGCAAATGTCATATGGGCGCAGGCCGACCATTTCCTGCCCGAAGGCCGACACCGACCCTGTGTCGGGCCGGAAGAATCCGGTGATGAGGTTGAAACTCGTGGTTTTGCCTGCCCCGTTTGGCCCGATCAGCGCGACCGTCTCGCCTTCGTTGACGGAAAAGCTGACGTCCTGCACGGCGCGCAGGCCGCCGAATCGCTTGCTCAGATTGCGGATGACGAGCGCTTCAGCCATCGAGTACCGCCTTGAAGGTACCGCCGCGCGCGCGAACCCGACTTTGGTAGGTTTCGGTGATGAAACCCATGATGCCGGTCGGCCGCCACAGGATCACGGCCATCAGGATCAGGCTGTACACGGTCAGCTGCACACCGCCGGTCGAACTGCCGAGCCAGCTTTGCAGCAAGGCTGACGAGGCCTCCAGCAGAACCGTGCCGATCACCGGCCCCCACAGTGTTCCGACGCCGCCAACAATCGAGACGAGCGCGGCTTCGATCGAAACGCTGAAATTGAACGCGGTCGCCGGATCGATGAAGTAGATGTACTGCGTGTAGAACGTGCCGGCCAAGGCAGTGAGGAACGCGCTGAGCATGTAGATATCGCGTTTGACCCGCGGCGCATTCACGCCGATCGCTTCGGCTGCTTCCTCGTCCTCGCCGATGGCGACGAGGTAATAACCCATCCACGACCGCTCGATCCGGTAGGTGATCGCCAGGCCGAGCGCCAGCAGGCCGAGCGCGACATAGTAATAGGCGGCCTTGGCTTCAAACTGCATCATCAGTGGAGAATTGCCGAGGTTCGGAATGGTTGTGCCTTCGGCGCCCCACGCGAAGTCGCGAAATTTCAGGAAGATCAACATCAGAACCTGCGCCGTCGCAATCGTGGCAATCGCGAAATAGGGCCCGCGCAGACGGAAGCACAGCCAGCCGATCGGCAGGCTCGCGAGCGCGGCAACAACGCCACCGGCGACCATCCCGATCCAGGGCGAGATGCCGAAATCGATCTGCAGGATCGTCGAGGTATAGGCGCCGAGCCCGAAAAATGCGGCATGCCCGAGCGAGAGCTGCTTGGCGTAGCCGCCGATCAAATTCCAGGCGACGCCGATGAAGGAAAACAACAGGACGCGGATGCAAATGTCGATGGCGAACGAATTCTTCACCACCAGAGGCAGCGCGAGAAGAATGAGCACGAGCACGCCAAGCGAGAGCATGCCCCAATTACGAAATCTCCCCATTAGCGCACCCTCCCGCCGGCCAGGCCGCTCGGCCTCACGGCCAGCGTCAGGAGAAGCATCATGAAGACGACGATCAGCCCGGAGTCAGCGCCCACAAATTGAATACCGAGCGACTCCGCTACCCCCATCATCAGGCTGGCGATGAGCGCGCCGACAACATTGCCCAACGTTCCCAGAACGACCGCGACGAATGCCATGAGCACAAAAACCTGTCCGACCATCGGATAGGCCGGATAAAACGGCATCAGCAGCGATCCTGCGGCGCCGGCAAGCGCCAGCGCGATGCCGAGCGCAACGCAAAATACGCGATTGGGATTGATGCCCATCAGCATCGCGACCTCGGGTTTCTGCGCAGCCGCGCGCATCGCCTTGCCGAGGTCGGTGGTGTGCAGGAAAACCCAGAGCAGGCCGCTCAGCACCATCGCGAGCACGAAGGCGATCAGCTTCGCCACCGGAATGTAGAGTCCGCCGAGATGCAGCGCCTCGTCCGAATACCAGGTGTGGACGGTGCGATAGTTCGCTGTCAGCAGCATCAGTGCCAGATTGAGGATCAGCAACGACAGTGCAAATGTCAGAAAGATCTGCGGTAAGTCGTTGAGCCCCAGAACCCGGCGGATCAGGAAATGCTGGATCAGTACGCCAACGACGAACAGAACCGGCATCGACACGATCAACGAGACGATCGGGTCGATGCCGAATTGCGTCGCCAGGAAGAAGCTGATGTACATCCCGATCATCACGAATTCGCCCTGGGCGAAATTGACGATCTTGATGACGCCAAAAATCAGCGTAACGCCGATGCTGACCAGCGCGTAAATTCCACCGATGAGCAGGCCGTTGATGACGGCCTGGGCCACTATTTCCAGCATTGCCCTATACGACGCGTCAGGTTTTCATCAGCGGCGCACGAGCGTCCGCCTTCGGGAAGACGCTTGCCAAATCGCCGTTCTGCCACTGCACCCCGACCGGATAGCCGTAGATGTTCTTGCCATCAGGCCCGAACTTCACCTTACCGCCGGGGGCCATCGCTGCGTAACCCGACGAGACGTCGAGTGTCGTGAGAGCATCACGTACTTTTTGCGGATCGGCAGACCCTGCCCGTTCAAGCGCATCGGCGATCATGAACGTCTGCGCGACGAGGCCGCCAGCATATTCAAAGAGGAAGTCACCGGTTCGCTTCTTGTATTCGACGTTCACTTTCTGCGCGTTGGCATCCATGTCATGGTTCCAGTGCGCCACGCCTTGCAGGCCTTCCGCGAGTTTGCCGACGTTCTTGTAGAAATCGGGAATGACGAAACCGCCGGAGCCACCGTTGATCGCGATATTGAGGCCGACCTGCTTGACCGTACGGACGATCAGGATGAGATCGTTCAGATATGACACCGAGAACAGCGCGTTGGCGCCGGATGCCTTAACCTTGTTGATGAGTGGGCCGGCATCGGCGAAGCCCGCTGAATATGGCTCGAACATCACGATCTCAACGCCCTCGCCGGGCGCAAGCTCTTTCAAGCCGTTGGACGTCGAAGTACCGAACGCCGTGTTTTCGAAGATCACCGCCACCTTCGGGCTGTCGCCCACCAATTTCGACATTTGCAGCTGCGCCTTGGCGAATTGCGAAGCGCGCGCGAACGGGGTGAAGGTATAGCTGCGGCCCTTGTTGAGTTGATCGGAGCTCGAGCCAGTCAGCAGTGGCATCTTCGCACGCTCGGCGACTTCGCTCGCGATGAGCGTAAAGGCGCTGGCAAAGCAGCCGTGTATGGCGGACAACTTGTTGCTGGAGATCAGGCGATCCGTTTCCGTGCGGGTGACGGTCGTATCGCTTTGAATATCCGAGATGATCAGGTTCATCTTGGCGCCGCCCAGCGACTTGATGCCGCCGGCCTCATTGACCATTTCAACCGCAAGCTTCGCCGCGGCGACAATGCCGACGCCGATTTGCGCCATGCTTCCGGTGACGGGATAGAGCCCGCCGATATTCACGGGATCGGCTGCCCAACCCCTGAGCGGGTATGCACCGAACGCGCCGGCGGCCATCGCGCTGCCGGCGGCTTTGAGGAATTTTCTACGGCTATGACGCTTGAGTGTTGTCTGACGCTGGGATCGTTTCATTGTTCCCCCTGCTAGGCCAACGTGGCAGATTTTTTTGGGCCCATGGACCCGCCCATGGACCCGCCCTTGGACCCACCCTTGGACCCGAAAGCCTATTGCATTGAAGCATCCCGATCCAGCCGGGAGGGTGCCGACGCCTATGCCGCCCGCTCGACGCGCGTATCGATCTCGCTGCGGAGCAGCACAAAATCAATAGGTTTCGTAAAAAGTGCATCGGCACCGCCCTGCAAAGCCTTGCGCTTGGTATCCTCATCGCCATAGGCAGTGATCATAATGACCGGCACGTCGGGACGGGCCGCCTTGGCCTTTGGCAACAGTTCGAGCCCTGTCATCCCCGGCATATTGATGTCCGACAGGATCAGGATCAGCGAGGTGTTGCGCGCATCGCTGATAGATTGCAGGGCGGCAGGAGCCGATTGCGCAAACTCCATGGTGAAACGGCCTGCGCGAAGGTCGCGCCGGAACTGTTGGCGAAACAGCATCTCGACGTCAGGCTCATCATCGACCACAAGAATAAGGACGTTCACGTTTCAAGCTCCTGATTTGGCAAGAGATGCCGCCGCGCGGGGGAGAATGATTCTGAATTCTGTAAATTCGCCGGGCTGCGTATCGACCTCGATTGAGCCAGCATGCTGTTTGACGATGATATCGTGACTGATTGAGAGGCCAAGCCCCGTCCCCTCTCCGGCCGGTTTGGTTGTGAAGAACGGATTGAACATCTTGTCTTTGACGTCGGGCGGAATACCCGTGCCATTGTCGCGAATCCTGATCTCTACGCGATCGCCGAGGTCCTTCGTGGCCGCGGCCAGAGTGGGTTCGTAGCCATCTGCGCCAGATTGCCCTTTCCGTTTCGTCGCCGCATAAAAACCATTTGCAATCAAATTGAGCAGTACACGCGTTATTTCCTGAGGAAACACATCGACTTCGCCGGCTGCAGGATCGAACGAACGTTCCAGCGTGATATTGAACCCCTGCTTCTCTGCCCGGGCACCGTGATAGGCAAGGTTGAGGCTCTCTTCGACCACGGCGTTGATTTCAACAGGCCGGTGATCGCCTGAGCCCGAACGCGAGTGCAGAAGCATGTTCTTGACAATCGAATCGGCGCGCTTGCCATGCTGAACGACCTTTTCAAGATTGCCCCGCAGGGTGTCGGTCAGTTCGGTAATCTTGGCGCGCATCTTCTTGTCGATCGATATGCCCCCCAGGGTTTCCTGCAATTCGTCGATTAATTCGGCGGAAATCCCCGAAAAATTGTTGACGAAATTGAGCGGATTCTTGATCTCGTGCGCAATACCGGCGGTTAGCTGGCCGAGTGAGGCAAGTTTTTCCGTTTGCACGAGACGGTCCTGTGCAGTTCGCAAATTCTCGAGCGAGGCGGTCAGTTCGCGTGTTCTTGCCTCGACGCTATTGAACAGGCGAACGTTTTCGATTGCGATCACTGCCTGGTCGGC
>DASYSQ010000248.1:0-6611 GCA_036003145.1 Pseudolabrys sp.
CAAAACGAACGGCAGCAAATCGAGATCGCGTCGCATCACGGCATCGCACGGCCGCGCGGGAAAGGTCGCGGGACACTCCGCAGCGCGCGGCCGCCAGGCGAATATCTTGCGGCGGGTGCTCGGACGCCTGACGCCCTAACCATATCGTCTGCGGGGCGCAAACGGCGTGCCCGTACCGGGTAATGCGTCCTCTAACAACAGGCCCTTCATTGGATTCCAAATGGTTCTTTGAATCGTTGCGACGCTGAATCACATAATTGTCCGTGCAATTTTGGCGCAAAAAAACGTTTGCTGCCTCCGTCCCGCCGCAAGCATTGCGAAAATTTAATCCGTAAAAACAGGCCCTTGGCCCAATTCCAAATGGGCCATTCATTCACCATTCACGCGAAAAGCAGGAACCTCGCATCCACGACAACGGTTGATGCTGAGTGCAAATACGCAGGAAACGAACGGAATGTTCGTTGAATGGCTAAGGATCTCAGCGAACCAAAGAAAGGTGCGCCATGACGAAGACGAGAACACTCACTGCTCTTGCTACCGCCGCCACCCTTGGAATCGCGGCCATTGCCGCCCCGCAACCGGCCGAGGCGCGCGGCGGCGCGGTAGCCGCCGGCATCATCGGCGGACTGGCGGCAGGCGCTATCATCGGCGCAGCTGCAAGCGGCCCCTATTACGCTTCCGGGCCCGGACCTGGCTATTACTACGGCGGCGGCCCTGGCTATTACGGCGGGTGCTTCTGGACCCGTCAGCGGGTGTGGACCAACTGGGGCTGGCGCTTTCGGCCGGTGCGTGTTTGCCGCTAAGCTCTAGCCAAATCGCGCAAACTGAAGCATGAAGAAAGAAAAAGCCCGGATTCGTGAAAGTCTCCGGGCTTTTCGGGCAAGAGGGGCGGGCCGGCGCTCAACAAATTTCCGACATATTGGAACTGTCTCACTATCGGCACGGGGACATGTCTAGCCTAGACTTCACCATTCACGGTCGGCGCTGCCGGCCTGACTCTGGAGGGAACACTCTATGAAGAAGACAATCTTCGCGCTTGCGGCTGCCACCACTTTGGCCATCGGCACTCTGAGCGCTCCAACGACCGCCGACGCTCGCTGCTACGGATGCGCGGTCGGTGCCGGTGTTGCAGCCGGCGTGATCGGGGGCGCCATCATCGGCGGCGCGATCGCGAACAGCCAGCCGGTTTACCCGGCTTACGGGCCGGCCCCGGGCTATGTCGTTTACCAAGGCTACGGTGCCCCGTACCCGGCTGCTTGCCCGGGTGGTTACTGGGCGCGCCGGCCGCTCCGTGATGGTTACGGCAATTTCGTCGGCTGGAGCCGTCCACGATTCATCTGCCCTTAAAGATCGCGTAACGACTTCGGGTGGATGATCGGCGCCAAAGAGCATTGGCCCGAGAGGACACCCATGAAAAATACCTTCATTGCGCTCGCCGCGGCCGGCACCCTGGCCGCGGCGTTGCCGTCTCCAGCACAGGCGCATTGTGTAGGCTGCGGAGTCGCTGCCGGTGTCGTCGGCGGACTGGCTGCCGGCGCCATTATCGGTGGCGCCATCGCCAGCACCCGCCCCCCGGTCTACTACGAGCCCGCGCCGGTCTACGTCGCTCCGCCTCCGCCCCCCGCCTATGCCGAACCGCCCGACGTCACGGGCAGCATTTGCCATCTCGAAAGGCGGCAGGTTTGGATTGAGGGTTACGGCTATCGCTTGCGCCGCGTCGAGGTCTGCGACTGACGAAAGCGCTTAGGGCCGCAACTAGCGCCCCATGTGGTCGAGCACGGCGGCGGTCGGCCAGCAGTCGACCTTCAGTCGATTCTTCTTTTGATACGCGCCGAGCGCGGCACGCGTGAGCATGCCCGCCTTGCCGTCGACCTTGTCCCTGTAGAGACCGAGCGCAGTCAGACGGCGCTGCATCGTCTCGACCTCGGTTGTCTTGAGCTGGGCGTTCTTGCTCCACGGCGTCTCGAAGGGACGGGCGCCCGCGATGCGCTCGCTGAGGTGGCCCACGAACAGCACGTAGAGATCTGAAAAATTGTAATCCTTGAGCACGAAATAGTTCTTGGGCGTCAAGAAAGACGGGCCGTAGCTGCCTTCCGGCTGCAGCAGCGAGGCGTCATACGATAGTTCAGCCGTGCTGAGCTTTCGGCCATAGACCGGGACGAAACCGCGCTTTAGCCACTCGCCGATCGGTTTCGTAACTTCGGGCACGCCGATGCTGCAATCGGCATTGGCCGGCGCACGCACCTCGATCGCCCAAGGTTCGCCGGCCCGCCAGCCTTTGCCTGCGAGCTGCTTGGCCGCAGAGGCAAGCGCATCCGGCACCGAGCGCCATATGTCCGCGCGGCCATCGCCGTCAAAGTCGACGGCGTATTTGAAGAATTCCGACGGCAGGAATTGCGTGAGGCCCAGGGCGCCGCCCCATGACGAGCGCATGTCGGCCCGCGGCACACCATCCTGCAGCATCTTCAAGGCGTGCAGGAATTCGTTGAGGAAGAAATCCTTGCGATTGCCGGTGTAGGCCTGGGTCGCCAGCGTTCGGATCGCATCAAGCGGCAATTGATAGCCGCCGTAATCCGTTTCGCGCGCCCAGATCGCCAGCACCACATTACCCGGCACGCCGAATTCCTTCTCGATACGGGCCAGCGTGTCGTGATATTGCGTCGCGAGTTGCCGGCCGCGTGTGGCCAGGCGGTCAAAGCTTGCCTCGCGCAAATATTGCGACGGCGTCTGGACGAATTCCGGCTGCTGCGGCTGTTTCTCGGGCCGCCCGGGAATAGCGAGGTCGGGCAGCGAAAGATCGGGCTCCAGTCCGCGCGTCGCGGCGTCGAAGGTCGTGCGGGAAACACCAAGTTGCTGAGCCGCAGGCCATTGCGCAGCGAGCCATTGCTGGAAGGCGGCATCGGCGGCGTGTACGGGGGCCGCAAAAGCCAGGAGCAACAGCACGACCGTCATCGCCCGCAGGCGCGGGCGATCCCGTAAATACCGAAGAGTATGCTTTGCAGCTGCGGGCCACATGCGTTGCGTCCGTGAGTTCCAGGTGTCCCGCATCCGCGGGACACGACAACCTAAACTCAGCGACTGAATTTCTTGTACTTCAGCCGGTGCGGGATGACCGAGTCCGTGCCGAGCCGCCGCATCTTGTCGGCTTCGTACTCCTGGAAGTTGCCTTCGAACCACTCCAGGTGACTGTCGCCCTCGAACGACAGGATATGTGTTGCGATCCGGTCAAGAAACCAGCGATCGTGGCTGATAATCACCGCACAGCCGGCGAAATCCTCGAGCGCTTCTTCCAGCGCGCGCAGGGTGTCGACGTCGAGGTCGTTGGTCGGTTCGTCGAGCAGCAGCAAATTCGCACCGGAACGCAACATTTTTGCAAGATGCACGCGGTTGCGCTCGCCGCCCGAAAGCGTGCCGACCTTCTTCTGCTGGTCGGCGCCCTTGAAGTTGAACGAGGCGCAATAGGCGCGCGAATTCATTTCCTTCTTGCCCAGAAGGATCATGTCATTGCCTTCGGAGATTTCCTCCCAGACCGTTTTCTTGCCATCGAGGCTGTCGCGCGACTGATCGACATAGCCGAGATGGACTGACTCACCGATCTTGATGGTGCCTTCGTCCGGCTGCTCCTGCCCCGTGATCATGCGGAACAAGGTGGTTTTTCCCGCGCCGTTGGGACCGATCACGCCGACGATGCCGCCGGGCGGCAATTTGAAGGTCAGATCGTCGATCAGCAGGTTGTCGCCGAAGCCTTTGGTCAGATGATCAAAGTCGACCACGTTCTGGCCGAGCCGTTCGGCCACGGGAATTGTGATCTGTGCGACCGTATTCTGCTTGGCATTGGCGATCTTGAGCAGGTCCTCGTAGCGCTGGTAGCGCGCCTTGGATTTGGCCTGACGCGCTTTGGGCGAGGATGAGATCCACTCGCTTTCCCGCTGCAACGTACGCTGGCGCGCCTCGTCCTCGCGCGATTCCTGCTCCATCCGCTTCTGCTTCTGCGAGAGCCAGGACGTGTAGTTGCCCTCATACGGAATCCCACGGCCGTGATCGAGTTCGAGGATCCAGCCGGTGACGTTGTCGAGGAAGTAGCGATCGTGGGTGACAATCAGGATCGCACCGGGATAGTTGCGCAAGTGACCTTCCAGCCAGTTCACGCTTTCGGCGTCGAGGTGGTTGGTCGGCTCGTCCAGCAGCAACAGTTCAGGTTGGTCGAGCAAGAGGCGACAAAGCGCGACGCGACGCTTCTCACCGCCGGAAAGCTTGCTGATGTCTGCATCGTCGGTCGGGCAGCGAAGTGCGTCCATCGCCAGGTCGACCTGGCTGTCGAGGTCCCACAGGTTCTTGGAGTCGATCTGGTCCTGGAGCTTGGCCATCTCGTCGGCGGTCTCGTCCGAATAGTTGGAGGCGATTTCATTGTAACGGTCGAGCAGCGCCTTCTTGGCGGCGACGCCCTCCATGACGTTTTCGCGAACGGTCTTCGTGGGGTCGAGTTGCGGCTCCTGCTCGAGATAACCGACGCGCGCACCTTCGGCGACCCAGCCCTCACCAGTAAAATCCTTGTCGATGCCGGCCATAATCCGCAGCAGGGTGGACTTGCCGGAACCATTGACACCGAGCACGCCGATCTTGGCGTCGGGGTAGAAGGACAGATGGATATTATCCAGCACCTTCTTGGCGGGCGGATAGGTCTTGGTCAGACCCTGCATGTGATAGATAAATTGACGACCGTTCATCGTGTTTTTGAAGCCGTTTTGTCGGGAAATGCCGGGCTGATGTAGCGGCGGAACCGCGAAAGAGCAAGCGCCAGGCTGCCCGCCCGCATCAGCGGTATCGGTAAATCTCTGGAAAGCCTGATTGCAAAAATGTCCTCGGTACGCCGTTCAGGTACCGGTTTTTAACCGCTTCGACGTCATCATCAGACTCCATGAACCTGGCCGCCAGTCAGGGCGACCAATCAATAAGCGCACCGAACTTCTCCACCAAACGGTCGCGCCGGGAGCTGTGTCATGGGTCGCGCCATATTGGCTTTGTCGGGTTCCGCAATCTCGTTGCTGCCCCGCCCCTTCGCCACCTTCCGCAATATCTTTGGCGGTTTCTGGCACGAACTGACCCGCGACGCGATCCGCCCCTACCGGCCCGAATTGCACTACATGCGCGGACCTGGCCCCGCCTGGCGCGCCAAGCACGGCGTCCGTCAGGCTGACTAACCCCCCCTTTCCTTTCGTTGCTCCATGCCTAAGGTGGCGCGGCCCGGACCATTCCGGGCAGCAGTGAAAGGGTTTTTGCATGGTTCGGGCAGCCATTCTGGACGACTACCAGAACGTTGCGATGCAGTTCGCCGACTGGTCTTCGATCGCCAAAGACGTCGAGATCAAGGTCTTCAACAAGCCATTCGCCAGCCAGGATGAGGCGATCAGGGCCTTGCAGGGTTTTGCCGTTGTCGTCGGCATGCGGGAGCGCACCCCTTTCCCGCGCAAGGTGATCGAGGCCCTGCCCGACCTGAAGCTGCTGATCACCACGGGCGCCCGCAACAACTCATTCGATGTCAAGGCCTGCGCCGAGCGGGGCGTGACCGTATGCGGTACCGGGGCCACCGGCAGTCCGACCACCGGCATCGCCTTCGGCTTGATGCTGGAACTCACCCGCCGGATCGGCTTCGAAAACGCCCGGCTCAAGGCCGGCGCGCCCTGGCAGGTGACCATCGGCCGCGACCTCGAAGGCCTCACCCTCGGCATTCTCGGCCTCGGCAAACTCGGCCAACGTTCCGGGGCGGTCGGCAAGGCCTTCGGCATGAAGACCATCGCCTGGAGCCAAAACCTGACCGAGGACAAGGCGAAAACTGCCGGCGCGGACTACGTCTCCAAGGACGATTTGTTCCGCAACTCCGATTTCGTCACGATCCATATTGTGCTGAGTGACCGCTCGCGCGGACTCATCGGTGCGAAAGAACTCGGGTCGATGAAAAAGACGGCTTATCTGATCAATACCTCGCGCGGCCCGATCGTCGATGAGAAGGCGCTCATTGCGGCCTTGCAGAACAAGGCAATTGCTGGTGCAGGCCTTGATGTTTTCGACGTCGAGCCGTTACCGCCCGATCATCCGTTCCGCAAAATGGATAATGTCGTCATCACGCCGCATCTCGGCTATGTCAGCGAGCAGAACTACCGGAAATATTTTCCCGATGCTGTCGAGGACATCCGCGCCTGGCTCGACGGCAAGCCGGTGCGGGAAATCAAGTAGCAACTTTGTCATGGCCGGGCTTGTCCCGGCCATCCACGTCTTACTTACCAATAAGAAAGTCGTGGATGCCCGGCACAAGGCCGGGCATACGGCATTAGAGACCGAGCAGTTTCGCCGCGTTATTGTAGGCGACGTCGGCGCGCAAGGATTCGTCGAGCGATACCGTGTCGATGAATTCGCAACCTGGCCAGTCAAAAGGATAGTCCGCCGAAAACATGACGCGATCGCGGCCCAGTGCATCGAGCGAGCAGCGCACCGGGGGCAGGTCATACATGCCTGAGGTTGTCACCCAGACGTTCTCCTTGAGGTATTGCGACGGAGGCTTCGGCAGGTTCCAGCCGTAGGGCGCCGAGCGGCTGTCAAAGCGCCAGAGTTGG
>DASYSQ010000249.1:0-6220 GCA_036003145.1 Pseudolabrys sp.
GAATTCGCCTGCGCGACAACAAACGGACCGTTCATGACTACCTTCCCTAAAGCGCCGCCTGACCGTGCCCGGTTCGCGGACGCATTCCTGACCAGCTAAAATTTGGATCGAACGGTACCGGTCTTGTTAGTAATCGGTCAAGGAAGGTTGACCTTTATTAAGGTTAAAAAACCGCAATATTTGCAAGTGGTTAAGCTGAAAATGGGGAGGTACTTTTGTCACAATTTGTAATAAAATTACCTTCGGTTTAGCGCTACTTAAGTCTACTAATGGTACGGTTTTGGGTGCCTTGCAGCAGGACCCAGACACGGATGAATGGGATTCGGATGCTGTCGACAGGGACTTATTTGCGCTTCAGATGAATTGTCGCGCTTTTTGTCGGAGTGTTGCCCGGCTGCCCTTGTCGGGAAACGGCCGATTACGTAAGAATCGCGTACTTTCTTGGGGGACTGCGTTATGAAAAGCCTACGGGGTCGTGCGGGGTTCGCGTTTGGCGTCCTCGCGTTGCCAATTGCCCTGTCATCCGGGGCTTTGGCCGCGGACATGTCAGGCGCCTCGCCAGCGGTCGCCCATGCCAGAATCTGGCTCGCCTGTGAAAACGGGCACGAATATCCGCTCCGTCCGATCGGTGTGTCGCGCGAGAACGACCTGGTCACCGGCTACATGCTGATGACCGGCCGCGGACACGGCGTGCACATGCGCCTGATACCGATGGGAAGTGGCTACCGCTATGCCGGCGCCGGCGTCTGGTTCGACGGGTTGCGCGGCAACGCCGTGCTCAACTGGGGCACGCCGGGCGAGGTTCCCTGCCAGGTGCGGCAGGAGTAGCGCGCGCCATCACCGGCCTGACTCTATTTTGAAGCGCGCCTTCGGGCGCGTTTCTTTTTTCCGCCGCGATCAACGGGGACGCCTCTTTCGGTGTTATTGTCCGCGCGTTACAGGCAGAGGAAGCCGCCATGACGTTTGTCCGGCGCGCCGTCATTTTCGTCGCCCAGATCCTGGCGTTGATATCGATCGTCGTGGCGACAATGGCCGGCGCACTGGCCGGTGAAGACTGGCTGGCTAGCACTTTTCCCATGCTCGGCATCAACGGCACGCGCGGGATCTCGATCGTCGGTGCCCTCGCCGGCTTCTTTATTTCAACAATACTGGTGGCACTGTTTTTTCTGTGCGTCGAAATCGCCTACAATACGAGGAATCCGTTCAAGACATAGCATTCGCGAACGACGTCCTGGTAGAAGGCAAAAGACGAGCGTGACTGTCACAAGGCGGCGCGGAGTGCTTCCGATGAAATGGCCAACTCTCGCATCAATCTGCTGTTTGCTTGCATTGCCGGCGCTCGCATTCGCGCAAACGCCGACCGTCGAGCGACAGGTCAAAGGCAAGCCGGACACAAATATTAACGCAGGGATTTTCGCAACGATCCGAAACAATTGCACCGCCGGGCCCCTGCCCGCCGTGCGGCTGGTGACGCCGCCTGCGCACGGCCAAGTAACCGTCAAACAGGGCAAGCTGCGGGCGACGAACTTGAAGCAATGCCTTGGCATGGAGCTTCCGGCATTCATCGCCATCTACCGATCGGCGCAGGATTTCATCGGGCAGGACATCTTCATGCTCGAGGTCACCGGCGCCGGGGGAAAGACGCAGCTTCAGCGCATCACCGTGACTGTGATGAAAACGACTCCCGGTCAGGGAATCTAGCGATTAAACGGCTAAATTGATCGTTGAACTGCGTCCGGACTAGTGCTCAATTAGCACTTGGCGATTTGCTTACTTGGAATGGGGAGCCACACATGCGGACGTTATCGATTGCCGCCAGTTTTGCACTTCTCTGCGCAGGAGCATCGCCGGTGCTCGCGGCCGATATGCCATTGAAGGCCACGAAGGAAGCAAGGGTCGTCGCCGAGCCCGCGTGCCTGCGCTGGGTTCAGTCGAACTACTCCTGGTACAATTACTGCGATCCGATCCCCTACTATCCGCGCGCGACGCGCTACTGGTGGGGCCTCTAAAGGCCAGATTTAAGGATCGCCCGCCAGCGCACACGCCAGCCGCAGGTTTCGCCCTCCTCTCTATTTGATGCGATCGCGCCGCGCGATGGCCATGCCTGCATGCGTTCCGCGTGCGGCCGCTTCGAACCGTACGCCCGCGCACGCACTCTCCGTCCGTCACAAAAATCAGACGAGATGGAAATCGCTTATGTGCAGGTTGGCGGGCGCAACATTCTGCAAGGTGATGGTATCGCCGGCGATGTCCGTAATCACCGTGTCGGCGCCGGAGGCTGCTGCGCTGGCCAGGACATCGTGGTTCAAGAACAAGTTTTGATTGATCTCGATCACGTCGCCCAGATGAAAATCAACGATCGTGTCGTGGCCGAAGGCCGGCTTGAAGACGAAGGTGTCGTTGCCGCCCAGGCCCCGGAAAACGTTATTGTTGCCGTTACCCGTTATCGTGTCGTCGAAATTTGAGCCACGCACGCTGTTGATGTTCGTCAGGATATCGCCTGCCGCCTCGCCGGAGTTCGCGGCCTGAACGGCAAGGTTGAGGTCGACGGTGACGCCGGCCGCCGCGTGCTCGTAGCTGGCCACATCAAATTGACCGGGCTGCCCGATGAGGTGATCGGCACCCGGTCCACCTTCGAGCCGGCTGAGGCCGTTCCCGGTCAGCGTGTCGTTGAAACTGGAACCCCGCAGATTTTCAAAGCCGGTCAGAGTGTCGGTGCCGGCCTGCACGGTGTTCTGCGGCCCGGAAATCATGAGGCTGACAGTGACGCCGACATTTCCTGCGCCGCCCGCTGCATGCTGGTAGCTTGCGGTGTCGTTGCCGAGGCCGCCGTCGAGCGTGTCGTTGCCCGCCCCGCCTTCGATAACGTTATCATTGCCGTCGCCCGTGATCGTGTCGTTGAAGTTCGAGCCGATGACGCGGTTGACGCCGATCAACGTATCGTTGCCGACATTGGCGACGTCGCCCGCCGCTATGCCGTGAGCCGTTCCGGCCACCAGATCGACCGTCACCGCAGCCAAAGCGCTTGTGTACGAAATCCGGGTATCGCCGTTGCCGGTGATGCTGTCATTGCCGCCCATGCCCTCGAATTCGTTGAAGGTCGTTGCCAAGGGCAGATCGTCGGAGGCGCCGTTAAAATTCGCCGCCACGTAGACGTCGGCGAAATTCGTGCCGCGGATCGACTCGATGGAGTTCAGCGTGTCGGTGCCGATCGAAGCGTCGCCGATGACCGTACCAGCCGCCATATCGACAGTGATGCCGAGGGCCGTCCCCTGATCGGCGTTATAGACCGCCTGATCGAAGCCGCCGCGTCCCACCAGGATGTCGTTGCCGGCGCCGCCATCGAACACCTCGGAGGTGTTTCCGGCATTGGTGCTGCCATACAACGTGTCCGCAAAGCTCGAGCCGATAATGGAATTGACCCCGGAAATTGTATCGCTGCCGACCGAGTCGTCACCCGTTGCCGTTCCAAACGCGAGATCGACGGTGACACCGGCCGTCGCGTTGACGAACGAAATCCGCGTATCGCCGTTGCCTATGATGGTGTCGTCGCCACCCAGCCCCTCGAATTCGTTGAGCGCGTTGCCGGCAGAATCGGTCCCGGCACTGCCGGCATTCGGACTCGATGCCGTAAATCCGGTGGCGTTGAAGACATCGTCGAAACTGGTGCCCCGCACCGCCTCGATGGAATGCAGCGTGTCGTGGCCGATCGAGGCATCGCCATCCACCGTCCCCGCCGCCAGGTTGACGACCACTCCACCGGTGACATTGTCGTCGAGACGGAACTCATAGAACACACGATCGAAGCCGCCGCGGCCGTCAATATTGTCGTTACCGCCGCGCCCCTCGAAGACTTCAGGACCGTTGAAGTTGTTGCTGCCCAGCAGCGTGTCATCGAAGTCGGAGCCGCGGACGACCTGGACGCCGCCGAAAAACGTATCCGTGCCGATGCCGGCTAGGTCGCCCGGCGCACTCCCATGAGCGATTCCGGTTGAACCAGGAACACCAACCGTCGGCAAATTAAGGTCGACCGTCACCCCGTCCAACGCGTGCACGTAAGACACGGTCGCGCCACTGTTGCCCCCGGGCGTGCCGGTAAAGCTGTCGTCTCCGCCCATGCCCTCGAATTCATTGAACGTCGCCGGTATGCTGCCGACGGCGCTCGCTCCGGCGTAGTTCGTGGATACGTAAGTGTCGCCAAAGGCGCTGCCCTGGATCGATTCGACGGACACAAGCGTGTCATTGCCGATCCCGGCCCCGCTCACCGTCCCTAATTGCATGTTGACGTTGATCGGACCAGTGGCGCCTGTGTAGATCGCACGGTCGATTCCGCCGCGACCATCGAAATTGTCATTCCCCGGATCGGACGCGATGATGACATCGTTGAACGTCGAACCGCGAACGCTGTTCACGCCGGTGAACGTGTCGGTGCCAACATCGGCTACGTCACCGGAATCCGTGCCGTGCGAATTGCCGGCCTTGGTCCCTGTGAACGTTACCGTCACGCCGTCCGTCGCATTGTCGAAGGCAATCTGGGTGTTGTTGTTGCCGGTGATGATGTCGTTGCCGCCACGGCCTTCAAAGCGATTGAACGCGTTGCCCTGACCATCGGCGCCAGCACTGCCGGCATTGGGAAGCGGCAGGGTCGCAGCTGTTGTAAATCCGCTGGCATCGAACGTATCGGCGAATTCGGTTCCGGAGATCCCTTCAACCGATCGCAAAGTGTCGTGACCGGTATTTGGCCCGCCGGCCACTGTTCCGGCAGCGAGCTGAACATTGATCAGGGCGTTTTCGAGGCCGTAGACAGCGGTGTCAAAACCGCCGGCGCCATCGATGAAATCATCGCCGCCGCGACCTTCGAACAGCTCGTTCGTACCGGCCGGATTGTTGCTGCCGGTGAAGCTGTCGTTGAAGTTCGAGCCGCGGACGCGGTTAACACCGCTGACGAAGGTGTCGGTCCCAATTCCCGCGACGTCACCGGGATCCGTGCCGTGCGCGGAGCCCGTGCCGAAGGCCGTAAACGTCACGGTCACTCCCGCCGCCGCCTGCAGATAGCTCACGCGGGTATTGGTGTTGCCGGTGATCTGATCATTGCCGCCGAGGCCTTCGAATTCGTTCAGAGTGCCGTCCGAAAAGCCGCCGACCCCGATGCTGCCGGCATTGGGGGATGCGGAGCCAAAACCGGTTGCATCGAACGTGTCGGCGAAATTGGTTCCGGTCACGCGCTCGATCGAGCGCAGCATGTCGACACCATCCGACGACGTCACGATCCCGGCGGCGAGCTGGACATTGATCGGCCCCAATGCGTCGGCCTCCCCCTCGGTGGGGTGGAAATAAATTGCGAGATCCTGGCCATCGCCTCCTCTGAGGATGTCGCTGCCGATTCCGCCGCCAAGCGTGTCGTTGCCGCCTCCGCCGGTCAGCGTATCGCTGCCCGCATCGCCTAAAAGGAAATCGTCGCCGTTGCCGCCGGTCAGAGTGTCGTTCTGACTGCTGCCAACGAAATTGACCGGCGTGTTACCGGCGATCAAATTAAAACCCCATGTGCCGGTCAGCGCGTCCAGCAACGGGCGGGGCCCGTTTGGATTTTGCGACGCCTCAACCACAGCCGCGTACCAGGCCTGCGCACCGACGCCCACGCCGGTGAAATTAACGAGCGGCGTCGCGGCGTTGGTCAATTCGTGAATGGCGGTGATGACCCCGCCGGTTGGATGAGAAGAGCCATCATAGGTAAAGCCATAGCCATCGAAAACGAACTGGCGACTGGCGCCAGCATTGACGATCGTGAACTGCGTCGACGTGCCGCCCGGCTGAACGGCCCCGGATCCCATTTGCTGGATCGGATCGTCGCCAGGACTGAACACAGTGCTGGGTGCGAGCATCTGGATCGTCAGTGTCGGCTGGTCGGTGATGCCGACCAGCGTCAGCGTGACGTTCTGCGTCGCAACCTGACCATGACCGTCATCGATCCGGACGGTGTAGACCTGCTGGATATGGTCACCGAAATTGAGCGTCGCCAGCGCGGCGTTGTCTACCGCGAAGGTCCACGACAGCTGGCCGGTGGGGTCGGCATCGCCGATGTTTTCCGTAATCGTCGGTGTAAAGATGCCGAGCCCGCCCGGCGGGAGGACGAAACCCGCCGGCGCGCCGCTCACGGCCGCGGCAGTGACGCTGACCGTATGCGCATCGGACAAATCAACGTCGGAGAATGCAAAAGCAC
>DASYSQ010000250.1:0-3621 GCA_036003145.1 Pseudolabrys sp.
TGGTGGAGAGACCGATGTCGCCGCCAAGGCGGTCGCCGACGACGAGTTCATTCGCGAACGCGCAACAGCCGCGCATGAGTTCGATCCAGCAGAGATATCTCATGGAAAGCGCAGCGATGCGACGCCGTCGGTTGGCATCGCAATGCTTCCGCTTTTGGTTGTTGTTGGCGTCAACTTGCTGATGTCATTCCTGATCCTGCCGCGTCTTGATTTTTCATTCCTGGCTGAAGAGCGCTGGGGCAGCGCGTCGCTTGCGGGCGTCGCCGGTGTCTGGTCCGTTGCCGTTGCGCTCGCCACCGCCAGCCTCACACTCATCATTTTCAACTGGCAACGTCTCCCCGCTCTGCGGGCCAGCATGGATGCAGGCGCCAATGCTTCGGTGTTGCCCATATTCGCCGTAGCGAGCCTGGTCGGCTTTGGCGCTGTTGTTGCCGCGCTGCCGGCCTTTGCGATGGTAAGTGAGTGGGTTCTTTCGATCTCGGGTGGGCCCCTCGTCTCGCTTGCCATAGCAACGAACGTCCTTGCCGCTTTAACCGGTTCGGCTTCCGGTGGCTTGACGATCGCACTCGATGCGCTGGGGTCAACCTACCTGCAACTGGCGCACGACACCGGCATCGACCCGGCGCTCATGCACCGTATCGCCGTGATCGGCTCCGGCACGCTCGACAGCCTGCCGCACAATGGCGCCGTCGTGACGCTGCTTGCTGTCTGTGGATCGACGCATCGCAAGAGTTACTTCGACATTGTGATGGCAAACATCGCCGGGCCGATTGTGGCCTTAGCCGTCGTTATCATCCTCGGCTCGATGCTCGGATCCTTCTAGCCGTCGACCGGCTGACGAATTCCCGAAGGCGGAGAAAGATATGGCAACGACGACACGGTCGATTCTGCCACATCTGTTTCCTCTGCTGTCAGGCTTCGCGCTGGTGCAGATGGGCAATACGCTGCAGGGAACGCTGTTGAGCTTTCGCGGCGGCACGACATGAAAATCGCGATCTCGTCCTGCCGCTCAGGAACTGAGACGCAAGAGCCATTTCATGGTCGAACCGCCCGTCCCGGCGGGAACCGCATTGGCGCCCGCCCATTCAGCCGAACAACGCAGGCCATCGGCCCTTTAGTGCCCGAGAAATGTACTGACGCTGAGGAGGATGGCCAGCCCCAAAAGCATCGCGCTGGCCACCGGCCATTCGCGTAGATATCCATCAATCTTTTCCATAGCGGCTCCGGTGGCGCTGGCCAGGCGGACAACTCCCTTGTCAGCTGCCAACAGGTCGCCTGCGGGGATGTGCGGAAGCAGGTCACCCCAACGCCAGAGCGCCAGGCTCGCGAGCGCGCCCAGCAGCACCGGCCAGAGTGCTTCCCAAATCTCTTTGGGAGCAAGCGCGTCACGCAGAGATTCATCGGTCACATCTGAATATAGAATCCAGGGCACTGTGATCGCTGCAAGGGCGGTCACGAGCCAGAACAACGATAAAGCCGACGTATCCGCGGTGTCCGGCTGGTGGAAGCTGCTCCACATCCGGTGCAAAAAGTGCAGCATCAGAAGTGTGCTCCCAACTGCTGAAAGCGTAGCAAGCATGCCGACGGTGCCCTCGCCCATCAATGGCTTCGCGGCCAATTTTGCAAGCGCGCCTCCGGTCAACGGGAGCCCACCCAGACCGAGCGCGAGGACAGTGGCCGGCACCAGGACCAACCAGACGCAGCGCCTCGCAGGCGCGGCTACGCCTATAGCAAGAAACAGCCCACCCTTGACCAACACGTGAAAGCCCGCAGAGAACGCGGCTACCAAGGCTGCACTCTTCTCACCCGCGGACAGGCCCATGCCAAGCACAGCGGCGAGCAACCCCATCTGACTCACACTTGAATAAGCAAGGACCGTTTTTGGATTGGCTTGCGTAATTCCGATGACGACGCCGTAAAAGGCTGACAACAATCCGGCGATGACCAATACACCGCCCCAGTCCAGCATCGCGGACTCGAATGGCAGGAAGCGGATCAGTCCGATCACGCCCACTTTGACCGCCGATCCGCTGAGAACCGCCGCCGCCGGAATCGGTGCGGCTGAATACGTCAATGGCATCCAGACGTGAAACGGAAACAGCCCGATCTTCAACCCGAAAGCCAATATGAGGAAAGCCATCGCGTAATCACGCCATGGCGACGTCGCCAGAGAATCGACCGCATCGCCGATAAGCAAGCTGCCGCTGGGAACTCCCGCCGCCATAAGCACGAAGGCCATCAGGAGCAGGGCTTCACCGAGAACGGCCAACGCCACGTAGATAGCGGCCGCGCGCTTTGCCTCCGCAGTGCGGTCAAATGCGATGAGACCATAGGCAGAAAGACTTGCGAGCGTAAAAAAGAGATAGAAACCCGCCAAATCGGCAGCCAGGAAAGCGCCGAGGTTGCCGGTCAACGTCATCAGCCACCAGACGGCAAAGCCTCCGGCATTTGGCTTGTCCCGCAGATAATTGCCGGCATAGGCGCCGGCAGTCATCCATAACAGCGCGGCGACCCCGATCAGCATTGCGCCGGGCCTGTCGAGGACGAATGTCAACCCGAGTAGCGCTTGCGGAAAAACGACGGTCGAACCGTCAGCCTCAAGACATGCTGCTGCAAGAGCCGGCAACGGCGCCAGGACGAGCAGCAAATGCATACGATGCCGCAACTGCCTTGACAGGCAGGCACACAGCATCGCGAGCGGCAGCGCCAGCGTAATCACAAGCAACATTCCCGCGTTCGTCACCGGCGAACCTCACTCCAAAACATTCGTGTGCATTTCGGGTCGGCCAATCATCAGAAGTCCGGAAGGTTGCAACGGCATGAAGCCGAGCAAGATCGCGCAAAGCGCAACCGCCAGCACAAGGACCTGGCGATGCTGCGGGATTGGCGCACGTAAAGTCAGCGGTGCATTCATGCTGAGTGCCTTGCCGAGCACCATGAATACGTATCCGCCCGCAAGCAGACCTCCCACGAGCATGATGACGGCCCACCACCATTGTCCTTCCATGACCGTCGCTGACAACAGCATCCATTTTGCGACAAAACCACCGCTCGGGGGCACTCCCATCAACGACAGACCGGCCAGGCCAAAGGCGAAAATGGTCACCGGAAGGGCACGGCCGATGCCGCCCAGGTCCGAAATTTGATCGTGACCGAGCGATTCAGCGATAAGGCCCGCCGCCATGAACATGGCTGCCTTCGCGAAAGCATGAGAGAACAACTGGAGCCATCCACCGGTCCACGCGATGCTCGTCCAGGGGGTGCTCGCGGAATCGCCAGAGGCGAGCGGAAAAATAAAAAACAGATAGCCGATTTGCGCGATGGTCGAATAGGCAATCAGCAATTTCAATCGTGCCTGACGCAGCGCAAGTACGCTCCCGAACAGGATTGCTCCGGCGCCGAGCACAGCGAGCAATTGAGCCGCGGCAAAGGTTAGAAGGCCTGGCATGGCGTCGAACCAAAGCCGGACGATCAGGATAAAGGACCCTTTGACGACCAGCGCCGACAATATCGCGCTCCCGGGTGCCGGTGCGCCGGCATGGGCGGGCGGTAGCCAGAGATGCAGCGGGAAGAGTGCTGTCTTTGCCAACAGACCCGTCGTCATAAGCGCGGCCGCTATCC
>DASYSQ010000251.1:0-12657 GCA_036003145.1 Pseudolabrys sp.
TTCAATCTGTTTGTCGCTGAATGCGAGTACCTCCTGCCGGTAAATACTGATGACGCCGACCAGCTCGTCCTCTTTGAGCATTGGCACCGACACAATCGTCCGGTAGCCGCCAAGGTCTACACCGGCAACCACGAAAGGATCGCCCTGGCGGTACGCTTCGCGCTTTGTGCTATCGAGTATCTGGGCCACTTGCTTCGTCCTGGCGGCGCGGCCGAGAGTGCTGCCCGAAGCCGGCTCGATTAGGCGGTTTTTGCGGTCTTCAATGAATGCCGGCGGCGCATTGTGAAATGCCGCCGCGCGAAACGCATTTCCTTCGCGCAAATAGAGGGTGCCAAACTTCGCTCCGCAAAGGCGCGTCGCGTTCGCCAATATCGTGCGGAAAACAGGGTGAAGCGCCCCCGCCGAGCTGCTGATGATTTTGAGAACTTCGGCGGTTGCAGTCTGCTGCTCCAGGGCCTCCTCCAGCTCGCGCTTCAGGTGGTCAATTGTTTCGGGATCCTTGTGGGACTGCTCTCGCTGGCGAGAAGAAGCCGGTTTTTTGCGCAAGACAGAGTCCCGCGGCGTGCGGCGCCGCGCTGTTTTTTTCTTTATCCCTCTTCGCAGTTTCATCGCCCTCCCCCAAGGCCATGACCACGCCTGAACCGGTTTATAGCTTAAATCATTGCACTGGAGGGAATGGGGCTTTGCTCCGGATCAGCGTTGCGGCTTGAGCTGGACGATCTTCCAGCCGCGCTTGCCGATCTCGTTCGCCGCCATCGGCGTCACTGCTCCGGTCGTGGCGAGTACTGGAGTAGCCCCCGGATGTGTCCGGTGTATTTCAGTGGTGACGGCAATGAAGGTTCGTTGCTGGACTTCCGTCCATGCGATGTCGTCGACCGTAAAAGCCGCAACAATACTGCCATTGCGGGCAACGTTGATGGGCTGTCCGCCGAATGTGATAAAAGAAACGACACCGCCCAGTTCATTGCTGCGCGCCGCAAGGATTTGCGCACGGCGACGCTGATAAAATGCCACGTTACGCGACTTGGCCTCCGCCGCGTGTTCGACGAAAGCGGTGGTATTCTGCGCATTGAGCTGTTTGAGCGCGCGCGCCATGATCAGCAAATCGGCGGGCGTGTAATTCCGGTTTTCGTCAAGGCGGTTCACGATGTCCTCGGGAACACCGAATGACAACAGAGTGGCGCGCACCTCTGCAATGAGTTGCGCTGCCGTCTTGGCGCGCAGACTGTCCTTTGCAGTGCTGACGGTCGTGACAGAGGAGACGGCGATCCCGACTCCGCCGGGCACAGCGGCCAATCCGGCCCTGACCGGCAAACTGCCGCCCGCCATGGCCCCTGCCATTTCCTTTAGTCGCTGACGCAAAGGCGGAAAATCGGTGTAGGGATCAACATCCAGTGAAACAGCGAGCTCGCGCTGCGCGTCGCTTACTCCAAGTAAGCTATCCATCACCTCGTCGCGGTCGGCACGACTGTTCGAAAGCCCCGCTCCCACGCGGTCAAACATATTGCCAATGCCGCTGAGCGAGCGCTGGACCGTGTCCGCGGGGTTGGTGACCAGGTCGGCACCGAATTTTATCGGGCCCAGTGCGGCTCGCCCGAATGCCTTACCGAATTCGTTGGACTGAGACATTTTTTCAATCGCGGCGACGGCATCGAGTTCGTGCAGCCGCAGCTTCGCAAACTCAACGCCGTCAAAAGCGAATTTACCATAGGGGGTATCGACATCGAAAATGCGCATCACGCCGTCGCTGCGCACGGTCGGCTTGACCGTGTAGTTTGCGCCGGTAACCGCTTTGCCAAGAAATTTCTCAGCCGGCTCCGGCTTGGGCAGTTCGAGTGCGACAGCCGTGGATAGAGCGACTGCGCCCAGAGGCGCAGCGGCCAACAGCGGGACAATAAATCGACGCCATTTGCCTTGCGCCGGACGCGGCGGCGGCCCCGCCTCCTCAGCCAGAAGCGTGGTTGAACAGACCCGCTGCATACCTAACCCCCCATACACGCCAAAACGCGCGCCTGAACTCTAGCATTTTTTGCCCTGGAAAATGCAACGCCATCACCCGAACGCGCGCCTTTTCTGCGGTGCCGGCCGCAGAAAACGCATCTGCTCAGCTTTGCGAAGGCCGCATCAGTTGGGTGATGACGTCCTTGAGGGTCGTCAGGTTGAATGGCTTGGTCATGAAAAAATTTGCGCCGGCGGCGATCGCGGCTTCGGCGTGTTGCGGCTCGGAACTTGCGGACATGATCACGACCGGCACGCTGCGAATTTTCGGATCGGCACGAATCGCGCGCGCCAGTTCGAGACCGTTCATTCCCGGCATTTCACGGTCGGTTATCACGAACAGGTATGGCTTCTCGCGCAGTTTTTGCAGAGCTGTCGGCCCGTCATGAACCTGGTCGACGTTTGTGAAGCCACATTTACGCAACATACCGTCCACGATGCGAGTCATCGTGTTCAGGTCGTCGACAACCAGCACCGGATCGACATAGTCGACCAAGGTAAGGATCCCTCTTCGGGCCATGCTCGCGACAGGCGAGCCCCACGCGCGAACGTTGAACCGGCCGCGCAAGCCCGGCACGGTCAATTTACACGATTCGTCCCGATATCAAGACGGTCCGGGACGGTACGAAGCCCGTAAAAAATTTTTATATTGGCGCAATAAGGCGCAGAATCTTACGCTTTTGCGGCCGCGAGCCGGATCACGTTGTCGGCGCCCCGGATGGAATGTTGACTGTTAAGAACATAAAGGCCGCGTTTGTCGGCGAGAGGTTTGAACGCCTCGGTGAGGCCGATGACAGTCTCCGCGGCTCCGAGCACCAGAAACCCGTCTTCGGGCATCTGCCGGGCGATCCGATTGAGGACGGCAATCTTGGTCTCCTGGTCGAAATAGATCAGCACGTTGCGGCAGAAGACGATATCGAAGTTGCCCAGCACGGAAAAATCGTTAAGCAGGTTGAGCGGGCGGAATTGAACCATGCTGCGCAGTTCGGGCGCGAGTCGCCAGGTTTCGCCGACCTGATCGAAAAATTTCACCAGTAACTGCACGGGCAGCCCACGTTGGACTTCGAACTGGCTGTAAATGCCGGCTTTGGCTTTTTCCAGCACATCGGACGACAGATCAGTGGCAACAATATCGATGCGATATCCCGCGATCGCCGCACCCATACTTTTGATCGCCATCGCCAACGAATAGGGCTCCTGCCCGCTCGAGGCCGCCGTACACCAGATCCGAATGCGTTTTTCCCGTGCACGCGCGGCAATCAAGGTCGGCATGATCGTGTCGCGGAAATGATCGAACGGTATCTTGTCGCGGAAGAAAAATGTTTCGTTGGTTGTCATCGCTTCGACCACCTCGGCGCTGAGTGGCGCGGATGTCCGATTTTTCAACCGATCGATCAGTTCGTCGAGCGTGCTCATGTCATTGCGGCGCGCAACAGGCAGCAGCCGGCTCTCGGCCAGATATTGCTTCTCGACCGCAAGCACGAGACCGGAGCGGTCGCGCAGGAATTTGCGCAAATAGTCGAAGTCCTGCGGGGTCACAAACGCTCCCCGGTAAACAGCCGCGTGAGCTTCCCTGCGATCTCCGGCAACGGCAGAACGGCAGAACACAGCCCGGCATTCGTAACCTGACCAGGCATACCCCAAACGACGCTGGTCGCCTCGTCCTGCGCGAACACGTGGCCTCCGGCCGCAACAATCTTTCTGGCGCCGGCGAGACCATCCGCGCCCATGCCGGTAAGCACCAATGCCAGGACCTTGCTGCCCCAGGCCTCGGCGGCGGAAGCAAACATCGGGTCCACCGCCGGCTTGCAGAAGTTCACCAGAGGGCCGTCCTCGAGCGAGATGACCGCGGTGCCATCTCGACGGGAGACTTTCATGTGCCTGCCGCCCGGGGCGAGGTAGACAGATCCAGCACTGATCTCCTCGCCGTCCATCGCCTCGTGCACGGAGCACTTTCCAATCCGCGCGAGATGCTCGGCAAGGACGGCCGTGAAGGTCGGCGGCATATGTTGGGTGATCAGGACAGGCGCACGTTGAATGATGCCACCGATCTCCGCGACCAGGACATTGAGCGCCTGCGGTCCGCCGGTGGACGAACCGATCAGCAACACGCGCGGGGGTATGGTTGGCATCGGCCGCAGCGTCATCGAAGGCGGAGCGGCGACGTCCTCGACCGGCTGGGGCACAATTGACGGCGCTGACTTTGTCTCAAACGGCGCGCGTGCCGGCGAGGCGACGGAACGCAGGCGCTTCGCGCGCAGGCCGAGTTGCCGGATCTTTTCGATCAGGTCGCGACGAAACGCGGTGGAGGCGCCGACTTCGCGATTGCTTGCCGGCTTTGGAATGTAGTCCGCTGCCCCAAGGGACAGAGCCCTCAAGCTGATCTCGGCGTTTCGCCGCGTCAGCGTCGAAGCCATGATCACAACGAGATCGGGTTTTTTCTCAAGCAATAACGGAAGTGCCGCTATGCCGTCGAGGTCCGGCATGTCGACGTCGAGCACGACAACGTCGGGATCGACGCGCCCGAGTTGATCTACGGCCTCGCGCCCGGTGCGCAGCGTGGCAACGACGTCAAGATCGGGCTCGGATTCGACCCATCGAGCGAATAGCCCACGCACGACGACAGCGTCGTCGACGAGCATGACGCGGATACGCCGGGCGGCAGTGGAAGACGGAGGAGCAACGACTAAGTTCATGGACGCGACTGACTTTTCTGATCTGTTGTTGTGGTAATGCGGCGATCAGATCAGCCCGACTTCCTGGAACTTGGCCTCTACAATCTCCTTGTCGAATGGCTTCATGATGTATTCGTTCGCACCTGCATGGAGCGCGCGCGCGATATGCGCCACGTCGTTTTCCGTGGTGCAAAACACCACTTTCGGGCCATCTCCGCCCGGTAGCCGGCGCAGCGAACGCAGGAAGTCATAGCCATCCATCTTCGGCATGTTCCAGTCGAGCAGTACCGCTTCCGGCAACTGCTTGCGGCAGGCTTCGAGGGCCTGTTCGCCGTCCTCGGCTTCCACAATCTGAAAGTCGAGTCCTTCGAGGATTCGCCGCGCCACCTTGCGAATGACGCTGGAGTCGTCAACAACCAAACACGTTTTCATCGTACAGCCTCGTTGTGTTTACGCCAAAATCCCATTGCTTCAGCATCCAGACCGCATCACGCCGCGGCCGTCTTCACTGCGATGTCGAGCACGCGGTCGACATCGAGCACCATCAAAAGCTGTCCATCGAGCCGATAGATCCCGGTCGACACGCTCGCCAGACGTGGATCGAGATTGCTCGGATTTGACTCGCACGCCATATCGTCAAGTTTGAGCACCTCGCCCACGCTATCGATCAGCAATCCGTAGGATTCGCCCCGCGATTCCACCCCGACCGCCATCGGCAAGCCGCCACCCTCTTGGTCCCCCAGCCCTAACCGGCGGCGCATGTTGATCAACGTGACGATACGGCCGCGCAGATTCAGGACGCCGGCGATTTCGGCCGGCGCCAGCGGCACCGTTGTCAATCGTTCAGGCGCAAAAACGTCCTGCACGCGCAGAATCGGCAAACCGAACAGCTGAGCGCCGATCACAGCAGTCACATATTCGCGCAGGTTTTGGTCAGCGGTTTCAGTCATGGTCCGTCCGTTATGCCGCCCGACCGACTTCGGTCTGCTCTTTAAGTGCCGCGATCAGTCCCTGCCGGTCGAACTTGGCGACATAGTCGTGGAACCCGACGCGGCGACCGCGCTCGATCGCCTCGGCAGAAACGACAGACGACAGGGCGATGACCGGCAGTTCCGCGGTTCGGGGATCGGCTCGCACAGATTCGGCGAACTGGAAGCCGTCCATGTCCGGCATCTCGATGTCGGTGATGACGACATCAAAAAGGCGACCGTCGCGGAGCAAGGCCAGCGCGTCGTGTGCTGAACCCGCTGTGGTGACCAGGTAGCCTGCAGCCTGCAATACCGGGGTGAGCATATTGAGGAAGAAGGGCGAATCGTCGACTAACAGCACCGTGTGGGCGCGATGCTGCAGCGGTTGTTCCTTGCGCCGAAACCAGTCTTCGAATGCCAACGGGAGGAAGTGCCCGACGTCGATGATTTCGGTCGCATGACCTCGTACAATGGCCGAGCCGAGCACACCGGCGTTGTCACTACCGACCTGGATGTGCAGGCTATCGTCGACGATGTCGACAATCTCGTCGACGACAAGCGCCATGGAGCGGCTGCCATCCGAGAAGACGAGCAATGGCTGCGCCCCTTCGCCTTTCACGCGTACGTTCTCGCTCATGGTGATGAGCGGCATCAAATGGCCGCGGTACTGAACCATGTGACGACCGTTTGACAGTTCGATTTTCTGCGCGTCGATTTCCTCAAGCCGGGTGATAAGTGACAGTGGAACCGCCTTGGGCTGCGTCGACCCGGCGCGAAACACCAGCAACGACGTGCTGGTTTCATCGGCGGAGGCAGTCCCGTTATCAGCCGTCTCCGCTGCGCCCAATTGCGATGCATCGGTGCCACCGAATGCCTGCGCAACTCCGTTCGGATCGATGATCATAATCACCGAACCGTCGCCTAGGATCGTGTTGCCGGAGAACATTGCGATATGACGCAGCTTGCTCGACATCGGCTTCACGACAATTTCCTCTGTGTGAAACACGCCGTCGACAACGATACCGAAAGTCTGGCTACCGACCTGGGTAACGACGATAAAGCCCCCGCTGATGTCACCAGCGTCTTTGTCGAGGCCGAGCAAGTGGCTCAGGCCAACGAGTGGCAAAAGCTTGTCGCGCAGCCGCAACACGCTGGTGTCCTTTATGCGTTCAATCCGGTGTTCGCTGCCGCGACGCGCGCGTACCAGCTCTATGACCGATAGCTGCGGAATCGCGAATCGGTGGCCGGCAGCTTCAACAATCAGTGCCGCGACAATTGCGAGCGTGAGGGGAATCTTGATTATGAAGCTCAATCCGGCGCCGGCTACCGATTTCACGTCGATGGTGCCGCCAATCTGATCAATGTTGTTACGTACGACGTCCATGCCGACACCGCGGCCTGAAACGTTGGTGATTTTCGCGGCCGTGGAGAATCCGGGCGCAAAAATGAATTTGTGAATCTGCGCTTCCGTCAGCTTTTCAACTTCGGACTCGGAGACCAGGCCTTGCGCGACCGCCTTGGCCTTGATGCGGGCACTATCGAGTCCGCGTCCATCGTCGGCGACTTGAATGATGATGTAGCCGCCTTCGTGATAGGCCGAAAGCCGGATTTGTCCCTGCTCCGGTTTTCCCGCCGCACGCCGCTGCTCGGGAGTCTCGAGTCCGTGATCTGCAGAGTTACGCACCATGTGCGTAAGCGGATCTTTGATGAGATCGAGCACCTGACGATCGAGCTCGGTCTCGGCGCCTTGCATTTCAAGCTCGATTTTCTTGCCAAGGTCATTGGCAAGATCGCGCACGATGCGCGGAAGCTTCTGCCACGCGTTGCCAATCGGCTGCATGCGGGTCTTCATCACGCCTTCCTGCAGTTCGGCAGTCACGCTGGACAGCCGTTGCAATGGCGTCTTGAACTCGGACTCCTCATGGCGGCGGACGATTTCGAGCAGTTGATTGCGGGTGAGAACCAACTCGGACACCATCGTCATCAACTGCTCGAGGGTGTCGACTGTCACGCGGATCGATTGGTTGGCGCCCTTGGCGGCCTCGTCGTCTTTGGCTGCTGCCTCCACAGCGGGCGAATGCCTGGATTTTATCGGCGGCCCATCAGGCACTGTTTCACGAAACGCGCGTTCGAGATCATCGAGCGAGTCCTCGTCTGACCTCAAAGGACGTTCCAGCACCTGCGAAACCAGTGTTCCGACGGTATGCGGGGCCTCCACACACGTTCGGGCCGACCCAACCCGCTCGACCATTCGCTCAAGGCTCGAGATCAAGTCGGTGTCGGCGCCTTCCGGCTCGCGTTGCGCGCGCTCGAGAGATTCCAGAATTGTCTTGATACGGTCGATGGTGGCCAGAATAAGCGTCACCGCTTCGCTCGACGCCGGAGCACCGTCGCGAAACTTGCCCATCAGTGTCTCGGCCGCGTGAGCAAGCGCTTCCAGACGTGGCAGGCCGAGAAAGCCGCAAGTGCCTTTGATCGTGTGGACGAGGCGGAAAATATTATCGAGAATCTTGGCGTTGTTTGGATCCTGTTCGAAACGCACAAGCTCGACGTCGACCACGTCGAGACTTTCGTTCGTCTCGGTGACAAATTCCCGCAACAGGTCGTCCATAAAAACGCCTTCGCCGACGGGCATTGGCCCGTCCACCGCTTTCCGTCGGAAGCGTGGCCAGTGTGTCGATGAAGCGTTTAATTTTGGTTGCGCGGCAGCGATAAGATCTGGCCCGTTAACCGCTCATTAACGGGCGGAAAGCCTTCCGCATTGCGCTCATTGAGCAGTCAGGACGACGGCTTCGCCGTCCATCGCGATGGTGGCTTTCACATCACAGGCCCTGGCCAGAAGACCCGCATAGAACGGTTGAATGCGATGGGCATCGAGGCCTTCGCCGCTTCCCTCGCCTGTCAGCAATGCCGGCACCGCTGGCGGAACCTTGGCATTGGTGCCGGCCGCGGTGACCTTGAATCCCGTGCCTTCGCCCGATCCAACGGGATCGACACTGATCCTGCCGCCACGAGGAATTGCCTGGCCGGCGATAACTAGCATGTTGAGCAGCAATTTGACCCGGTTCTTGGGTGACAGGGCTCGCGGCAGATTCCATGCGAGTTTCGTCTTGTCGTCCTCGAGGAAGCCACGTGCAATGGTTTCAGCATCGCCGAGGTCGATCTGGGCTCCGGCAGAACCTGCGGCGCCAAAGGCTATTCGGCAGAATTGGAGTTTGGCCGAAGCCGTGCGCGCACTCTTCTTAATAAGATCGAGTGCAAATTCCTTGGTTGCCTCGTCTTTCTCTTCCTCCAGCACCTCAAGTCCGTTGACGATTGCCCCGACCGGACTGATGAGATCGTGGCAAACTCGCGAGCATAGCAAGGCGGCGAGATCGAGCGCCTCGATAGACGATTCCGACATAGACTAGTCTCCGCTGGCCATGCAGGCTGCCCCAATCGGGCGAATCGACCGTCGCGCCGACCTGGCGAGGTGATACACCGCAGCTAAACCACCGCCAAGGACCGTGAGGCGCAACAGGACTTGGAATTTGACGTCGGGTTCCGAAATTCTGCCGGCCCAGGCGGCGCAGCTCCTGGATGACTTGACGGTGATGGTCGCGCACGCTTGCGCAGAAATCGCCGCGGTTTCGCCATCAACGGTGGTGCGGCGGATGAAAGCCGACCGGTCGCCCGTCACCGCCGCCGATGAAGCATCCGAAGCGGTGATCCTTGAGGGCGCTGCGCGGCTTTTGCCCTCCGTTCCTGTTGTTTCGGAAGAATCCGCTGACGGGACTCAAAGCCCTCTCGACGGAAGTTTCCTGATCCTGGACCCGCTCGATGGTACGCGCGAGTTTCTTGCCGGTCGCGATGAATTTACCGTCAATCTCGCAATCATCACGCGCGGTGTACCAATCGCCGGTATCATCGCGGCGCCGAAACGAGGCACAGTTTGGCGCGGTATCGTGGGCATGAAGGCTGAGCGGCTCCGGCTGTCAAAAAATGGCGCTGATCAGCCGCAGACGATCAGCACCCGCCGCTGGCCGCGCCAAGGAGCGGTGGCCACCATAAGCCGCTCACATTTCGACGCCGACACCGACGCCTTCCTGGTTTCGCTTGGAGCGCCCACAAGGCACGCCAGCGGGTCGGCAATCAAGTTTTGTCAGGTCGCGGAAGGTGGCGCGGATGTCTATCCGCGTCTCGCGACAACCTGTGAATGGGATGTGGCGGCCGGGCATGCATTGGTCGTTGCGGCTGGCGGCGTGGTCACGGACCGGCAAGGTCTATCTTTATCATATGGCCGCGCCGCCGAACAATTTCGCGTGCCAACCTTTATTGCGTGGGGAGACCCGGACAAGGCCGCGGCTCCCGGCGTTTGAGCCGGCACCGAACTCACTGCCCCAAATCGCGTGCGACGTTGGGCCACTTGCGCTCGGCGGCGTCGATGATGCGGCCCGGATCTCCAGCGAACGCTGCGCGCGTTTCCTCGCTATAAAAGAAATAAAGTCGCTGGCCGACCACCGTCCAGATGAGGGGATGGCCAGGCACCGATCGGCCGCGGCCAATGGCGACGGGATCGTACCCGGCAAAACGCGGCGCGTAGACTTCGGGGTGCTTTTCAAAAGCGCCACGATTGCCTTCATTGCTGAATCGCCACACTGCACCACCCAATTTCGATTCAAATTCCGGCAGGCCAAATAACGCCTTGCCCTCTGTGAAATAGGCAACGGGGTCAAAACCGCTAATGGCCAGGCCGGTGTCCGTGTTGATCGCCAGCTGGCTATCGGTGGCGGCGGGTACCCCGAGGGGTGGGAAAATACCGGGGAAAATGCCGGCGCCCAAAGCGACGCCCAGCAACGCCCTAAATAAGAGAGACGACTTCCGTTGCTGCCGTGCTGCAGTCATAGTTCTCAAGGACGTTAGATGATTCGGGACGAATACTTTCGTCGCCACTTTTAACGTGGTTGGCGTGAGCATCGGGTTAAATGTGGCCCGGACCTTCAATATCCCATGGAGCAGAAGATGCGCGCTATTTTGCGCCTTGCCGTCCTGACCCTCTCCCTTGCCCTGTCGGCCTCGGAGTTCGCGTCAGCCCAGAACCCTCCTCCGTCCCCGCCGCCACAACGGGGCAATACATTTACGCCCGGTGAATTGGTCCGGGAGGGGCATCATTTCTTTGGCACGGTGTCACGCGGATTGGCCCAGATCGTCGAAGCAGCCGTTAGCCGCTGGGGTCAGCCCAATGGGTATGTTTTGGGACAGGAAGGCAGCGGGGCTTTCGTCGTTGGCCTGCGCTTTGGCGACGGCAAGCTGTATACAAAGAACGCGGGCGACCGCCGTGTGTTCTGGGAGGGGCCCTCTGTCGGTTTCGATACCGGCGGTGAAGGCGCCCGCACGATGATGCTCATCTACAATTTGCCGGCGACCCAGGCCATCTATCAGCGGTTTGCCGGCATCGACGGCTCCGCCTATTTCATCGGCGGTTTCGGGATGACGGCGCTGGCTTCAGGCAACATCATCGTGGTGCCGATCCGCTCGGGCGTCGGTTTTCGGCTGGGTGCCAATATCGGCTACCTCAAGTTCACCCCACAGGCGACCTGGAATCCGTTCTGATCAGCCTGTTTACTAGTATCCTTCAAATTGGAAAGCCGGAGATCTTTGTCCGCGCGACGCGGGCGCGGCTTTGGGCTAGTGTTGGCATCGGCCGGTCCGGCCGATGCCAATGCTGAGGGCTTTTCAATGAATGCGCGTGGGTTGGAGGCGTATGTTCCATGATTGAACCGATCATGTATTTCGGGATCGGATTTCTTGTTGCCGCTCTGATCGGGCTCGTCGTTGTTCCTCTTGTCCATGGCCGCGCTGTAAGACTGACCATGCGTCGGCTCGAAGCCGCTGCACCATTGTCGATGGCTGAGATCCAGGCAGATAAGGACCAGCTACGCGCCGAATTTGCCATGTCGACGCGGCGATTGGAAATGAGCGTCGATCAGCTCAAGACCAGAAGCACCAGCCAGTTGGCTGAACTCGGCAAGAAGGGCGACGCCATCAATCGCCTGAAGATCGAGCTTGGCGAGAAAACGGCCACGATATTTGCCCTCGAGGCGCGCGACAAAAATCTGCGCGACCAGTTGCGCGCGACCGAAGAGGAGTTCGCGGTCAAGACCAACGCGATGCACGATGCCCAGCGCGCGCTGTCCGACAAGCAAGCCGAACTCGCCACCCTGATGGGAGAACTGGATGAGCAATCTACCCTCGCCGACTCCCAGAAAATCGAGATCATCGCGCTCAAGACTCAGGTCGAAGCATTGAAAGAACGGCTGGACGGCACTGGCCATGATTTGAAAATCGTCGAGGACCGCCGGGATGCCGAGCGGATCGAATTGCAGGCAGCAACGCAGGAATTGTCGGCTGAGCGCGGCAGGGTTGAAAACCTCGGCCGCCGCGTTGCCGAGCTTGAGCAGCAATTGGTTGCGCAAACCACGGAAGCGGAGATCCTCGGCCGGCGGGCGCAAGATCTTGAAAGCCGCCTTGGCGAGCAATCGCGGCTGCTCAACCAAAGCGAATTTGAGCTCAAGCATTTGCGTGAGGAGTTGCAAGCCGCGAGAAAGATCGAAGGCGATTTGCGCACTGCCGTTATCGAAATGGACGGTCGCTCGAATTCGGCAACTCAAAATATCAGAACCGAGAACACTCAATTGCAGGCGGCGCTCGCCCACGCCAGGGACGAGCGTGACCGCTTCGCCAGAGATCTCGGCGCCATGAAGCGCGAAACTGAGGAGACCTGGGCATCCGAGCGGGTTGAAAATGCGCTCCTGCGCGAGCGCATCAACGATGTGGCAGCCGAAGTGGCAAGGCTCGCTTCTGCGCTGGAGGGACCAAACTCTCCGATTGATGCGCTACTGGCCGCCGAAACCTCGCGTGAACGGACGGGTGATGTTGCAGCAACGGTCCGCGCCGAGGCGGATCTTGGCGACGCGTCCAACAACGGCAACCTGGCGGACCGTATCCGCGCATTGCAGACTCACGCTTCGCGCCTG
>DASYSQ010000252.1:0-7553 GCA_036003145.1 Pseudolabrys sp.
TTGCTTTTCGCGTGTCGAAACATACGCCCCCAGAGGAAGTCGAAGCGCGGCAAGCTGCGGCAGATCTGCGGTCGAGCTCAAAGCAACCAAGACAACCGGAATTACACGATACGAGGGTCTGAAATCTTCATTGCGGGCGGTGTTCTGAACTTTCAGGGCAGTGCTGTCATAGGTCATTCGCAGTAAGATGAGGCCAGCTTAATAGCGCCCGAGGAGTTCGATAATTGATAATGCATCACAGGAAATGGAACCTCTCAACCAGTAGAAAACATGGAAGGAGTAATTATGAATACGCGATTCGTAAGGTTGGTCATTTGCGCAGTTGGCGGAGCGCTTCTGATGGGCGGCACCGCTATAGCCGAGGAGAAAGGAGTGGATTGGAAGGCGCTCAAAGCGGCAAAGATCTCGCTTAGCAAGGGACTCGCTGCCGCACAGCAGAAGGGAAAACCGATTTCGGGCAAGTTCGAAATGGAAGACGGAAAGCTCCAGCTCTCGGTATACACCGCAAATAAGGGCAAGTTCTCGGAAGTGATTGTCGACTACAAGAGCGGCAAGATCTCCAAGAGCGAAGAAATTAAGGAGGGTGAAGACCTCTCGCACGCAGTCAGTCAGGAAAAAGCCTTGGCGAAAGCGAAAAAGAGCCTGCGCGCTGCAGCCGACAAGGCGGCAGCCAGCAACACCGGGTATCGAGCGGTGAGCGTCACTCCGTCGTTGGAACAGGATAAGCCGATTGCGACGATTGTTCTGGAGAATGCGGCCGGAACGAAAACCGTCTCGGAAAAACTCGACTGAGCCTTGCCGTCCGATTCACGGTGCCAACGAAAGATCGCCGCCCGACAATTGCTTTTCGGCATTCATTTCATCTGGAGCTCAAAATCGGGAGCTTTCAGAACACCGCGTTTGCGTCGCGATAGGTGCCGGCTTAGTCGGCTGGCACTCATCGTGGCGCCTATACCCAAATGATCGCGTGGCGCGACCACGGAGTGCTCGCGGCCCTGGGGGCGGCGCTGCTGTTTGGCGCTGGTACACCTGTAGCGAAGCTGCTGTTGGGACCGGTAAGCCCGTGGCTGCTGGCGGCATTGTTATACGTGGGCTCTGGAATCGGGTTGGCGGTGATCCGCGCATTTCGGCACGACGAGGCAGTACAGCTTCAATCTGGTGAAATCAAGTGGCTGTTTGCGGCGGTCGTGACCGGAGGCATGATCGGTCCCGCACTTCTGATGTGGGGATTGTCCAAGATGCCCGCATCGGGAGTATCGCTGCTGCTAAATGCCGAAGGCGCGTTCACCGCTTTGCTGGCGTGGTTTGTGTTTCGCGAAAACTTCGATCGTCGCATTGCTCTCGGCATGGCGTTGATCGTGGCCGGTGCAGCGGTATTGTCGTGGCCGGGCCAAGGACGGTTGGGCGACGTGCTGCCGGCGCTCGCCGTCTTGGGTGCGTGTCTGGCGTGGGCTGTCGACAATAATTTCACGCGCAAAGTGTCGCTTGGCGATGCGCTTTACATTGCGATGGTCAAAGGCTTGGCAGCCGGGATAACCAATCTCGCGTTCGCATTGATAGCTGGGGCCGCGCTGCCTTCGTTATCAATCACGCTCGCCGCGGGTCTTCTGGGTTTGCTCAGTTATGGCTTGAGTCTCGTGCTATTCGTTGTAGCGTTACGCGAACTGGGCACCGCGCGCACAGGAGCTTATTTCTCGATAGCGCCTTTTGCAGGGGCGCTGTTCGCGATAACGTTTCTCGGCGAACCCGTCACGCTTCCGCTCGTCGTGGCCGGCGTTTTAATGGCTCTGGGCGTATTGCTGCACCTTACCGAACGGCACGAACATATCCATACGCATGATTCAGTCGAACACGAACATGAGCACACGCACGACGTCCATCATCAACATTCCCACCCACAGGCGGTGCCGCCCGGAACACGTCATAGTCACTGGCACAGGCACGAGCGGATGACGCATAAACATCCGCATTATCCGGACGCGCATCATCGACATCATCATTAGCAGGCCCACCTTTTACTTCTTCGCCGTATTCACTTTCGCAAGCGCCGCGTTCAGCCCGTTCGCGAGCTTATTCACGTCTTCATTAGCCCAGAAGTGCATAAAAAACAGCCGTGGCTGATCATTGAGCATGTGGCTATGAAGGGCCGTAACTTCTATTCCATTGTCACGAAGGGCCTTCAGCACCGGGTTGACCTCTTTGCTGATCAGCACGAAGTCGCCAGTGATTGCCGCTTTGCCACTTCCTGTTGGTTGAAAGTTGATCGCGATCGCCGAGCCCATCGCCTCAGTTATCTCCATTCCACTGTCCATAATATGCTCAGCACGCGGGATGTTGACCTGGTAGACGCCTCCATTCACGTTGCCTTTGCGGCCGAGTGCTTTGTCGATTACCGCCGTGTCCAGGTCAATCGGTGCCGGGGCTGATGGTGCAGCCGGCGCGGTCGTGGCTGGGAACGGCGTCTTGCTTTCACCCAACGCGTCATGCAGCACAGCCGCGAGCTTCACGGGATCTCCGTGTCCCATTACATGCATGTACATGGTAAAGGGTTCATTGCGAAGCAGATGGTTATGAAGAGCAGTAATCTCGATGCCGTTTTCTTCCAACTTTTTCATCACCGGGTTCACTTCGGTTCCCAAGAGAACAAGATCTCCCATTACCATTCCCTGTTTTCCCATTTTGGTAAAGGCGAGATACGAGCCAAGGGCGAGCGTTGGTTTGATCTCCACGCCATCGAGGGTGACTTTGAGATCGGTGCGCGCGAGCCCGACGCGGTAGACTCCGCCCGGCATGGCGGAGCCTGATTTACCCAGTGCCGTAGCGACCGCATTCATCCAGTCTGCCTCAGCCGCGACGGTCGAGGTCGATAGTCCCGCTGCGAACGCGAGCACCGCGAATCTCCAGGAAACGTTCATGATGTGATCCTTTCTCTATCGATGTGAGAGTGAGGTGCGACGAAAAAAACCGATCAGTGCTTTGTCTTCCTGCCGCGGCAAATTATAGGCGCGGGTATTTGGGGATGTCGAGCCGGCGAGGGCGTAGCGCGACACGCGCGACGTGCATGCCGAGCATCTCGTTAAGCGCGATCTTTACGTCGGGCTCGTCACCTTGGAGCTTTTTGCCGCACTTATGTCTGAAGCGACGCGCGCTTCAACCGAACTTGCAAACGCTTTCTTCCCCGTTGCATTCTCCTTAGCGATCGGAAACCCAATCGCGACGCGTCGCGGTGAAAAGTACCGACGTGCGATCAGTTGGGCATGCTGACATTGCGGTATCGTCAACGACTCAGGTGTCGCGCTTGACCGGTCCGCCGATCGCTTTCCAGGCGGAATGGCCGCCTTGCATGAACTTCGCCTCGAAGCCGAGATCCCGCAGCTTGATGGCGGTCTTGCATCCGACGTGGAAGCCGTAGGCGCAGTACACGACCACGGGGTCCGACTTCGACAGCTCGCCGACCCATTCCTGCACGCGCTCCGGATCGCGCCACGTGGCGCCTTGCATGACTTCATGTGTCCAGGAAACGGAAGCCCGCGGACGGGCATCGACGACCTGGACCGGCTTGCCGGTATCCAGCATGGCCTTCACTTCCTCGACCCCGAGCGACGGCAGGTCGCCGAATTCCGGCTGCTCCAGCGGCCGCAAGCCGCCGACCTTCGCCGCTTCCTCGTAACGCGTGTAAAGCGCCTTCCAGTCGACGTTGCGCATGAAGATGTCGACGTACGCCTTCGCATTGGCGCCGTAATCCATGTGATAGGCATGCTCGTACATGTCGAGCGCCAGGATCGGAATGCCTCCCGCCACGGCCTGGCTGTGTTCGGCCGCGTACTGGTTGACGAGCCGGCGTTCGCCCGGCAAGTAGACGAGCACGACCCAGCCGGAGCCGCCGGCAAGCGCGTTGCCCATTGCGACGAACTCGTCTTTCCACCGGAGCACTGAACCGAAGTCCCGCGCCAGCACGGCTGACATCGCTTCGGTGGGCTGGCCTTCGCCGCCCATGCTCGCGAAGTAGAGCTCGTGCAGCAGCTTGGAATTGAGCGCGGCGAGCTCGTCGCGCTTGAGCCCGCTGATCACGTAGGCAGGTGTGTTCGCCCAGTCGAGTTTTTCGAGCTGCTCGGTGATCGCGTTCAGGCGCCGGAGCGCGCCGCCGTAGTTGTTTTCGTAGTGGCTTTCGATGAGCTTAACGGACAAGTAACTCAAGGTCCACGGGCGGCAGTGGATGGGTGTGAGCTGATAACGCATGTGAGCCTCCATGAAGTCAGGCATTGAATGAAAAGCGGAAGCCTCCGGCCTGTCCGAGGGCCCGCCGGTTGACTGCAACTGCCGCTGCGACGTCCTGTGCGAAGGACCCGGCTAGACGACGTCGCCGGATGCGGCGGCGTACCTACCCTTCAATCTCTGGCGATTCCTCCGCGATGGGTTTGATTGCGCCGCCAAACGCCTTCCAGGCCGAGTGGCCACCCTTCATGTACTTCGCGTCGAAGCCGGCCTCCCGCAGGACGATCGCGGTCTTGCAGACGACATGGAACCCGTATACGCAGAACACCACCACCGGGTCGGACTTCGACAGCTTGCCGGACCATTCCTGCACGAGGTCCGGGTCGCGCCAGGTCGCGCCGTCCATGATGTCCGGCACCCGCGACATGGAGTGCCGCGGGCGGGCGTCGATGATTTGCACGGGCTTGCCAGCCTCGAGCATCGCCTTCACTTCCTCTACGCTGACGCCGGGCAAGTCGCCGAACTCCTCCTGCACCAGCGGCCGCGGTGGCTCGACTTTGGCTGCATCCTCGTGGCGGCCCTCTGCCGCCGTCCAGTCGATGTTTTTAATGAACGCATCGATGTAGGCCCGCGCGTTCGCGCCGAAGTCGATGTGGTACGCGTGCTCGTACATATCGAGCGCGAGGACGGGAATGCCGCCCGCGATGCCCAGCGTGTGCTCTGACGCATACTGGTTGATCAACCGCCGGTCGCGCGGGACGTAGACGAGCAGCACCCACCCGGAGCCGCCTGCAAGCGCGTTGCCCATGGCGACGAACTGGTCACGCCAGCGTTCAAACGAGCCGAAGTCGCGCGCCAGCGCCTCGGCCAGCGCCCCCGCCGGCCGGGGGATATTGCGGCCTTTGGCGACCGGGGCTACGCCCAGGCTCGCGAAATACAGCTCGTGCAGCAATGTGGAATTGAGGGCGATCAATTCCTCGCGCTTCAGGCCGTTGATCACGTAGCCCGGCGTCTTCGTGAAGTCGAGGGACTCCAGCTTCTCCGTGATAGCGTTGAGGCGCCGCAGCGCTCCACCATAGTTGTTTTCATAGTGGCTTTCGATGAGCCGCGTCGATAACCCGTTCAGGAGCCAGGGACGGCAATGTATCGGGGTGAGTTGGTAGCGCATGATGAACTCCTTTGAATTTACGAGTTGAAAGCAAATTGGACGCCTTGCCGCTGCCCGGCGGCCCGCCGGTAAACGGCGGCCGCTGCTGCGACGTCTTGCAGCGCGGTGCCGCTTGAATCGAACACGATGATTTGATCGTTGCGCGTGCGCGCCGGTTTGATGCCTGCCACGACCTGGCCGAGCTCGGCGTGCACGTCCGCGCGCGACATCACTTCTCCGTCGATTGCATGGTGCAGATCGCCGATCGCGCAGCATTGCTCGATGATGTCCGCGACTACGGTGTGCTTGGCGAGCAGTTGCGGATCGATTTCCTGTTTTTCCGGGTTGTCGGCGCCGACCGCGGCAATGAAGGTGCCAGCGCGCACCATGTCGTGAGTGATAAAGAAGCGCTTGGACGTAGTGCAAGTAATGACGATGTCGCTGGCTGCGACCGCCGCGCCGAGGTCGCGCGCCGTGGTAACGGCAATGCCGAGCTCGCTGAAAAGCGTTTTCGCGAAAGCGGCGGCCTTCCTGGCGTCCTGATCGTAAGCGTAAATTTTCCGCGGTTGCCGGACGCGGCATAGCGCGCGCACTTGCATCGCGCCTTGGGTGCCGCAGCCGCATACCAGCGCGACGGCGGAATCCTTGCGCGAAAGGTACTTTGCGGCCACTGCCGTCGCCGCGGCAGTGCGCAGCGCAGTGATTGAAATCGAATCCATGACCGCGAGTGGAAAACCGTTGGTCGCGTCGCACAGCACCACGACGCCTTGTATGGTTGGCAGGCCGTGACGTGCCCCATTTTGGGCAAAATTCGAATTGGTCTTGGCCGCAAAGTACGGCCGGTCGAGCGTTAGCAGTGCGGCCTTGATATGAAATCCGCCGTCAGACGCATGCATGCCCAGCATGCCGGGCGGCGCGGTTTTGCCCTGCGCGTGCTGCGCGAATGCGTCTTCGACCGCAGCGATGCATTCCTCGAGCGTCAACAGCCGTTCGACGTCGCTTCGGCTGAAAATGAGAGTTTCCGTGTTGGTCATGTGTTCTGCTCAGCGGTACGCGGCCGGGTTCCACGTGTGCGTTTCGTCCTGCCCGTCTTTGCACCACGCGTAGAGCGCGTCATACATGACCATGCCGTGCTTGAGCATTTCGTGGTCGTCCATAAAATTGCGCGACAAGCCCAGCGATATTGCGAACAGTCCTGCTGATTGCGGCGCGAGGTCGAGGCGTGCCGTGTCGGCGCCACGCACGATCAGTGCGAGCCGCTGCAGCGCCGGGTCGGTGAGATGGTAGACTTTCAGGAACGCGTCGAAGCTGCAAAGTTCTCCGTCGTGCGTGAACGCGACATCCGGAACGTCGTAGGGGTTGGCTTCTTGTTCTTTTGCTGCGCTTAGAACATTGGGCGTCGGCACGTACAGGAACTCGGCAGCGGGATCGATGAAGCGCGCGATGAGCCAAGGACAAGCGATGCGGTCAATCTTGGGGCGTTCGCGCGTGACCCAGCGCGTGGACGCGTTGGCAGGTTTGCGATCAAGTTCGCCCTTCATGGCGATCCACCCTTCTTCAATTCCGCCTTCGAGATAATGCGCATTGAGGCCATGCGCTGTGAGCGCATTGGCCACTCCTTGGCTTACCTCATGCCCATGCGCGCAATAAACAACCACCGTGCTCGCCTTGGGAAGTTCCTTCGCCCATGAGTTGACCGAGTCTGGCTCGCGGCGCAGGGCGCCCGCAATCATGGCGGCGGCAGACTTGAACGCAGGTTGTTTGCGCACATCGATAACGAGCGGCGGCTGCCAGCTGCGGATCGCCGCTTGGAGATCAGGAAAAGCAATGGAAGAGGTCATGGTGTTTTGCTCCGTAAACGTTTTCGGATATCAAATGCGCGCACGTTGAGCGCAGACAGTTGCAGGAGTGCCGAATCGATCGCTGCACGCGCAGCAATCCACATTCGCAAGGCGAGCGGGTGCGCGTGGGATGACTGCGGGGGAGGTGATGCTGATGCTGTTTTCCATGCGCGCTCCTATCCCGTAAGGGATTTGGAGCAGCACTTGGGAACAGTAATGTTCTTGAGTGCCGGGTGGCTGCCTACTACCCGGCTGAGCCGCAACGGGGTCGCGAACTCACGTGACGCCACTTTAGATAATCGCTACTCGGCTGTCAACAAAATTATCGGTTGCAACGGTTATTTTCCACA
>DASYSQ010000253.1:0-3864 GCA_036003145.1 Pseudolabrys sp.
GCTGTTCTATGGGTAGATCAGCGGGCTTGCTGCCCTTAAGTATCCTGTCAATAAAATACGCGGCGCGGCGGTACAAACTGAGGATGTTCACGCCGTAGCCGATCAGACCGCCAGCTTCCGCGTACTCCTTCGATCCAATCGAAGGCAGTTTTTTTCCGGCCGCGAGCGCAGCAATTGTCTTGAAGCTGGCGGCAAACTCCCCGTCTTCTGTCACAGCCACAGCATTAACGCGGCTCTTGGCTACCGCTTCAAATGCACCAATAAAATCGCTTGGAGAATGGACCTTGAACACTTCAACCTCCAACTTTAATGGTGTGGCCGCAGTCGTTATTGCAGAAAGGATTGGTGTACTCACGGGATTGGCGGGATTGGAAAGCGCACCGACGTGAGTAACGTCCGGCAATACTTCCTTGAGCAGTTCCAGCCGCTTGGCATTGAGTTCCGGAAGAAAAAAAGTCGAGCCAGTTACATTCTCATCCGGTCGGCCGAGGTTTTTAACGATGCCAGTCGCCACCGCATCACCGCTAATAGCCATGTCGATGGGAATACTAGTGGTGGCCTTTTTCGCAGCCTGGGTTCCGGGCGTTCCGTGCGTCACCAGGACGTCGACATTGCGACGGATCAAATCTGCCACCAATTCTGGCAGCCGTTCGTATTTCCCTTCGGCCCATCGAAATTCGATAACGATGTTTTTGCCCTCGATATATCCAAGGGCTTTCAATCCTTCTCGCAGGGCCCTTACCGATTGCGAGGAACCGGCGGCGGTAGCGGAACCGAGAAAACCAATTCGAGCGATCTTGTTAGCAGGTTGCGCGCGCGCTGCGAACGACCCCGCTGCCGCTGCAGCGCCGATAAGGATGATGAACTCGCGTCGCCTCATGCTCGCGCTCCGAGGCTCAGAAGGGGCATCGTATCGAATGAACTCAACGCCTTGAAGGGGCTTCCGGGTGTCCGCTTTGGGTCAAAAGCGGACGTTGGCAGTGCAACAAGGCGTGTCCGCTTTGCCCCCAAGAGCGGACATTGCGGTGCGGACATCGCACCTAACGCGCCATTACTTAGGGCAATCTGGGCAAGTGCACATTGATGCGAGAAACGCTGACCTCTACATCCGAAAAGTCAGCTTCGGCAGTGTTATAGATGCCGACATTGTTCCAGACACTGAGCGCCAGACGACCGTTGCGGTCGAGAACCCGGCGCATTTCTCTCAGTTAGCCGACATCACACCCGACGGCTGGGACCGCGCTTCTCCATTAGCGCAGCCAGAGATGTTTTGGCCATGCCGTCTTGATCGAAATTCGACGGCGCAAGCCATCGTTCCATGATTTTGCGGACCTCTGGCCATTCGTCGTCAAGGATCGAGTACCAAGCCGTATCTCGATTTCTGCCCTTGAAGATCATGTGGTTGTAGAAAATTCCCTCAAAGCGGAAGCCAAGTCGGCGAGCTGCCGCACGGGAAGCGGCGTTTAGTGCATTACAGCGCCACTGCATGCGCCGATAACCGAGATCGTCCATCGCATAGCGCAGCATCAAGTATATCGACTCAGTAGCGCTTCGCCTACGCCGCAGGGTCAGACCAAACCAGATCGATCCAATTTCAATGACCCCTTGTTCCGGTTGAATATCAAGAAAACATATCTGTCCGCACGCTTTCTCTCCTGCCGCTAGTCGAATGGCATAGTAAACCCGATCTTGCCCCGCGGTCTGCTGACGCAGAACGTTCGCGAACTCCGCTTCGGATTTCCAAGGACCCCATGGCAGGTAGTCCCAGATTCGGAGCGCGGCCTCGCTTCCATGCGACGCCTCGAACAGATCACTTGCATGCCGCGCTGCATCGAGCGGCTCCAGCGTCACGTACCGACCGATGAGAGCGGTACGAGCTGGCAATAGCGCCGACGGCAGGTGTTCGACTTTGCCCCCCGACAGTGGTCGTGGATACGGATGCTCATAAGCTTCTCCGTCAGTGAAAAGTTTGTCAGCGCTGCCCATAAAACTCGTTCAGTTTTTGCAATGCGGAGCAACTTTATACTAGATGGCGAATTTCCGCTTTGGGTCATTTGTGACTTTCTGACATGACTTATTGGGAAAAACTCGGACTCACGCGACAAAAATTTGGACATAAGTGACAGGGCCGCGGCGAATGTGGGCAGAAATGTCTGGTTTGAGCCGTGAGTTGCCACTCGCCAGCTACTGAGTGTCCGCTTTGGGTCAAAAGCGGACATGTGCAGTGCAAAACGTCATGTCCGCTTTGTGCCAAGAGCGGACATGGCGCCCTTCATTCGATCCCTTCGTCAGGGCCTATTCGATTACATCGTCGGAGCGAACGTGCAACGTCGGAGGAATGTCAATGCCAAGTGTCTTCGCAGTCCTGAGGTTGATGACCAGCTCGAACTTGGTCGGCCGCACGACCGGAAGCTCTGAAGGCTTCGCTCCCTTGAGAATCTGGCCAGCGTAAATGCCGGCTTGACGGTAAGAATTTGCAATATTCGTTCCATAGCTGACGAGTCCGCCGGCATCAGCGAACTCGCGAAACGGATAGATCGCGGGAATCTTGTAGCGTGCCGCAAATGCAATGAGATCATCGCGTCGGACCACATAGAATGGATCGGAACCGACAAGAAGTGCGTCGGGACGTTGTGCGGCGATAGCGCTGAAGGCAGCGTCAAGTTCAGCGCTGGTACTGGCATTGTACATCTTGAGCTCAAGGCTATTGGCCTGCGCAGCTGTTTGCACGTCTCTTATTTCTGGAACGGCGTCTGGGCTAAGGGGGTTTGCCAGCATGGCGACCAGGGCAGCCTTCGGAATAAGTTCGCGCAATTGTTCAATCCGCTTTTGTCCGAGCGGTCCTGTGAGCAGAGTCATTCCTGTCGCGTTGCCTCCCGGCCGATTAAGGCTCTCGACTAACCCGCCTGCGATTGGATCAAAGCCGACAACAAACACGATTGGGATAGTCGTGGTCGCCGCCCTGGCGGCCAAGGCAGCCGGAGGTCCCTGGGCGACGATGAGAGATACCGGACGGCGGACCAAATCAGCCGCCATCGCAGGAAGACGACCATATTGACCGTCCGCCCAGTGGTACTCAATGGCGACATTCTTGCCTTGCACGAAGCCGGCTTCGTTCAATCCACTGTGGAATTTGCGCTGCTGCTCGGCAGCGGTACTTTCGGACGTTGAGCTGAGAAACCCGATTAGCGGCATCGTCGGCTGCTGCGCCTTTGCAGCGAGCGGCCACGCCGCCATTGTGCCGCCAAAGAGCGTGATGAACTCGCGCCGTCGCATGTCCGCCCTCAGGTGGGTCCCATTTGTCGCCCGACGAAAATGTATCAAAGCCTTCGGTCGAAGCGTGTAAATTCACCCTCAATAGTGAGATGGGATGTCTGCTTTGGGTCAATAGCCGACATTCGCTTTCCCCGGAAAGCGGACATTGCGATGATTCATGGCTGCGTGCGACGCAAGCCAGCGCACTTGAGGAGGACGGACCATGCTCGATCATCGTCGAAGAAGGCGCCGATCAGGCAAACCGGCCTGAAGACACCCCGATGCTCAGGTCGCTTTATAGCTCAGAGACAATTGTCGAATTCAAAAAGCGCCGCGTTGGCGGGCTTCTTCCCGGTAGCAGCCTAAGTATATGAAGAGACTGGACTGAGTGGCTGGCGCAGCAGTGCAGATGCTCCTGTGCTCTGCCCGTTTTCCCTGCTAACAGGGAATTTTACAGGGAATTTTGCAAATTCGTGGTTTCGGGAGCGCCAGAGACTGCAAATAATGGCGTAGTTACAGGGCTTCCAATGTGAATTCCCTACTCATCGGAACAGGGAATTATTTTGGTGAAACAGGGGATCTTAGAGCGAGAGCAGGGAATTTTATCGC
>DASYSQ010000254.1:0-6383 GCA_036003145.1 Pseudolabrys sp.
GGCAATATCTTGAAGATTATGCCGTGGGCCAGGTTTATCGCTCCGGCCGGTTACGCGTTGACAAGGATCAGATCACAGCGTTCGCCGCGCAATTCGATCCGCAATCCTACCACCTCGACGAGGCGGCCGCGCGCAAATCCGTGTTTGGCGGGCTCGCGGCAAGCGGCTGGCACACCGCAGCGCTGACCATGCGTCTCCTCGTGGAAGGTGAGTTCCGACCGGCGGATGGCATCCTTGGAGTCGGTTTCGATGAATTGAGCTGGCCGCGTCCGGTCCGCCCGGCCGACGAACTGCACGTCGAGAGCGAAGTGCTCGAAGTGCGTCCATCCAAATCACGTCCCGACCGAGGCCTTATCCGAGTAAGGACGACAACGTTCAATCAAAACGGCGAACCCGTGCAGATTTACACTGGCAACCTGCTCGTTCCCCGCCGGCCGGCCAACCCGCCTCAATGAGGCTGTTTGACGCCTGATCGCTAAGGGCGCTCGCCGAAGAATACGGACCTGTGCCCATGCCTTTGCTGTAACATGCTCGCCAAGAAGCGCCGTTGAGGCGACGTTTTGATACGCGTCAGGGAGAGCAAGAATGGAAACGCCTAAGAGTGGAATGGCGAGCTTTGCGCTCGCGCTGATGTTTGCAATCGGAGCGACCTCGATGTCGGCAGCCAAAACGTTTGTCTACGTGTCGAACGCGCAGGACGGCAACATCGACGCCTACAATATGGATATGAGCACCGGCGCTCTGACGCCGGTCGGCAAGACCGAAGCGGCTAAATTGGTCATGCCGATGACGGTGAGCCCGGACAAAAAGTATCTCTATGCCGTCATACGCTCGCAACCGACGCGCGTATTGACCTATGCAATTGATCCGGCAAGCGGCGCGCTCACGCAGAAAGCATCGGTGCCGCTTCCCGACAGCATGCCTTATGTCTCGACCGATCAGACCGGACGTTTCCTCTTCACCGCCTCCTATGGCGGCGACAAGCTTGCGGTGAGTCCAATCGGCGAAAATGGGCTGGTCGAAGCGGAGGCAATTCAGGTGATCCCGACTGGCCGCAATGCGCATTCGATCATGCCGGACCGCACCAACAAGTTCGTCTACGCGGCCACGCTCGGCGCCAATCAGGTGTTGCAATTCACATTCGACAGCAAAACCGGCAAGCTCACGGCCAATGAGCCGCCGGCCGTCAGTCCGGAAGCCGGTCACGGACCTCGCCATCTCGCGTTCTCGCCGGACAACAAATATCTCTATGTGCTCAATGAACTGTCCGGTCACGTCACGCAATACACGATCGACCCAAGCAAGGGCACATTGACGCTCGTCGACAGCATCAGCTCGGTGCCGGCGGAGGCTGGTCTCGCCTGGGGCGCGGCGCAGGCACCGGTCGGTGCGGCACCGGCGCTTGCTTCAGTGGCAGCGAAGGACGAAAAGCCGAAGGTCTGGGCGGCAGACATCCAGATCACGCCCGATGGCAAATTTCTTTATTCGACTGAGCGCACCACGAACAAGATCGCTCTGTTCACGGTGGCGCCGGGCACCGGCAAGCTCACCTATGTGACCAACTTCGCGACCGAGGCGCAGCCGCGCGGCATCAGGATCGATCCGACCGGACAATATCTTGTCGCTTCGGGCGAAAAGTCGGACCGTATTTCGGTGTACAAGATCGACAAGAGCACGGGGAAACTCGGCGAGCCCAGCCGCCATCCGGTTGGCAACGGCGCGAACTGGGTGGAGATCGTCGACGTACGGTAGGTCCGCTTGAGCCACGGATACTGAACCGAAAAGCCCCGGAGCAATGTCCGGGGCTTTTCTCTTGGGCAGTTGCGCGCCCGATTTGCTATTTCGGCATGTTGCTTTCAATAAGCTGCATGATCGGTCGTTTGAAATTGTCGGGTATTCTGCACGCTGCTCGTAGATTTCTCGCGTTTTCGTCGAACTTATTCACGTCGATAACCGAGTTGTGACGATCGCCATTGTAATAGCCGCTCAGCCAGACCGCGACCGAATCGGCTTTTGGCAAAACAATGAACTGTTCGCACGTAATCTTCGAGACATCGACGGTGACTTGCGCATGCGCGGTCTGTGCCGTGCAAACAAGGAGAAGAATCAGTGCGCGTGCGAATTGACCGGTCACGACAGACAACCTCGCTTCTTTGACGAGCGTCAATTGAGCCCCCGTAATGTCTAGTTTTGTATCTGAAAATAGCCAGTTGGACCACGGTCCAACATATTGGCCCTCTAGAGGGCGAATAGTGAGCCCAGTTGAATTAGGATTGTTCCAACTTATACTTGATTGTAGTTGCAGCCACCATCACGGACCGGGAGGGGGTGCGGTATGCAGCTCGCATACGAGCCTTGGCTCGTTTTGCTTTCCATCGTGATGGCCATTCAGGGCGCCTATGTCGGGTTCACCCTGGCGGTGCAAGTTGGCGATGCCGTCGGTATGCGGCGGCGGGTGCTGCTTGCCGGTGCGGCCTTCTCTTTGGCTGTCGCTATCTGGACAATGCATTTCGTCGGCATGCTGGCCGCTCGTATCCCGTTTCCTGTCGACTACCTCGTGTTTCCGACGCTTCTGTCGTTCCTGGTTTGCGTGCTTGTGGTCGGCATTGCGGTGTTCGCTATCAGCGGCGGCCCACTCTCCATCGCTCGCCTGATTTTGTCCGCCTGCTTGATGGGCACCGGCATCTTTTCCATGCACTACATCGGAATGACGGCGCTGCACGCGAGTCTACACATGGAGCACGCGCCGCCTTATGTCGCTGCGAGCTGGGTTATCGCAGTCGCAACATCCGGATTGGCGCTTTGGCTGGCGACCGGCCGGATCGGCCGCCCGCCGATAATTTTGTCCGCGGTGGCGTTCGGCATTGCGGTTTCGGGGATGCACTATACCGCCATGGCGGGCATGACTCCGTTCCCGATGGCGATGTCCTCGTCGGGTGCACCGGCGCTCTCGACTGACCTTTTGGCGATCGTTGTTGCTGTGGTCGCTTTTTGTGTGTCCGGGATATTTTTGCTGGTTTTGGTACCCGAGCGCTCGCGAGAGCAGGGTGTGGCCCAAGCGATAGCGACTTATCCTGACGTATCTGTTGCTCCAGTCTTTGCAGGCAACAGAAATGGCAATCAAGCGCAATTCGGCCGGGGAACCTATGCGCCGCTCGGAGGTGCCGGCGGCCCTCCACCGCGCATCGCCCACCACCTGCCGGTTGAGCGCGACGGCGCGACACATTTCATAGCCGTTGAAGACGTGGTCGCAGTACACGCCAATGCCCACTACACGTATGTCTTCAATGGCACCCTCAAATTGTTTTGCCCCTTGGCTATCGGCGAAGTCGAATCGCGGCTCGACAAAAGCCGATTTATACGCGTCCACCGCAGCCACATTATCAACATCGACCGAGTGATTGGACATCGGCGAAACGGCGATAGCGAATTGGTGGAGATGGCCGCTAGCGATCACTACTCCGTTCCGGTCAGCCGTAGCCGCATTGGCTGGCTGAAATCGCGGATCGGCGCCAAGGCCGACTAGCACTGATAGTGTCAGTAGTTCTGACGCAGTTCGTGGCGTCATTCGTGCAAACTCAACCGCTGTTGGTGCACGTCTTCTCCGGATCATAAATCGGCCGTTGCTACGGCAACGCACATTCGTCACGATCCCAAGCGTCACATGGACAGGATGCTCGTCTCAGGGACCGCAAGTTGGCCGTAAGCCGACCGGTTAGGGAGCGTCCGGGGAGGAAACAATGATACCTGGGCCATTTGCCTATCACCGTCCTGCATCGGTCAAGGAAGCTGTCAGCCTGCTTGTCAGTCTGGGCGAAGATGCGCGTGCCATTGCGGGCGGGCACAGCCTGATCCCGATGATGAAGCTCCGGCTCGCGAGCCCGGCACATCTCATCGATCTTGCCGGTGTTGCCGATCTCAAAGGCATTCACGAGGACGGCCGCGACGTCGTCATCGGAGCGATGACCACCCAGCATGAGGTCATCGGCTCGGAACTGCTGGCCAATAAGGTCCCGATCCTGCGGGAAACTTCGTTTCTGATTGCCGATCCACAGGTGCGATACGTTGGTACGCTTGGCGGCAATGTTGCCAACGGCGACCCCGGCAATGACATGCCGGCCGTGATGATGTGCCTCAATGCGAGCTATCACGCCGCCGGCAAATCCGGCGAGCGCCGGATAGCGGCGCGCGAGTTTTATCAAGGCGCCTATTTTACTGCGCTGGAACCGGGCGAGATCGTCACCGCCATTCGCATTCCGGCACCTGCGGCAGGGCACGGCTACGCCTACGAAAAGCTCAAGCGCAAGGTTGGCGACTACGCAACGGCGGCCGCAGCTGTCGTGTTGACGATGAGTAGCGGCAAAGTGGCCAGCTGTTCGATCGGTTTGACCAACGTGGCGGAGACGCCGCTGTGGGCCGAGGAGGCTGCAAAAATCCTGACCGGCTCGACGCTCGATGCTGCGACGGTGAAAAAAGCAGTGACCGCCGCCGAAGCAATCACGTCACCGGCCACTGACGGCCGCGGACCGGCCGCTTACCGCACCAAGATGGCGGGCGTGATGCTCACGCGCGCTCTTGCCCGCGCCAAAGAGCGCGCCGGCGCCTGATTGGGGAGAGAACAATGGCGAAATCCCAGGTTTCCATGACCGTGAATGGCAAGAAGGTGGAGGAACTGGTCGAACCGCGCATGCTGCTCATCCACTTCCTGCGCGAGCAGTTGCATCTCACCGGTCCCCATATCGGGTGCGATACCAGTCATTGCGGCGCCTGCACGATCGATCTCGATGGCAAGTCGGTAAAATCCTGCACCGTGTTCACGGTGCAGGCGAACGGCGCCGATATCCGCACGATAGAAGGCATGGCCGCGGCGGACGGCACGCTGCACGTGCTGCAAGAGGCTTTCCGCGAAATGCACGGCCTCCAATGCGGCTTCTGCACGCCGGGTATGATCACGCGTGCATATCGCCTGCTGCAGGAAAGCAAGAATCCGACCGAAGAGGAAATTCGCCTCGGTATCTCCGGCAACCTGTGCCGCTGCACCGGCTACCAGAACATTGTCAAAGCCATTCAATACGCTGCCGCCAAGATCAACGGCGTGCCGTTCCAGGAGGCTGCAGAATGAACGAGATGACCCCCACCTCCGCCGAACGCGCAGAAAAGCTGCAAGGCATGGGCTGCAAGCGCAAGCGCGTTGAGGATATTCGTTTCGTCCAGGGCAAAGGCAACTATGTCGACGACATCAAGCTGCCCGGCATGTTGTACGGCGATTTCACCCGTTCGCCGCACGCCCACGCTCGCGTCAAGAAGATTGACACGACCAAAGCCGCGGCAGTGCCCGGCGTAGTGGCGGTGATCACCGCGGAAACGCTCAAGACCGTCAATCTCGCCTGGATGCCGACGCTTGCCGGCGATGTGCAGATGGTTCTGGCTGACGGGAAGGTCGTGTTCCAGAATCAGGAGGTCGCCTTCGTCATCGCCGACGACCGGTACACCGCCGCGGACGCGGCTGAGCTGGTCGAAGTCGAATACGAGGCGTTGCCGTGCAATGTCGACCCGCTCAAAGCGATGGCCGCCAATGCGCCGGTGATCCGCGAGGACGTGAAAGACAAGAAGGAAGGCGCCCACGGCCCGCGCAAGCACTACAATCATGTTTTCAATTGGCAGGCTGGCGACAAGGCTGCGGCCGACGCGGCCTTTGCGAAAGCGGACGTGACCATCAAGGAGATGATTGTCTATCCGCGCGTGCATCCTTGCCCGCTGGAGACGTGCCAGTGCGTGGCATCATTCGACAAGATCAAGGGCGAACTCACGTTGTGGGGCACATTCCAGGCACCGCACGTCATCCGCACGGTCGGCTCGCTGATCTCGAAGATTCCCGAGCACAAGATCCATGTGATCGCGCCCGATATCGGCGGCGGCTTCGGTAACAAGGTCGGCGCATATCCGGGCTACATCTGCGCCATTGTGGCGTCAATCGTAACGGGGCGTCCTGTGAAATGGGTCGAAGACCGCATCGAAAATCTTTCGACCACCGCATTTGCCCGCGACTTCTACATGGAGACGGAAATCGCCGCGACCAAGGATGGCAAGGTGACCGGGCTGCGTTGCTATACGGTCGCCGACCACGGCGCGTTCGATGCTTGCGCCAATGCGACCAAGTGGCCGGCCGGCCTGTTCAGCATCATCAGCGGCTCGTACGACATCCCGGCCGCGCATGTGTCGGTCGATGGCGTCTACACCAACAAGGCGCCGGGCGGCGTCGCCTATCGCTGCTCGTTCCGAGTCACCGAAGCTGCTTATGCCATTGAGCGCGCCATGGACATCATGGCGCAGAAGCTCCGCATGGATCCGGTCGAGTTCCGGATGAAAAACCTGATCCGGCG
>DASYSQ010000255.1:0-3660 GCA_036003145.1 Pseudolabrys sp.
CAAGGAAAGTCAGTCTCTCAACGAGGGCCGCATTGCCGAGCTCGAGGACAAGCTCGCGCGCGCCGACGTGATCGACGTTTCCAAATTGTCGGGCGACTCCATCAAGTTCGGCGCCACGGTGACGCTGGTCGACGAGGACACTGACAAAAAAATGGTGTGGCAGATCGTTGGCGAACCGGAGGCCGATGCCAAGAAGGGCCGAATCTCCGTCACGTCGCCGCTCGCCAAGGCGCTGATCGGCAAGACCAAGGGTGCGTCGGTTGAAGTGAACACACCGGGCGGCGCCAAGGCTTACGAGATCAAGAAAGTCGAGTGGCGGTAAGCCGGGTCCGCGCCTGCCCGCGCGGACAGCGCCCTCGCTATTTAAGCCAGATGTGCAGAGGAACCGGGCTTCGGTCCGGGCAGTTCATTACGCCCGTATAAGAAGCCGACAGGCGGCCGGTGTACGTGCAAGTTACACCGTCGAGCACCAACGTCGCCGACATGCGCGACGATGGTTGCGAAACCTGCAAGTTGATTTTGCCTGTTCTTTCTTCCGGCCCATCCTGGGTGCAAATGCCGACGTGCCGCATCGTCAGCGGCCCGGAATAATCCTTCGTATTGTCATTTCCCGTAACGCTGGCAGTCAGCTCCCATTCGCCCAGCACGCCGGCATATCCGAAAATTTCAAGCGATTGCGCGCTGGCCGTAGTCGCAAGAGCACCCAGCAGCATCAGCTGCAAGATCGTTCTCACGACATTCCCGGTCATCGCAAACTGCTCCAGCAGTGCTATTTCAGGCGCGCTCGGGCATCCGCGACGTCGGTACGCGTCTTGTCGGCGTCAGCAGCAATCGCCACCACCTTCTCGTAATACGTCCGGGCCTTGCCTGAATCGCCGGCCTTCTCGGCGGCCTTGGCAGCCCCCACGTAGGCGCCCAGCCGATTGGGCTCCTTTTTCAGGGTGGCTTCGAATGCCGCGAGTGCCTCATTGGGCATTCCTCGCTCAAGCAACATCACGCCATAGAGTTCACGCGCAGGCCTGGGTACGCCCGGCGTCACCGGGTGTTTCTCGGTTTTGTCCTCGGCATCCGCTGCAGCACTCATGGCTTTGAGCGCATCGTCATACTTGCCCTCTGCGTAGAGCACCCAGGCAGAGGCGATCTTCTGTTGAATGTCGACCTGTTCTGACCAGTAGCCGTCTTTTGCCCCAAGCAGCTTGTCGCGCAACTCACCGAGTTTGGCGATGTCAGCCTTTGCAGCTTCGGGGTTGCCCGAGCGAGCCGCGCCGAGCGCGCGGGCGAAATAGGTCATCGCCTGCACCTGCGCCAGCGGGCTCGGACGGACCTCCAGGGAGGCCGCCGCCTTCCAGTCACCTCGTTCGATCGCGTAACGCGCGGGCGAAACGGCGACCGCATAGGGTCCAACGAGGAACGTCTCCGTGAAGCCAGTCACGCTCGGCATTTCATCGAGCAGAGCCTTGGCCTTCGCGTCCTGACCGAGCTGCAAATAGGCATAGACTTGATAATCCATGGCATGTAGCTGATCGTGGAAATCGGACGCTTCCTTCGCGACACGCTGCGCGACCTTGTTGGAATCTATCGACTCCTGCCAATAGCCGACGCGCGTGAAGATATGCGACGGCATATGCTGTGCATGCGCGGCGTCCGGAGCAATTTTTGCATATATTTTCGCCGCATTGAGTCCCTTCTCGGCGATCGGCGGGTAGTCATAAAGATGGATGAGGTAGTGGGCGACACCGGGATGCCGCGGCTGCCGTGCAAAGATCGGTTCGAGGATCGCCGCGCCTTTAAGCTGATTGGCGTAGGTTTTGTCGGCCGCTGAAGCCGACGTGTTGAGCGAGAGCGCGTAGTGAATTTGCGCCTCATCGTCATTCGGATAACGCTGCGCCAATTGCTCCATGGCCTTGGAATAGGCCTGAATGCGCGTGCGGTGATCGACTTTGTCGTAATCGGCGTACATGACCGCAAGCGCGTCGATATAGTCACGTTCGCGCTGCGTCTTTGCGCCGACGCTCTGCCCCTTGGCGATGGCAGCAGCCCCTTCGGCCAGATTCTTCGCGGGCGGCGCGACGTGCGGGTTCCACAACACGCTCAGCGCAATACCCCAATAGGCAATGCCGCATTCCGGGTCGGCCTTCAGAACATCTTCAAAGACCTTTTGTGATGCGCGGTACCAGAACGAGTGCTGGTACAGCATTGCCTGGTCGAAAAGCTTCTGCGCGTCCGGTTTGCACGACGTCTCAAAGTGCACCTTGCCGAGCTTGCCGTCGTCCACTTGTGCGAATGCCGGCTGGGCAAGTGAAATCAACGCGGCTCCCGCGAACGAGACTATTGCTGTGTTCAAAATTTTGGTCATGACGTCCTCACCCGTGGGCTCGTGACGGCGCGATTTTTAACACGCCGCATTTCCGGACAGTCAGTGTTTTTGCGTCAGTCGGTGAGACCCCTCAACGTCGACGTTCGCGGCGATAACAATACCGCGTACCGTCAGGGTTGTCGCGATCTAACTTGGCCACACGTTGTGGCCCGCCTACCCAACCACCTAGTCCATCGGCACCATGGCCGCGTCCTTGGAATTGCGCAGCGTGAGCGACGTCTTCACGTTGCGCACGTTCGGAGCGGCGGTGAGCTTTTCGACGAAGGCCTGAAAGGTTTTCAGATCGGGCGCTACGCACTTGAGGACGAAGTCGATTTCACCCGAGAGCATCCAGCACTCGCGTACGAGCGGCTGCGAACGCACAAATTCCTCGAATCCGACGAGATCAGTCTCCGCCTGGCTCGCGAGATGCACCATCGCAAATACCGTGACTTCGTAACCAAGCTTCTTCTCGTCGAGCAGCGCGCGATACCCCTTGATATAGCCGGCCTCCTCCAGCGCACGGACACGCCGAAGGCACGGTGGCGCTGAAATCCCGACGCGGCTTGCCAACTCGACGTTGGTGATGCGCCCGTCGGCCTGCAGCTCTTTGAGGATCTTGCGGTCGATGGCGTCGAGACGGGCGGGCACAGGCCTTACCTTGGGACGGGGCACACGAACATTCATACCGCGAAATATTATTTCGCGAAACAATATTGCGCAGCCTTTAATCGGGAACCATGGCATTTGGCCAAGTCTGTGGGCCAAGGGGGTTGCGTATCTTGCATAGCTCCTGCGGAAGCCATACATGGGCTAGGGCAAAAAGAGCCGTCCAGTGTCCGGCCGCCCGGGCGACACGCGCCCGACCCGACGCCCATCCAGGGGGGCGAAGAACAATGGCAAAGACTACCCACGCCAAAGTCGTCATCGTCGGCTCAGGTCCGGCGGGCTACACCGCTGCCATCTACGCGGCGCGCGCCATGCTGGAACCGATCCTGATTCAGGGCATCCAGCCCGGCGGCCAGCTCACGATCACCACCGACGTCGAGAACTACCCGGGCTTCGCCGATGTGATCCAGGGGCCCTGGCTCATGGAGCAGATGCAGGCGCAGGCCGAGCATGTCGGCACGCGCATCATCACCGACCACGTGAACACAGTGGAACTCGCGCAGCGACCTTTCCGGCTGATCTGCGATTCGGGCGACATCTATCTCGCCGATGCTTTGATCATTGCCACCGGCGCGCAGGCGCGTTGGCTCGATCTGCCATCCGAACAGAAATTCAAGGGCTACGGTGTGTCAGCC
>DASYSQ010000256.1:0-6908 GCA_036003145.1 Pseudolabrys sp.
TCTAGTTCTGGCAATATAGTCGTCAGACGCTCCATCGCGTCTCGGCTGATGTCAACGTGCAGGTCGCTAAGGTGAAGTATGGCGAACCCATCAAACGCCTTCGGTATTTGAATCGATCTTACGTAGTTGCGTCTGACCTGGATCTGCGTCGCATTTCTGCGGCCGCGGCCATACAGTCCTGCCAACTTTAAAAAACTTGTGATGACAAAATTCGATGAGCTCAAATTTTCAATGTGAAAATAATTTATGCCCTGCCCAAATAGTTGGGCCTCATGTTCGGCCTCTATTCCCAGACGCAGCTTGGCGTGAAGGCGCCCGAGGCGGCTCTCTAAAAATTTTGAAACATCCTCGTTCATCGAGCCGATATTAGGATATTGGCCGCAAATCCGGTACAGAGCCGCATTGAACCGGCGCCACGTCAAATGTCCGCTTTTGGCACTTAGCGGACCTACCAATTTGCACTGCACACGTCCGCTTTTGACCCAAAGCGGACATAGCGTCGCCGTTGGAACTTGCCTAAAATTCAGCATCCTTATCCGCCCGGAGGGCGACATGAAGCGCCGTGGTAGAACGAGCGGCCGGTCGCGCAAGGTCGTGTTGCTTAAGGCTCGCAAAACGCGGCCGGCACGCAGATCGACAGCTCACCTGCAGGAACAGCTCGACCGCGCTTTGCGTGAGCGCGACGAGGCGCTCGATCAACAGACGGCAACGGCTGAAATATTGCAGACTATCAACGAATCCCCGGGTGACCTTACGCCGTTCTTTGACACGATGGTCGAAAGCGCCATGCGCCTGTGTCAGGCCGACTACGGACATGTCTATTCCTACGATGGCAAGTTGCTCCATCTTGTCGCGGCACATGGCGATCCACGCTACGTCAACTGGATAAAGGAAAGTGGTCCTCGTGCCCCGGAGGGGTCCCTCACGTTTACGCGAATCCTGGGAGGGGAGCCGCTCGTTCACCTGGCTGATATCTCTAAGGACGTCTCTTACCGCATCGGCAATGAACGCGCGAAAGCAATAGTCGATCAGTTTGGAATTCATACGCTGCTGACGGTCCCCCTACGCAAAGAGGAAACCCTTCTTGGTGGTTTCGTGCTGTACCGGCTTGAGGCGAAACCGTTTTCGGATAAGCAAATAAGCCTGGTGCAAAATTTTGCCGCGCAAGCAGTCATCGCCATGGAAAACGCGCGCCTGCTCAACGAGCTGCGCGAATCTCTTCAGCAACAGACCGCCACCGCCGACGTGCTTAAGGCGATCGCGGGTTCAGGCGGCGAGCTCGCACGCGTATTCGAGACCATGCTGGAAAATGCTGTACGAATTTGCGAGGCGAGTTACGGCAATATGTGGCTTTGCGAGGGCGAGGACTTCCGTACCGCTGCGCTTCACGGACCGCTGCCGCCTACTTTTGTTGAAAAATGGCGGAGTGGAACGTTGTTCAGTCCCGGGCCTGAAGTCCCGTCGGTTCGCGCCGCCAAAACCCGGCAGCCGGTCCAAGTTGCCGACCTCCGAGCGGATCAGGCTTACCTTGACGGCGACCCTTTGGCCGTTAGCGGTGTCGAAGAGGCTGACATGCGCACAACGGTCGCGGTTCCGATGCTCAAGGAAAATCGCGCGGTCGGAGTCATCGTTATTTACCGCAAAGAAGTGCGGGCGTTCAGCGACAAGCAGATCGAGTTACTTTCGAACTTCGCCGCGCAAGCCGTCATCGCCATCGAGAATGCGCGACTACTCAGGGAACTGCGACAGCGCACCGATGATTTGAGTAAATCGCTCGAGGAACTGCGCACTACGCAAGACCGTCTCGTGCAGACCCAGAAACTTGCCTTGCTTGGTCAGCTTACCGCCGGCATCGCGCACGAGATCAAGAACCCGCTCAATTTCGTCAATAATTTCTCTGGTATCTCTGCCGAGCTCATCGATGAATTGCGGGACGCATTGAAGAGCATATCGCTCGACGATAAAGCCCGCACTGAAATCAATGAACTGACCGACACGCTGAAGAGCAATTTCGATAAGGTCGTGCATCATGGCAGACGCGCGGACGCCATCGTCAAGAATATGCTGCAGCACTCGCGCGAAGGCTCAGGTGAGCATCGGGTGATTGATATCAATGCGCTCGTTGAGGAAAGCCTTAATCTTGCCTGGCACGGAGCGCGGGCCGAGACGCAGGGTTTTGAGGTCAAGCTCAAGCAATCCTTTGATCCGTCTGCCGGTGGGGCAGACGTTTTCCCGCAGGACATCCGGCGAGCTCTTCTTAATCTCATTGCCAACGGTTTCTATGCTGCGACCAGTCGCAGAACAGAGACGAATGGTGCCGACTACGAGCCGACTCTCACGGCCTCGACCAAAAACCTTGGCGATCGTGTGGAAGTCAGAATTCGCGACAACGGGACTGGTATGACGCCCGATGTAAAAGAAAAGATGTTCAACCCGTTTTTCACGACTAAACCGACCGGAGAAGGCACTGGTCTTGGCCTCTCCATCAGCCATGACATCATCGTCAAACAACATGCGGGCTCAATCGAGGTTGATACGCACTTCGGTGAGTTCACTGAGATCAGGATTATCCTGCCCCGGTCTGCCGTGTTCGTCTGAAATCAACGACCTTTCCGGGAAGGCCTTCAATGTCCGCTATTGGCACTTAGCGAACATGCCCTTCGACGCACAGAATGTCCGCTTTTGGGGGGAAAGCGGACATCGGCTTGTGGACCGCACATGTCTGCTTTTGATCCAAAGCGGACATTTGTTGCTTTCGGGTAACAGGCACTAGGGAATACACCCTGGGGCCTGTGGGATAAGCGACAATCATCCTGTTTTTCGCGCTCTGCAGTGAGATAGTGGTCGGCCGATACCGCTCGTCGGCCATGTGGGGACTGGCGCGGGCCATGCGAGTAAGGGGCGGTGAAAAATGAACGCAAAAAGCATTCTCGGCGGCTGTGTAGGAAGTCTTATTGCAATTGTCGGAGCGCAAGCTGCCGATCTTCCCGTCAAGGCCCAGCCGATTCAATATGTAAAGATCTGCAGCCTGTACGGTGTGGGATTCTATTACATCCCCGGCACCGATATGTGCATCAAGGTCGGCGGCTATGTGCGTTCGCAAGCTGAGTGGGGATCCGACAACGGCATACCCGCCGGCAGCAACAGCATCCCGGCTACTGGCCCCAACACCATCGTGAATGGCCTGTTCAACCGCACATCAAACAACTTCAACTTTAGCGGACGCGCTGCAGTCAGTGTGGATGCGCGCAACCAGTCCGAGTACGGAACGATTCGCGCATACCTCCGCATAGGTGCACAAACCTTTAGCAACGGTGAGACGTCGAGCTTCCTCGCCGATCGAGCATTTATTCAGTTTGCGGGTTTCACGGCTGGTCGGGCGGTGTCGTTCTTCGACATTTTTACCACCACCGAGGCGTTCAGCTATTCCGACTCGAGGACCTCGGGCGACACGTACAATTATGGTCAGTTCTTGTTCGCCTACACGGCCGGGCTGGGAAACGGCGTGTCCGCCACGATCTCAGCCGAGGCTCCACGTCGAGTCGGCGTGATCGATGGAGCCGGCGGAGGCTTTCAGGTAAATGGAGTGACAATCACGGATACTGCCGGGTTTAGCTGGCCGGATGTCGTCGGCAACCTGCGTATTGACCAGAACTGGGGCTACCTTGGCATCAGCGGTGCCGTCCACAAGGTGGCTGGCGGCTATTACAACGGGCTCCCGTCGCCTATACAGGCTCATCCCAGTGAACAGCTTGGTTGGGCTGCGGGGCTAGGCGGACTCATCAACTTATCCTGGGGCGACACGATTGGAGCGAGTTTCGTCGGGACCAGGGGCGCGGTCGGATACGCGACCAAAGCTGGCAATTGGCAGATCGTTAACGGGAGCACAGCCGGTGTGGGCTGGGTAGCCGATGGGATCTTCGACAATATTCTCAACGGCGGAACTCACCAACTCCCAATCCAGTTGACCAACGCCTGGAGCCTCAATGCGGGCTATGAGCACTTCTGGAACGCGCGCTGGCGGACCAGCCTGTATGGCGGCTACACGCGGGTGTGGTACGACCAGACTGCGAAGGACATTGCCGCCGAGCACCTGCCGAACCCGGCTACAGGTGCCCTTGCGTGCGGGCAGCCGGTTGAAGGCGCGATATGGCCGCCGATTACCCTCAACCACGGTGAGGGCAATAGTTGTAGCCCGAACTTCTCTTTCTGGCAGGTCGGTTCTCGCACCCAGTGGAACGTGAGCAAGGAACTCTACATGGGCGTGGACGTAACTTACACGCATCTGAACACCGCGTATGCAGGTGCGGCTGTGAGTCCATTTACGACCATATATCTCGGCAGCAGTGCTCTAGACGATCAACACGTTTTGTCGGGGATCTTCCGAATGCAGTACAACTTCGCTGCCGGCCTTGAAGGGCCAAATGTTATCTTCGGTCGGTGAGTGGGTGAGACTCAACCGCAACTATCCAAAGCAACGATTGCAGCAGCCTAATCAAAATGCCTGAGTTCGGATTTCGGAGACACCGCCCCAAGGCGGTCTCTCTCTATTGCCTAGGAGATTATTTCGCGAATATCCGGCACTGGCCCTTAGCGGACATTTTAATCGCGGCCCCCAAAATTCCGCTATTGGCACAAAGCGGACATGCATGGGTGCACTGCACATGTCCGCTTTTGACCCAGAGCGAGCGCGCGTAACGCTCAAAGGAGAAGTTCGATGCGAAAGTGTTTTTTGATTTGCGCGTTCGCCATCGCCGCCTGCGCTGTGATGGCGCCCACAGCTGAGGCAATGAAGGATGTACCGATCACCTCGGGCATCGTCATTAACAACTGCACCGGCCGGCTGGTATTCGGCCTGGGCGCATACGGCTGCACGATATGCAGCGATAGCGGGAGCATTTGCCATGACTATAGCTGCAATACGAACCCCTACAACGGGGCACGAATGGGCTGTTACGCAGTCACATTCATTGTAAAGCGAGGTCAGCCTTCAACCCAAGCAACCCAAATGTCAGTTTGGGCCCCGGGCGGCTTAGTCGGAACGTCACGCGATAAGTCAAAGTCTTAGCGGATATCGCAATCTGTCCGCTATTGGCACTAAGCGGACATATCGAGTTGCACTGCACATGTCCTCTTTCGGGTTTTAAATCTACTTTGGTCCGGAGCGAACGTGCGAACACACGGCAGTGGTACGACGCTTAGCGAGCGAGTTGAAATATGAAAGCCCGTGTCCCCTCGATGGCTTTCTGATCCGTTGCAAAATAGTTTTTACGTAAAAAAAGTGTCCCGTTTAGATTGAAGTGTTGCTTCGCGTTCACGCGCTGTTGTATTTCGGTTTGAGGGCGACGTCCGAAGCGCAAGCTTGCAAGGAGATTTACATGCGTCTCCGCTCGGCCCTGACAATGGTGCGCGCACAGCGAAGTGGTTCCGGCCCCGACACACAAACGGCCATGCGTCTAGTCAAAGCTCTCGCGGCCATGGCCGCGCTACATAGTGTTATGTTCTATCTCTGGTCGAGACTACCAGTGGGTGTTTCGATGGCGTCACACAAGGCTCGATTATTGCGAGCCGTTGTGGTTCTGACAGGGTTGTTGACATTGCTGGGTGACGTTGGCGATGCGAACGCCGCCACAATGATAACGACACCTGAAACGCATGATTTTACCGTGTTCGCCGAATCTCCGAATTTGTCGCAAGCAAGCACCAGCGTGAGCTTTCATACATTCAATCAGGCGTTGGGAACCCTTACGGGCGTGGGCTATTCAATTAATTCCAGCTTCGTTTCGGATTCTCCGCTTAATTATACGGCTTCAATAAGCACGTTTGGTAATGAGCTGATTTCCCCAAGCTCAAGCGGACCGAACTTTAGTGTTGCGTTTAATGATGACGCGAACGCCAGCTTATATATCGGTAATGGAATTACTACCTTTGATGTTGTGTTTCAGCTCATTGATAACAGTCTTGACGGAGTCGTTATTTGGAGCGGCGCCGGAGATACTTTACCGGGCCTCATGCTTGCCTATGATTACACTCCCTTCGTGACGATACCGCCCCCCGTCACGACACCGATTCCCACGGCACTACCGCTGTTCGCTAGCGGTGCAGGTCTACTCGGGTTTTTAGGACGACGCAGAAAGCGGAAGCTGATTGCCGCATGACGAAAAATCAAACTCAAGTTTAAATTCGCCGTCGCGAGGGTGCGCCCAATGGGCTACTCATAGAGGAGACGAGTACAACCGCCGCAACTCCTCTTCCAGCCACTCTCCCGCTCTTCAGCACTGGCCTCGGCGCAATGGGACTGTTCGGCTGGCGCAGGAAGAAGAAATCAGCACCGCTCGCCGCTTGATCGGCAAGATGTAATTCGGAGAGACCGTTGCGAGGCGTGTTTTTCTGTTTGCCGATCTCCGCTGGCCCTTAGCGGACATCGCCTCTTGCACCGCACATGTCCGCTTCTGGCACTTAGCGGACATCGCCTACTGCGCTGCACACGTCCGCTTTTGACCCAAAGCGGACATCGCTACGAATATTACTCAAGCAAAAGGCCCCAGTCGGAACGGTGTCAGAACCGTCCGCGCCGGGGCCCCGCCGCGCTTCCTCCCTTTGGACTTCAGCGTAGCTTATAGCTGCGTGACTCTTTATCGGCCCCGACCTCTTTGGGGACGGGGGACCATTTTGAGATCGGGGCCCTACTCGGAGATCAGAGCTGACCCTAATCCTATTTTCAGATTGCAGCTTCGAACAAATTAAAGTTTGTTCACATTGGTCGCACTCAGTGCGACATTTCGTCTGCTTTGGCGGGTAAGATCAATCTTCTTGAAAGTGCATGAGCGTTTAATCTAGTGCACTCTCCAAAAGTTGGACGCACCTATTACAAAAAATTCACGTGCAGCCGCGAAGCAATGCGCGCA
>DASYSQ010000257.1:0-3629 GCA_036003145.1 Pseudolabrys sp.
TGACGGCAAACTGCGCCTCGGCCTGTTTTTTCAAATATTCGTCGCGATCCTTGGTGGCGGCCAATGTGGCGCCGAGGATCAGATCCTTGATCTGGATTTCGCCGCGCGCCTTCTCGTCGCCGCCCTGAATGATGGCGCAAGGTGAGCCACGCTTGTCGGCATATTTGAGCTGCGCGCCGATATTGTTCTTTGGATTTCCAAGATAGAGCTCGGCGCGAATATTGGCGGCGCGCAACGCCGACGCCATGCGCTGGTAATCGGCGATACGGTCGCGGTCGAACACGGTCACCACGACAGGACCGGACGCTGGTTTCTCACCCACCTTGCCGAGTGCAGCGAGCGCAGCCTGCAGGCGCGAGACTCCGATGGAAAATCCGGTCGCCGGCACCGGCTCGCCGCGGAAGCGCGACACCAGCCCGTCGTAACGGCCGCCGCCGCCGACAGATCCGAAGCGCACCGGGCGGCCCTTTTCGTCTTTCACTTCGAACGTGAGTTCAACTTCGTAGACAGGCCCGGTGTAGTACTCGAGGCCGCGCACAACAGTCTTGTCGATACGAACACGATCATCGTATCCGGCTGCCTCCACCAGGGCAGCAATTTCTGAAAGCTCCTGATCACCCGCACTTGCCGCCGTCGATTCAGCCTTTCCAGTGATCGCCGCGACAATCCCGGCAATTTGTGAATCTGCGAGTTCAGCGCCCTTGGTGAAGTCCCCGCTTTCATCTTTGCGGCCCTTGCCAAGCAGCATCTTGACGCCATCGATACCGAGCCGATCGAGCTTGTCGATTGCGCGCATCGTGGTGAGGCGTTTGTCTTCGGGAATTTGAAGGGAATCCATCGTGCCGTCTAAAATCTTCCGGTTGTTCACCTTCACCATATAACTGCCGCGCGGGATGCCGAGCGCTTCCATCGTGTCCGCGGCGAGCATGCACATCTCGGCGTCAGCGGCCATCGAAGCTGCACCGACGGTGTCGGCATCGAACTGCATGAATTGACGGAAGCGTCCCGGGCCCGGCTTCTCATTACGGAACACCCAGCCGAAACGGTACGAGCGATAGGGCAGCGCGAGATTCTGAAAATTTTCCGCCACGTAGCGCGCGAGGGGCGCCGTCAGGTCGTAACGCAGCGAGAGCCACTGCTCGTCATCGTCCTGGAACGAGAACACCCCCTCGTTCGGCCGGTCCTGGTCGGGCAGGAATTTGCCAAGCGCATCGGTGTATTCGATCGCCGGAGTCTCTACCGGGTCAAAGCCATAGCGCTCGAACACGGCCCGGATCGCCTCAACCATGTTCCGGGTCGCGGCGATTTCGGCCGGTCCACGGTCGGCAAGGCCGCGCGGCAGGCGGGCTTTGAGTTTAGTTGGCTTGTTCGGTTTATCGGCCATCGCTGGTCTACATACCAGACACGCGCATTCCAGCAACGCTGTAAACTGTCATGGCCGGGCTTGTCACCGGAAGTCGAGTATACCCGACTTCCGGGCATAATATCGCGCAACTCGCGCAGGCTCGAGTTGCGTGTGCCATCCACGTCTTTAAGAGTAAAGTAGACGTGGATGCCCGGCACAAGGCCGGGCATGACGGCGAACGAGTGGTGACAGGCCATGACACAGGCACAGGCAAAAATCGCTATCCCCAATGACCTCGAACCCTACTGGATGCCGTTCACGGCCAATCGCGCATTCAAGAAACGGCCGCGGCTTGTCGTCGGCGCCAAGGATATGCACTACCGCACCAGCGACGGGCGCAAGCTCATCGATGGCTCGGCGGGCCTCTGGTGCACCAATGCCGGGCACAACCGCGAGCAGATCATTATCGCCATCCAGCGCGAAGCGGCGACGCTTGACTACGCGCCGGCTTTCCAGTTCGCGCACCCGAAGGCCTTCGAGCTGGCGAGCCGCATTGCGGCGCTCGCTCCCGGCGACCTCGACCATGTTTTCTTTTGCAATTCCGGCTCCGAAGCGGTCGACACGGCGCTCAAGATCGCGCTCGCCTATCACAACGTGCGGGGCAACGCCTCGCGGGTCAGGCTGATCGGCCGCGAACGCGGCTATCATGGCGTCGGTTTCGGCGGCATTGCGGTGGGCGGCATCGTCAACAACCGCAAACAATTCGGTGCCCTGGTTGCCGGTGTCGACCATCTGCCGACAACCTACAATCGTGAGAAGCAGGCCTTCACCGTCGGTGAGCCCGAATGGGGCGCTCATCTCGCCGATGAACTCGACCGTCTCGTTGCGCTGCACGACGCTTCGACGATCGCGGCGGTGATCGTCGAGCCGGTAGCGGCCTCGACCGGCGTTTTGCCGCCGCCCAAGGGCTATCTCGAACGGCTGCGTGCGATCTGCGACAAGCACGGAATTCTCCTGATCTTCGACGAGGTGATCACCGGCTACGGGCGTCTGGGCTATGCGTTTGCGGCCGAACGCTATGGCGTCGTCCCCGACATGATCACCTTTGCCAAGGGCATCACTTCAGGCACGGTACCGATGGGCGGCGTCGTGGTTCGCAAAGGCATCTACGACGCCTTCATGAAGGGGCCCGAGCACGTCATCGAGCTGTTCCATGGCTACACCTACTCAGCGCATCCGCTCGCCTGCGCGGCGGGGCTTGCGACGCTCGATCTCTACCGCGAGGAGGGCCTGTTCGAACGGGCGCGCAAGCTGGAGGCGCCCTGGGCCAAGGCGGCGATGGGGCTCAAGGGGCTGCCGAACGTGCTCGACATCCGGCCGGTGGGTTTGACCGTCGGCATTGATCTCGCCAGCAAGCCCGATGGTGTCGGCAAACGCGGCATGGAAGCGCTCGACCTCGGCTTCTTCGAGCACGATGTGATGTTTCGCGCCGTCGGCGACACGCTGGCGCTTAGCCCGCCGCTGATCGTGAGTGAAAGTCAGATTGGCGAAATCTTCGACAAGCTCGCCCGCATCATCAAGGCGGTGGCTTGATCGTTGCTCGGGCGTAGGACGGCCTTGGGTGGAGGATCGCCCAACCGACGTTCACGCTTGAGTCTCCGCGCCGGTCGTGCAGCAGGAACGGCGGCTGTACGGCAGCATCTGCAGCAACTGAGCGCAATGCGGGCGGTACAACGGTCAAATCGCCCGCGGTCCACACGACCACCGCGCCTTTCGTCCTGAGATCGGCGAGATCGATCCACGGCGCCCGCCCGGGATTGCCATCGATCAGCACACGTGGATGGTCAGGCGCATAGTGCGCAACATTGCCGCCGTCCCACATGCTGCCGATCACGTAGCTGACCGGACGCCCGGTCGCGGTGCGATAGCGCTGCGACAGTTCCTGCGCGAGCTCGCTGCCGGGAAAGAACACGGCCCGGTAGCGGTGGTCGTAGTGTGGCAACACGGCATAATTGACGATGAAAGCGAGTGCGAGACATCCGAAAACGGCTGCCCAGGTCAGCAACACGCGCCCAAGGCGCAATTCATTGACTCCCCGTGCAATCAACACAAGCCAGACCCCGAAGAAAAGCCAAAGGGGATAACCCCACATCGCAACGGTGCCGCGGCCGCTAAGCGCTGACAGTGCCAGCACGGTCGCGATTGGTCCGAAGGCGAGCCACGCAACGATACGGCGATCGAATGCATCGGCACCAAGCCTGATTTCATTGCCGCGCTGGCGCGG
>DASYSQ010000258.1:0-12054 GCA_036003145.1 Pseudolabrys sp.
ACAAACCACCATTGCGCGTTGGGCTTGCCGGCCTCGGCGCGGTCGGCCTCGAAGTCGCAAAACGCCTGATCGCTGGCGTGCCGGGCCTCACACTCGCCGCTGTTGCCGTGCGCGACGTCGAGAAAGCGCGGCGCGCTTTGCCACAGGTTGGCGGCACTATTCCCGCGCTCAAGGCGACCGAGCTCGCAAACAGTTGCGATATCGTCGTTGAATGCCTGCCGCCCGTGCTGTTCCGTGACGTCGCCATCAGTGCCATCGACAAGAGCCGGATCTTCATGCCGCTCTCGGTCGCACAGCTGCTGGAGAATGGCGACTTGATCGAACGCGCCAGGCATAAAGGCGCGCGCATCCTGGTGCCGACAGGCGCGCTGATTGGTCTCGACGCGGTGCGCGCGGCGGCGGAAGGAACCATTCATTCGGTCAAGATGGTGACGCGCAAACCGCCGGCAGGACTTGAAGGTGCGCCCTATCTGCTCAAGCACGGAATTTCAGTGGATGGCCTTAAGGAGCCGTTGAAAGTGTTCGATGGAAGCGCGCGTGAAGGTGCGCGCGGGTTTCCTACCAATGTCAATGTGGCGGCGGCACTGAGCCTCGCCGGAATTGGACCCGATCGTACGCAGCTCGAGATCTGGGCCGACCCGAACGTCACGCGGAACACTCATACGATCACGGTTGATGCCGATACGGCGCGCTTCACAATGACCATCGAAAATATTCCGTCGGAGAATCCACGCACCGGCAAAAGCGTCGCGCCTTCCACGGTCGCCGCGCTGCGTGCGCTAGTCTCGGAATTGAAAGTCGGCACCTGACGCTTAGACCCGCAGGAATATCTTTCGGTTATACAGGAAGCCCGCGAGCGCGACGGCGAAGACAAGTCCCAGCAAATGCGCGGCGAAAACACCGGTTCCTGGAGTTACTGTCTGGTCGAGCCACACTTTCACGTCGCCTCCTACAAAACGCAGGGCAAACGGCTCGAAGCCGGCGACACCATTAATGAAGTAAAGCCCAATGGCATTGGCGCCGATCCAAACGAAAATTGTCGCCCAAGCCTTCCATCGCCAAACATCGATCATCTGATGCATGATGCCGAGCAGAATCGCGCTATATCCGCCGGTAACCAGCACGAACGATGACGTCCAGATCAACTTGATCACAGGGAACTGCAGGCCCCACAGGTAACCGGCAAATATCATCGCCACACCACTGCCGATCAGCCAAATTGATTTCTGCGTCGGGGTCAGACGTCTATCCTTCAGCAACAGCCCTGCCAGCACGCCAAGCAGGCAGGTCCCTATCGCCGGCAGCGTGCTCAGAAGACCTTCGGGATCGCGGGTTTTGTCCCACAACCGGCCCGGCAAATAGCGCGCATCGATCCAGTCGGCGAGGTTCGCATCGCGGCTGAATGAGCCTGGACCGATACCTGGCACGGGAACGAACGTCATCAACGCCCAGTAGCCGCCGAGCAAGGCCACAAGTGCAACAATGAGACCGCGACGACCGACATTCAGGAATAAGAGAGAGGCGAACAGATAACAGATCGCGATCCGCTGCAGCACGCCGACAAAGCGGATGTCGCTCCAATGCTGGCTCAGGCCTCCGTAGAATATCAAGCCGAGGACATATAACAGCGCCGCGCGGCGCAACACGCGCAAATGCGCCCCAGCCCTCCCCTCCTGCTCCACCAGCCGCGGCAATGCCAGTACAATCGAAACGCCGGTGACGAATATGAACAGCGGGAAAATAAAATCGTAGAACGTGAGTCCTTCCCACTCCACGTGTCTTAATTGGGCACCGAGGAAGCTGCCGGCCGCACTTAATGCCGGCCCCTTGTCGCGCAGCATCCGCTCGAGCGTCCAGATCGCGCCATCCGCCCCGATGATCCAGAATATGCTGAACCCACGTAACGCGTCGACCGATATGACGCGGTCGGTCTGCAGAGCGAGCGGCACTTCTGCGTAACGCATCGGGCGCCGTGTGCGGTTGCGGACAGGCGATAGCCGGACGAAAACTGATCAGCGTAAAAATAGTTGCGCAGAAAAGTAGTCTTCCGCCTAGACGGACTCACGTCAAAAACAAGTGAAGTCGTCGAAGGCGAAAGAATGCGAAGCTGTCAGGGAAAAACCCTATTGTGGCCCCGCTGCCATGGTGGTCGCCGCCGTGTCACATCGGCCAGCCGCCTCCTGAACGCGGAAATAGTTCCGGCCGACAAACGACTGATCGTAGCGGTGCCAGGAGGTACCATGATCCAAAGCTTGCACGCCGGCGAGGGTAACTGCAAAGACCGAACTTTCCATGTCGCGTTGCTGCGCGTCGAGGTTCTGCGGCAGCCGTGAGCTGGCATAGTCGACATAGTAGACACGGCGAACACAGGAAAGATCCTTCACGGCTTCGAGAGCGGCCTTCGCCGTCATCAGATGATCCGTGTGGTCGTTGGGATTGATGCGCGTATCGGTCTCGGCGACGTTAAGCTGAACAAGCGCGGCCCGTCCGCGTTCATAGGCGATGATCGAGCGCACTGTGGCGACCAGATCATTCCAGCCATGATAGGTGGTCGAGCCATCGACTGCCCGCAGAACGTCGTTCTCGCCACTGGCCAGGCGCTTGAGAGATTGAAAGCTGGTTTCGGAGTAGCCTGCACCGGAGGCGTTCCCATCGGGGACGCGCAGGAAATATCCGACGGTGTTGCTGTAGCTCACCCGGTAGATCGAATGCCCGTTGAATACCATTGGCGCCGCGTTGCGCTCGCCAGGGGTGGCGTCGGCATCAGCCATGAAGCGGATGGCGGCTTCCGCGCCGTTCTCGCGCGCCAGATAAAATGGATGCTTGCGCCCACCCAAGCCGGTCCCGAGCCCGGCGTCACCGGCGGTGAGATGCACAAAGACGGTCTTGGCGGCGCCTTTGATCACGTCCTGAAAGGCGGACGGATTCATAAACAGTTGCCAGTCGTCCTCATGCGCGGCGAAATAGAACGAAACTTTGTCGGGCCGTTTTGCCTCTTCGGCTAGCGCCGGCGCGCTCGCCAGCATGGCGCCCGCCAGACAGACGGCTGCAATTTGTCTCGAAATCGGCATTCCCAACCCCCCTTAAGGCGGCCCGATATTGGCCAATTAAGATAGGAATTTGACGGTCGGAGTGGAAGTGCCCGGGTAAGGCCTTACTATAACGCCGGCGCGGCAACGGGTTTGACAATCCCGGACCGCCGTTTATCGTTTGTATACAAATAATTAGCCCAGGGGCCCGCCGGAAGGTTTGCTGCATGAAGCCTGCGCCCTTCGTCCGTCACGTGCCTAAGACGCTCGATGAGGCGCTGAAGATTCTGGCCGAGGTCGCGCCGCAGGACGGCCGCATCCTGGCGGGAGGCCAGAGCCTGGTCCCCATCATGGCGTTTCGCCTGGCGAAGCCGGCGCATCTCGTGGACATCAACGAGGTCGCCGGGCTCGACACGGTGACGAACAACGGGAAAACGCTGACGATCGGGGCACGCGTGCGCCACGCGGCATTTCACAGGTCCGTGGTCGACAACCCGCTTGGCCGATTGCTCAGCGTGGTCGCACGCCATATTGCGCATTATCCGATCCGCATGCGCGGTACGTTTTGCGGCAGCCTCGCACACGCCGATCCCGCGTCCGAATGGTGTCTGGTCGCGGCGACCCTTGATGCCTCACTCATGGCAAAGAGCACGCGCGGCGAACGCGTGATTGCAGCGAAAGATTTTTTCGCGGGCATCATGTCGACCGCGCTGGCCGAAGATGAAATGCTCACCGAAGCTCGGCTGCCGCTGCTCCCGAAAGATACGAAATTCGGGTTCAACGAATTCAACCGCCGCGCCGGCGATTTCGCCATGGCCGCATCACTCGTCACGTATCGCCTGCACGGCGGCACGATCGCTGACGCGCGCGTTGGTGTCGGCGGTGCGGAGGCCTCCCCGCGCCGTATCGTGGAGGCCGAATCCGCGCTCAATGGAAAAATGCCGGGCGATGCGCCGTTTCGCACCGCAGCTGAAGCTGCGGCCAAGGCGATCGACCCGCTGGAGGATCATCAGACGAACGCCGACTATCGCCGCGACCTGGTGCGCGCGGTGGTGCGGCGCGCGCTGGAGCAGAGCGCATGACCTCGAAGAATGGGCACCGGTTTTCGGACGAGATCATGCGCAGGGCAAAATGGTCATGAGCGCGCCGGGAAAAAAGCAGGCCACCAAGGGCTCCGGGATGACCTGGGTCGGACGCTCCATCCGGCGGCTGGAGGACCCGGCATTGATCACCGGTCAGGGGCGATTCACCGCCGACTCGCCTGCCGCGCATTGGGTACGCTTCGTTCGCAGCCCGGTTGCGGCAGGACAATTGGCGAAGATCAGCCCTCCCGAAGGCGCGATGGTCATCACCGCCGCCGATCTCAAGGGTGTGAAGAAAATCACGCCAATGCTGCACAAGTTCAGTTACAAGCCGGTCGGCCAGCCGGTCCTTGCAGAGGGCGTCGTGCGCTTTGTCGGCGAGCCAGTGGCCGCCGTTGTCGCTGCGAGCGAAGAGGACGCCGAGGACATTGCCGATCAAGTCGACGTATCGATCGACGAAACCAGGCCGGTGACGGACGCGCAGGCAGCGCTCGAAGCCAGCGCACCGCAGGTACACGCTGAAGCGCCCGGCAATGTCATCCTCGAAGGCAAAGTGAAAACGCCCGACTTTGACGCGATCTGGAACGGTGCGTACAGGACCATCCGGGTTGACGCGCGCTCGCGCCGCCAGAACGCCACGCCCCTGGAGGCGCGTGGTGGCCACGCTGCTTATGATCCGTCGACCGGGCGAGTCACCTTCACCTGCACCACGCAAATGCCGCATCTCACACGCACGGCAATTTGTGACGTACTCGGTTTTCCGGAATCCGACCTGCGCGTGATCGCACCGGATGTCGGCGGCGGCTTCGGGCAAAAAATGTCGCTCTGCGCGGAATATGTCGTTCTGGTATGGCTGGCGCGCAAGCTGAAAAGCTCCGTGGCGTGGACTGAAGACCGCCGCGAAAACCTGATCGCAAGCTTTCACTCGCGCGATCAATACATCACGCTCGAAGGCGCGTTCGACAAGAATGCCAGGCTGCTCGCGCTGAAGGCGGACATCGTCTGCAATATCGGCGCCTATTCGTGCTTTCCAACCACCTGCGGGGTCGAGCCGCTGATGGCAATGGCCGAAATGCCGGGCCCCTACGATGTTCAGCAGTACCAATGCCTCGCGCGCGGCGTCATCACCAACACCTGCACCATGGCGCCCTATCGCGGCGTTTCGCGGCCGGTGATCACTTTCACGCTTGAGCGGCTAATGGACAAGGCCGCCCGCGCCTTCGCCATCGACCCGGTCGACATGCGCCGCCGCAACCTCATCGACACGTTTCCCTACAAGTCGGCCATGGGCCTCGAATACGACGACGCCAGTTACAAAGAGACGCTGGAAATGGCGGTCAAGGCGGTTGATCTACCCGCTTTCCGCAAGCGCCAGAAGGAAGCGCGCGCCCAAGGGCGCCATCTCGGCATTGGCATCGCAACCTTCTCCGAGCGAACCGGCTACGGCAGCCCCGCCTTTGCGGCGCGTGGCATGGAGATCACGCCCGGCTGGGAAACAGTGATCGTCACCGTCGATCCCTCCGGCTTCGTGGAAGCGCGCATCGGAGCCTCCCCACACGGCCAGGGCCTGCGCACGACGCTGGCGCAGATCATCGCCGACGCGATTGGCGTCACACCCGAGATGATCAAGGTCGTCCACGGCGATACCGACAGGGCGCCCTATGGCTGGGGCACTTTCGCCAGCCGTTCGCTGGTGATTTCCGGCGGCGCCACTTTGATTGCTGCGCGAAAAGTCCGCGCCAAGCTGATCAAGATTGCGAGCCATGTTCTCGAAGCAGCGGCCGACGATATTGTCCTCGCCGACGGGCTTGCAAAAGTCGCCGGCACCGACCGTACGATCCCGATCGCAAAACTCGCGCGCGAGGCCTACACGCAAACGCATCGCTTCAAGGGCGAGATCGAGCCGGGACTGACGGAAACCGGCCACTACGATCCGCCGGGCACCTTCTCCAATGCCTGTCACATCGCCATCGTCGATGTGGACGTGGAGACCGGCCATGTGAAACTCGAGAAATTCCTGGTGGCGGAGGACGCAGGGCGCATCATCAATCCAATGATTGCCGACGGTCAGGTGCATGGTGGTATCGCGCAGGGCATTGGCAACGCGCTGCTCGAAGAAATTATCTACGACGAGAACGGCGGTATTCTCACGGCAACGCTCGCCGACTATTTGCCGCCGACTGCGCATGAAATTCCGCCAATCGAGATTCATCACATTGAAACTCCGAGTGCGAACTCAATCACCATGGCCAAGGGCCTGGGCGAAGGCGGCTGCATCGGCGCACCGGCGGCGGTGATTAACGCGATTAATGACGCACTCTCGCCGTTCGGTGTCGAGATCGACGAGATACCGGCAACGCCGCAGCGTATTCGCGCCGCTTTGCGCGCCAAGGAAAAGGCCGTATGAGGGAAAAGGCCGCAATTACGCTCACAATTAACGGGCGTGACCATCCGATCAGCGTCGAGCCGCGGCGCACGCTGGCGGACGCAATCCGCGAGGATTGTGGGCAGACGGGCACACACATCGGTTGCGAACACGGGATTTGCGGCGCCTGCACGGTCATCGTCGACGGCGAACCGGTGCGGTCGTGCCTGATGTTTGCCGTACAGGCGGATGGCAAACAGATCCGGACCGTCGAGGGCTTGGCTGACGGCGAGAAGCTGCACCCGATGCAGCAGGCCTTCATGGACCATCATGGCCTGCAATGCGGCTTCTGCACACCCGGCTTTTTGATGCTGGCTGTCGGCGTTCTGGAGCGCGAGCCTGACATCAGCGACGAAGATCTCGTGGACGTGCTTTCATCCAACCTCTGCCGCTGCACCGGTTATCAGAACATCATCAAGGCCGTTCGTGCCGCAGCAAAAGAAATGCGCGGGAAATGAGCGCCCCGGCGAAATTCGTCGGCCGCTCCGTCCCGCGTCTGGAAGATCGGCCACTTCTCACCGGCCAAGGCCACTTCTCCGCCGACATTTCGTTTGCGGGCCAGTGGCATATGCGGGTGGTCCGTTCTGCCGTCGCGTACGGAAGGATAAAATCGATCGATATCAAAGCGGCCCTCGCATTGCCGGGTGTCCATGCGGTGTGGACGCATGCCGACGTTGTTGACATTCCGCCGATTCCGTTTCGTCTCACCGGGCTCAAGGCGCTCGAGCCGTACCAACAGCCAGTGCTGGCGAAGGATGTCGTGCGGTATGTCGGCGAACCAGTTGCGACCGTCTTTGCGGACAACGCCTATCTCGCAGAAGACGCCGCCGACCTCATCGGGCTTTCGATCGAACCCATGAGACCAACGATGCTCACGACCGAGCACCCGGGCACCTACGAGCATGAACTGACAACGGAGCCCGGCATCATCCGCAAGGGCTATGGCGACGTTGACGCGGCCTTTCAGAGGCCCCACGCCGTTGTTTCACTTGAACTTTCCGTCGGCCGCCATTCCGGCGTGCCGCTGGAGACGCGCGGCGCCATCGCACGTTACGACGCGGCGCGCGACCTCCTTGAGCTCCACGGCGCGGCAAAAGTGCCGCACTGGAATCGCGATACCATCGCGCAAATGCTGGGACGAAAGAAAGACTCCGTCCAGCTTTACGAAGGTCACGTTGGCGGCGGGTTCGGCATTCGCGGCGAAATTTATCCCGAAGACATCCTGGTCTGCGTGGCCGCGCTAAAATTCAAACGTCCGATCAAATGGATCGAGGACCGGCGCGAACATCTGATCGCCGCCAATCATTCGCGCGAGCAGCATCACCGCGTGCGCGCGGCTATCGACACACAAGGTCATATTCTTGGTATTGAGGTCGAGTTCTTTCACGACAATGGCGCATATATGCGTACGCACGCGGCGACCGTGCCCGACCTTACCGCCGCCATGCTACCGGGCCCCTATCGCGTGCCGGCTTACCGCGCGACCAGCCACATACGCCTCACAAACAAAACACCTTGCGGCACTTACCGCGCACCCGGGCGTTACGAATCCACTTTTGTACGCGAGCGCTTGCTCGATGCGATCGCCGCCAAGGTCGGCGTGGACAAGGTTGAGATCCGCAGACGCAACCTCATTAGCAAAAGCGCGATGCCCTACACGCTCGGCCTCGACACACTCGGCACACAGATCGTGTATGATTCCGGTGACTACGCGCTGCTGCTCGACAAGACACTCAAAGCAATTCGTTGGACTGAGCTTCAGAAGCAGCTCACCGAACGCCGCAAGAAGGGCGAGAAAGTCGGCGCGGGCCTGGCGATGTTTGTTGAGAAAAGCGGGCTCGGACCGTTCGATACCGTACGCGTGGAGATCAGGCCCGACGGCATCGTCGAGGTGATCACCGGCGTCGCCTCCATCGGACAAGGCGTGGAAACCGTGATCGCACAGATCTGCGCCGATGCGCTCGGCGTTGACTACACGACGATCCGGGTTATTCACGGCCAGACCGACCGCATTGCACGCGGCATGGGCGCCTTCGCCTCACGCGTGACCGTCATGTGCGGAGAAGCCACCCGGCTCGCGGCAACCAAGCTGCGCGCTCAGGTGCTGCTTGCGGCGGCCGAACTGATGCAAACGAACGCCGATGCGCTCAACATCGTGAACGGCGAGATCGTGCGCGCCACGCCCCCCGGTCCGTCAATGCCCCTTGCCGAACTTGCACGGATTCTGCCCGGCGGCTTGAGCGCTGAAGATACGTTCGAATCAACCCATATGGTCTATCCGTACGGCGCGCATGCGGTCGTCGTACGCGTCGATCCGGAAACCGGTGGTGTCACAATCGAGCGCTATGTTATTGCCTACGACGTCGGCAAGGCCGTGAATCCGAAACTCGTGGAGGGTCAGATCGCCGGCGGACTGGCGCAAGGCGTTGGCGGTGCGCTGCTGGAGGAGTTCCGCTATGACGAGAACGGAGAGCCCCTTTCGGTCACGTTCGCTGACTACCTGATGCCGACCGCGCGCGAAGTCCCCGATGTTTCCATCCTGGTGTCGGAGGACGCGCCAAGCCCACTCAATCCCCTTGGATTGAAGGGCGCGGGAGAAGGTGGGGCCAATCCGGTCGGCGCCGCGATTGCTTCGGCGATCGATGACGCCCTTCAGCGACCGGGCGCGGTGACTCAACTTCCCGTTACGCCGCAGCGGCTCAAGGCAATCATATAATATCTATCCTTCCCCCCGAGCCCTCGACTACAATTCCTTTCGGTCCGTCGGGGCCGGGAGAACCAGAAAATATTGGGGAGAAACAATGACGATCATCAGCAGAAGGGGATTGGCCGTTGTGGCCGGTGCGCTGGCCCTTTCGTTCAATGCGAATGCCCAGGAAAAGCATTATCGTTTCGCCCACGATCAACAGCTCAATTCGGGGTACAGCGTCGCCTACGACATCTTTTCGGCCAAACTCAAGCAGTTGAGCGGCGGCAAGATGCTGGTCGACCAATATCCCGGTGCGCAACTTGGCCAGGAATCGCAGCTTCTCCAGCTCGTGAAATCGGGTGACCTCGACTTTGCAATCGTGTCGTCAGCGAATACCGCGACGATCACGCCCCAGGCCGGTGTGATGTCCCTGCATTTTCTGTTCAGGGATGAAAACCACATGGTCAAGGCACTCGCAGACCCGAAGGTCTTCGAAGCGATCCGCGACATGATCGACCAGACCGTGCAAGGCATCCATGTGATCGGGCTCGGCACACAGGGCCTGCGCAACATGTACAGCAAAAGGGAAGTCCACAAGATCGAGGACATCAAAGGCCTGAAAATTCGCGTGCAGGCAACCGCAACTGAAGACGCAACCTTCAACGCCTACGGGTCGCAGACGGTGCACATGCCATTCGGCAGCGTCTACACGTCATTGCAGACGGGTGTCGTCGATGTTGGCGAGAACTCGGTCAACGTCTATCTCATCAACAAGCACTACGAGCCCGCACCCGTGCTTTCCATGACCCAACACGAAGCAAACAACGCCATTGTCTGGATCAGCGACAAGCTTTGGCAAAGCCTCAGCGATGATCAGAAAAAGTGGGTGCTCGAAGCAGGGCGCGATGTCTCCACGCAGGAGCCCAAGAAGGCCTTCGAGCTCGAGGACGCTGCGGCAGCCAAGCTCAAGGCGATCGGCATCAAGATTGTGACGGATGTCGACAAATCCGGCTTCAAAAAGATTTCCGACCCGATGCTCGACAAGCTCGCGACGGAACTTGGGCCACATGCAGACAAGATTAAAACCCTGATCAAGTCAGTCCAATAATCCACCCTCAGGCAGGACAACGAAGAGGCCGGCGATATCGGCCTCTTCAACTGGCGGATGGGCATGACGGGCATCGCCGACAGGCTGGTCTTGAACAGGCAGCGCCATCTGAAATGGAAGGCGCTCGATAACGTCGAGATGATCCTGATGATCATCTGCGGCGTGACGCTGTTTGGATTCTCAATGTCGGTTTGCGCCGATATCACGACCCGGGTCATTGGCCGTCCCTGGCTTTGGCTCCAGGAAGTCACGTCGACGCTGTTTATCTACGGAATTTTCATCGGCGCGGCGGTCGCCACCCGCCGCAATGATCATCTCTATCTCACCGCCGTTGCGGAATCGATGCATGGCAAGGCGCGTCTTGCCGCCGAATTGATTATTCGTCTGATAGTGCTCGTGGTCGCTGCCTGCCTGATCTACTATGGCTATCTCAATTTCCTCCGCGGTTTCGGCAGTTTTCGACTGCCATCGAATACACCCATCGCCTCCCTTTATGCCGCTATCCCGCTGTCCGGCATCCTGATCGCCCTTTTCACCATCGAGCAGATCGTCAACGGTTGCCGCAACGGATTCGAGCACTCCGAACCACAGGAGCCGGAGCATTCGGCAGCGTTCGGCGCGTCCAGGCCGGAGGGGCCGCAATGAGCGCCCCGGTTATCCTTGCTCTCATGACGGCGTGCTTTTTGACTTTCGGCTATCTCGGTGTGCCTGTGCCGTTTGCGCTGCTTGGCGGCGTGTTTGTCGGCGCCCTGCTGTCGGACGTTTCGCTTGCCGCCATCATCCAGAAAGTTTTCGACGGCGTCGACAATGAGGCGTTGCTCGCGATCCCTTTCTTTCTTCTCGTCGGCGAATTGATGAGCTCGGCCAACGTGGTCGTTCGCATCGCCAATCTGTCGATGGTGTTGGTCGGTCATATTCGCGGCGGTCTGTCGCAGGTCGTCACCGTGTTCAGCATGTTCTTCTCGGAAATGTCCGGCTCAACAACAGCCGACGTCGCCGTGATGAGCCGGGCCCTCGCCGGACCAATGAAAAAAGAGGGCTACGAGGGCCCATTTATTGCAGCGATCATCGCCGCTGCATCGACCATCGCCGCGCTGGTTCCGCCAAGCATTACCGCCGTCGTCTATGGCGCGACCGGCAACGTATCGATCGCCGGGCTGTTCATGGCCGGTTTCGTACCCGGGCTGATGATTGGCTTCGGCCTGATGACCTACTGCTACTTCTTCGGGCCGGTCGGTTTTAAGCGACCACGCGCTTCGTTCGGAATGATCGCCCTGGCGACGCGGGACGCAGCACTGCCCCTCATGATTCCGGTGATCCTGCTCGGCGGTATCCTGTCCGGCTGGTTCACACCCACCGAAGCCGGCGTCGTCGCCGCGCTATGGATCATCGTCGTCATCATTCCAGCGCTCAATCCCAGACATATCTGGAACCTGCCTTACGATTTCTGCCTGGCGGGACTGATTTTCTCGTTGCCCCTGATCACGATTGGCGCGGCCAATGCCTTCGGCTACCTGCTTGCCTACTTGCGCGGCGCGATCGTCATCTCGGAGTGGATCATCGGCATCGCCGGCAACGATCCGCACCTCATCATGTTGCTGATGGTGCTATTATTCACCATCGTCGGCGATTTCATCGAGCCGGTTCCGACCATCATCATTTTCATGCCGCTGGTGAACGGGCTTACCACCGCCGGCAATATCAATCCGGTGCACATGGGA
>DASYSQ010000259.1:0-9582 GCA_036003145.1 Pseudolabrys sp.
CTCTGCCTTGAGTAGTGTGGTGCCCGCCTCACGAGCACCTGGCGGTCGGCGCGTGTGCTTTATCTCAGCGAGATCAACGCTCACCAAAGCTTTCCCATCATGTGACAACGAGCACGGCAACCGGCGTCGCTTGACAAGCGAACGAGCGGCCCCTGGCGATATTTTGAGGCGAGCGCCTAGACCGGCATAGGTCAGCATTTCAACAGGCATCGACTGGCCTCCTTGGGCAACAAGCCGCATGCTGGCGAACATGTCGCGCTCGCTGTGAGGTAAATGTGCACACATCGCCGCGAGCGACTATGAATGAGTCGGTCAGTTAACCCGAGGTAGCATTCAACTGGCGCACGTCATCTGGAGGCTTTTTTGCGAAAAGTTTGGTCGAGTTTTTCACGTTGCGTTAGTCTTTCGGCGGCGTGGTTGATGCCAACGCTGCGCGACCGGTATGCCGCCACGTCTTCTGCTCGCATACACAAAGCGGACATACTGATTGCTGCCCGAAATGTCAGCTATTGGGGGAGAAGCGGACATCGCGCTGACCTCTCGCCATGTCTGCTCATGACAGCAGGCCCGAGGCTGACACGGGGAACTTGACACCCTGACCTTACGGAGCTGTTTACCGCTTGCTATTGTCGTGGTCGTTATTTGTGAGCCAACAGCAGTGGCAGCCTCCTCCCCATCAGTTGTCCCAGCCGTCACACTGGCCTACAGCGACGCGCGGCGCATCCTACGCGCGATGACTATGCTCGTGATCTTCGCCGTGCTCATTGGGCTGGCAATCAAAGTCGCAGAAGATCTTTTCCCGCGACGAGTGTGGGGCGGTCCGCTGGGCTCGGCACTGAGCCTCGCGCTCGGAGCAATGGAGAGCTTCTGCCTGACGCCGATCATGATCGCATTTCACCGCTTCATCATCCTCGATGAAGTCGCTCCGGGATATGTCGTCGACCCAGGCCGCCCTGGATTCATGGCATTCTTCGGCTGGCTGGTTGCGCTCTCAATTCTGCGGGAGCTGGTGGTTTTGGCACAGGAAACGCTGACGGCGTTTGGCGTTCCTGTGTTGATAGCCGCCATCCCGACGCTCGTCGTCTTGATCGTCGTGATTGTCCTATCGATACGGCTGATCATTTTGCTTCCGGCGCTCGCGGTAAATGCCCGTGGTGCGAATGCGCCCAATGCACTGGCTGACAGCGAAGGCCATGTCTTCCGCATTTTTATGATTTTTGTGCTGGCAGGATTGCCACTCGCAGTGCTCGCGGTCGCCATCACAATTTTTCTCGGTCGAAGAGTAGCCATTCCCGGCACGCCAGCGGCAGTGGTTGGCCTGGGTGTGGGCGCCGTCATTCAGACCGCAATCCTGATTTTGTTCGTGGCGATAGCCTCGCGGCTGTTCCAGATGCTTGCTTCGCGTATCGTCGGGCAAGTCAGAGGCCACGCCCGGTAAAATCAGCCATGTCCCGCAATCGTTTGGTAAGAGCCTTGAATGCCCGTCGTTAGTATTGCCATTGCCATTTTCCGCCTGAGGGCGTTGGCGCGTGCCCTGTAACGACGATACTCGTCTCGCGCATGTGCTCTTTGACCAGCGCAAATAGGATGGCAGCGTTTTGTGGATGCAGCCGGATGCAGCCGTGCGATGCCGGACGGCCGAGATGAGCGATCTCGTAACTGCCATGAATGGCGTACCCGCCATCGAAAAAAATAGAATACGGCATCGGCGACCAATCGTATTTGCGAGAAAACCATTTGCGCGCCAGCCGCTCGGGGCGATAGATTCCATTTGGGGTGCTGTATCCCCAGCGCGCCGTAGAGACCGGCCATTGGTAGCGCGGCGAACCGTCGATTGCGACCGATAGCCGCTGCGCCGATTTGTCAACGGTGACTACGATACTGGCTTCGGCGGGCGCGCAGACGCACAATGCGGCAACAGTGGCGATCGCAATCACAGAGCGTGACATGTTTTGCGTGTGACCCTTTATCATTTGCCCGGCATGTTTTCCTTCACGCAAAGAACTTTGTTTCAAAAGTGCGGAGAGTCGAGATGGACCAAGGCCCTACATCATCGCGTTAAATCAGGCTTGGCTCGTTGCAGGGCAAATTTGGGCAACTCGCGCGAACGACCGCTTTTGGCATTTAGCGGACATGACGCGGGACGTCGCGAAACGTCCGCTAACGACTCAAGCGGGCATTCAGCGCGATGACGTTGATCTGGATCAACGACGCACACGGGCTATTCAGGGACTAAATTCGCTTCAGATCTTCGGAGGCTTCTAGCCTAAAATGGGCCTGCACCAGCTTTGGCATAGGAAGAGATGGTGCTGGCCGTCCTCAGCCGTGGTGCTACTTTCACTACTCGCGGTGTTCAGCCGATCCAGCGGCGCTGGCCCCGACCTACCGGCGGAGCAGCCCTTCGTGTCCCGCGCCGAGGTTCGCCAGCAGGGCGCGGTGACCGTTCGCGCTGCGGTGCTGACCGACGACGAAAGTGAACGGTATTTTGGTGCGTCGCTGGCCGACCAAGGCATTCAGGCCGTCTGGCTGAGCGTGGACAACGCCGGCGATTTGCTCCTGCGCTTCCTGCCGATCGTTACCGATCCGAATTACTTCTCGGCCCCGGAGGTCGAGCGGCTCCTTCGCTTCTGGTGGCGGAGCAGTACCAATGTCTCCATTGCAGCGGTAGTGGCGCGAGCCCCGGTACCGAATGTAATCCCGCAAAAACGAAGTGTTGCCGGGTTTGTCTTTACGCACCGTGAAGGTGGTTTGAAGCTGCTTGAGGTCGGGTTTGAGACCGATAGGCAGATGCTTCGTTTCAGGTTCGTGCTGCCGGTCGGCGGCTCCTCATACGCCATCGAAAAAGTCGACTTTGGTAGCATTTATCCGCCTGACACCGTCGAAGCCGTCAACCTCGCAACGCTACGTGAAAAGCTGACGCAGCTGCACTGTTGCACGACCAACAAGGTCGGCAATTCCAACGGTGACCCGCTCAATATTGTGGTCGTGGGACACGGCATTGACGCGCTATTTGCATTCATAGGGCGTGGCTGGAGGCTTGACGAGCCGTTCGATCTCCACAGTATTTATCGGACCATACGCGCCTTTTTGTTTCGCAGCGAATATTTCAACGCGCCGGTTAGCCCCCTGTATGTTTTTGGGCGCCAGCAGGACGTCGCGCTGCAGAAGGCACGCGATACTGTCAGTCTGCGCAATCATCTACGGCTGTGGCTGGCACCGTTCACGATTGACGGACAGCGGGTGTGGGTTGGCCAAATCAGCCGCGACATCGGTATCAAGTTGACCACGCAATCCTGGTATCTGACGACTCATCGCATTAGCCCCGAAGTGGATCAGGACCGCTTCTATCTGTTGCAGGATTTAATCATGTCCGGGGCTGTCTCACGCTTTGGTTTTGTACGTGGAGTGGGCACATCGTCCTTGCCCCATCCACAAGTAAATCTCACCGGCGACCCCTATCTGACCGATGGCCTGCGGCTCGTGTTGTTTCTCAACGAGCCGCGCCAGGCCTTCGGCCAAATCGAGGTTCTCGACTGGGAGCGCTGACTGTGGTTCTTGATTCAGCCGACGTCCGCTTTTGGCATAAAGCAGACAAGCGATTGGCGCCGGTCAATGTCCACTAATAAGCGGACCACACCGTTACCTAGCCAAGGAAGCGGTGTCATGAAGAAAATGATCTATTGGGTCTGGAATATCGGCGCACCACACCGAAAGGTTTGATTTGATCTAGATCAACAAGGCTCTGCCGACCGATGGTATTGGCTTTCTGAAACCGTTTGGAGGATTTGTGATGGTTCGCACAGCATTGCTAAGTACGGTATTTGCAATCACGCTTCTTCCGGTAGCTGCGCATGCTCAGCTCACCATCGATATGAACTCGATTAAATGCGATCAGTATCTAGCAATGTCACCGGAAATGTCGCGTGACTTTTCGGCATGGATGAGCGGATGGTTCAGTTATCAGACTCGCCGGACATTTGTGGATATCGGCTTACACCAGAAGAACATCGCCAACTTGAAAGCGTGGTGCCAGTACCATCCGCAAGAAAGCGTGATGGCCGGACTGCAGAGGGCGATTGGCCCGCAGTAAAGCGCTTGAGCAGGAGGAATAGATCATGAGGCGGGTTACTCTTTTCACCGCGGCGACCTTGCTGGTGGCGGGTTCGCTGCCAAGCGCAGCTCAAATCAATTTAGATATGAATCGGATCACTTGCAGAAATTGGCTCGGGTACAGCCAGGATAATCGGGACTTTGTCCGCTTTTGGATGAGCGGCTATTACAACGCGGCCGGTAACAGCAACGTCTTGGATTACGATCGCCTGCAAAAAAACTCCGCAAAGGTTGCGGCGTATTGTAAAAACCACAAGTCCGACACTCTGCCGACCGCGATCAAGAAAAGCACCAGTTAGGTCATCCCCAAAGGGCATCGAGGGCTTGCGCTACTCATTGATTCAATATCCGGCGCTGCCAAGCGACACCGAAGATGCTGAACTCGCTACCGGTACGGGTTGAGAAATCAGTATTGTCGGTGGAAACGGAAATCTCATTTGGCGATAGTCCCTGTTCCGCGAAAATAATCCTGTTTCGTCGAGTAGGGAATTTGGAAGCCCTGTAACGACCGCATTACTTGTAGCCTCTGGCGTTGCCAAAGCCGCGATTTTGCAAAATTCCCTGTAAAATTCCCGGCGCGCCTGTCTTTGTCCGCTACTGGACCAAGGTGGGCAAAGCCGCATTTTGGCCCGGGCTGTTTGTCCGCTAATGACCCAAAGCGGATATTGACCCGATCGGCGTCAGACGCGCGCGGCGATGAGAAGCCGAAGGAGCCACCAAGGCAGCCCACGCTGCTTACTCGGAAATCACCCGGCCTCCCGGCCCTTACAATCATCGGCGAGTGGCTGCTCGTCTCTTACCCTGCCGGTCGGCCATGCAGTACCGGAGAAACTCGGCTCGGTTTCTCCTTGCTACATTCTCTTGCACAGCCTGTGCCGTGCACACCTGACGGTCTTGCTTGCGCAGCGCCTGGCGAGACAATTCAGGCGAAGGATGTGCCGCTGTTTGCGCGATGGCATCGGAACATAGAGCCAACGTGACTATGCCAGCCAATAGGTGTCGCATCGTGAACTCCATGCAGCTAAAGTGGATCGCCGTGCAATCACGTGAGATGCATTATGGATGTCTGCTTTCGGCGGTAAAGCGGACTTTGCGTAAGTGGACATTGCGTGGCCTTGTGGCCGCTGACGCGACGCTAAGTTTCGGGGGTGTTGGCCCTTGGTCCAATTCGAACCACTGCGTGTATAGCCGTAAAGTACGGCGAGACCACATGCTGAACCAACCGCATCTATTCAGAAATCTGGTCGGTTGAACGATTGGGAGAACCGCCATGTACTTTGAAGGAGGCTACACCTATTCGAATTTTTTGATGAATATGCTTGGGATATTCGCATTTGTTGTATGGTTCTGGCTGCTAGTCATCATCTACGGCGACCTGTTTAGGCGTCACGACATCTCTGGTTGGGGTAAGGCGCTCTGGGTGATAGCGCTGGTTCTAACCTCTTACCTCGGCATCTTTGCCTATCTGATTACCCAAGGACGAGGTATGGCGGAGCGCAGCGCGCAGCAACAGCAGCAGGCGCGTGACGAACTGCGCCGCGTGGTCGGCTACAGCGTGGCAGACGAAATTACCAAACTAGATCAGCTAAAGAAATCCGGTTCGATAACAGACGACGAGTTCCGGCGTCTTCGCGCCAAACTCGTCTAGCGGCTGCATTGCGCTATCAGCGGTGCAATCCCCGCTATTGGGGGTAAAGGGGACATCGCCCCCATCGCGGTCATTTTATGGTCTCGGCGGGGCGCTTCCTTCGCATCGTCTTGAATTCCCAGCCAGCACTTTTGGGTTACTGTAGACGGAAAGGCAGTTGGATGACCTCACTCCGATCACTCGCCATTCTGTGCGCGACGGCGTTTTTCGCGGACGCCTGCTTCGCCGACTGCGCCTCACTCCATGCGCTCGCTCAGCAGCACGCCAATGACATGGCTCGCCGCAATAGTCTCGATCACGCAGGCTTTATGGACCGTCGCGGCCCCGCTGGCGCTGTTGCTGAGAACGTTTCGGTCGGGTGCGCCACCGAGGCATGTGCGAGGCGCGTGTGGATGCAATCGCCGCCACACCGCGCGAACATGATGCTTGGCGGATGCCAAGCCGTTGCGTCCGCGATGTCCGTCAGTGGCCGCCGTTACTGGGCAATGGAGATCGGTGGCAACAGTCGTACGGGTAGGATTCGCGCCGGTCGCGGTGGCAGCAGTCACGATGGAATTGTCGGCCGCGACTTTTCCGTCGACGGCAGCAACGCGCCGTAAGCGTCCGAAAAACCTTTGGACACGAAATGGGGACAATGCTGAAAATTATCAAACTGGTCGTCGGACTCGTCTTTATTGGGCTGGCCCCGCACGGATACACGGCCGAGCCGGAGAATAGCGTGGCGGTTGCTAAAATGCCCGCAATTCCGAACGGCAAAGAGATGGATGTTAAGTTCTATGCGGTGGACGGAGGCGCGGTAATCGGACGTGAGGCGTTCGAGCACATGCCCGGCGCTGCCCTGGTACTGTGGCTTGCGGGCAATCAGTTCTTTGCTATGGACGATGTCGTGCACGCCTTTCAGGCGCAGCATCCGGGCACGACGGTTGGGCTGATTACGCTCCCTCCCGGTTTGCTTCTGCAGGCGATTAAAACGGGCGGCTGGGTTTACGCTGACAAGGACTATCGTGGGCTGCCTGACCTCTACGCCTCTGTGAACCTGGCGCACCTCAAACAACTTAAGGCGTCCGGAGTCATGGAGAGCTACATGGTCTACATGCACAACGAACTGCAAATTATGGTGGCCAAAGGTAATCCGAAAAAGATCGCTGGCATCAAGGATCTGGCGCGCGAGGATGTACGGACGTCGATGCCGAACCCCATCAATGAAGGCATCATGCAATTCTACATCCGCAACGTTCTGGAGCGCCACGGAATTTGGCCGGTGATCTCCGGCGGCAAGGAATGCGTCTCTTGCCAGACCACTAAAAATAACTGGTTCACCGCCGTGCACCATCGCGAGACACCGGATCGGATTAAGGCCGGCCAGTCAGATGCCGGTGTGGTCTGGAAAACCGAAGTCCTTGAGGCGCATCGGGGCGGTGCGGATATCGACGCTGTTACGCTACCGGATGAAGACAGCCTACGCGCCGATGTTGCCTATGTGATCGGTGCCCTGAATGGCTCTCCGCATCGCAAGGAGGCAGATGCGTTCCTTGCGTTCCTGCAAAGCCCTCGGGGGCAAGACACCTATGCCAAATTCGGTTTTGTCAAAGCCAGAGAGGCCGATCTAAAGCTCAGGACGATCAACTGAATTCGATTTAGGGGGATGTTTGCTATTGGCCCTTAGCGGACATGCCTTTTTGCACTGCAAAAGTCCGCTGATGACCCAAAGCAGACATTGATGTTGCTCTCACTGTTCGCAATGGACCGATTATGAAGCGGTATCCTGAAACCTGTCCAAAAAGGTGTCATGGTATTGTTATGGGCTTTGTCGTAGCTTTAGGCGCATAATTGTAGAGTATTGGAGGGCGTCATGGTGACCAAGTACCTCAAGGGGCTGTTGCTAGCTACGACGTTGCTGACCAGTTACGCATACGCAGATCCAATCAATCAGCCGCCGCCCGCAGGGCCAGTGGTTTTGGATCTAAACGGCACGACGGTCCCCCATAGCTACCAGACCTATACGACTAGTTTCGTAGCCACGGCGGCGTCTACAAATATCAGCTTCGCATTTCGCGAGGATCCCGCCTTCCTCTTGCTTGACAATGTTAGCGTAACGACAGGTGGTGGGTCGAATCTTCTCACTAATGGGAATTTCGATACGGGTGTTGTAGGTAGTTCAGCGCCGGTCGGTTGGACTTACCTTAACATTTTCGGGGCCACCTTTGGCGGCGTAGTCCAAGCTGGCTGCGGCACGGGTGGCAGCAACTGTTACTTCGATGGTGCAGTTCAGGCTTACGACTCCATTACCCAAGCCATCGCAACGACGATTGGCCTCACTTATAATATTGCATTTGATCTCAGCGATAACGGAGGTCTCAGCACGTTCTCCGCGCTCAGCACGAACGGTGACGTGACCGATACAGGCGGCAACGGAGTAAACTTGCTCGTCTATGCGGGCGGACTGCCCACGCCGGCCACCGTACCGCTTCCCGGAGCTCTCCCGCTTTTTGCTACCGGCCTTGGTGCGCTAGGTCTACTCGGCTGGCGAAAGAGGCGGAAGAGTGCCGCTGTGACCGCGGCCGCCTGACTAATTCAGCCTGAGGATTTGGGAGAGACCGCCGCGAGGCGGTCTTTCTGTTTGCGGAGATCGTTTCGCGAATGTCCGCTATTGGCACAAAGCAGACATGGGATGTCAGTCCGACACTAAATAATGCAGCGTGATTTCTGGCTGACAATTGAATCGGACAGGGATTGTGGATGAGCCTGCGCCGACCGACGTGTATCCAAACATGCCGCGATACTTCCAGGCGCCGGCGCCCATATTTCTTGGTAAAACTGAATTCAGAATGATCGGAATGCGCCCAGGGAGGCAAATCTGTCCACCGTGGGTATGTCCACTTAGCATTAGATTGAAGTCGACGTGAGCGGCTTCCTCGTAAATTTCAGGGGTATGTGAAAGAAGGATCGAAAACACCCCATTTGGTATTCCAGAAGCGGCTTTTTCAATGTTGTCTGTCAGATAGAAATGGGCATCGTCGATGCCGGCAAGATAAATGCATTGTTCCTCACGTTTGATTATCTCGCATTCATTGAGCAGCATTCGGATGCCCATCTGCTCAAGTCCGGGCAGCATTCGGATCGTGTCGTGATTCCCTAGTACTCCGTACATTGGTCTCTTTAGAGCAGCACAAATACGCACCATGCCAGCCATGGTCTCGTCGTAAGGGCCGAAAGTCTCGCCCCTGTAGTCACCCGTTAAAACGCAGAGATCGTACTCTAGTTCTGGCAAAATAGTCGTCAGACGCTCCATCGCGTCTCGGCTGATGTCAACGTGCAGGTCGCTAAGGTGAAGTATGGCGAACCCATCAAACGCCTTTGGTATTTGATTCGATCTTACGTAGTTGCGTCTGACCTGGATCTGCGCCGCATTTCTGCGGCCGCGCCCGTACAGTCCTGCCAACTTTAAAAAACTCGTGATGACAAAATTAGATGAGCTCAAATTTTCAATGTGAAAATAATTTATGCCCTGCCCAAATAGTTGGGCCTCATGTTCGGCCTCTATTCCCAGACGCAGCTTGGCGTGAAGGCGGCCCAGGCGGCTCTCTAAAAACTTTGAAACATCCTCGTTCATCGAGCCGATATTAAGATATTGGCCGCAAATCCGGTACAGGGCCGTATTGAACCGGCGCCACGTCAAATGTCCACTTTTGGCACTCAGCGGACTTACCAATTTGCACTGCACGCGGCTTTTGACCCAAAGCGGACATAGCGTCGCCGTTGGAACTTGCCTAAAATTCAGCATCCTTATCCGCCCGGAGGGCGACATGAAGCGCCGTGGTAGA
>DASYSQ010000260.1:0-5000 GCA_036003145.1 Pseudolabrys sp.
AGATATCCATCGCCACGATCGCGTTTTTCAGCGCGGCGTAGGCCTTGTGCTTGAAGCTTGGTGTGACGTCGATCGGCTGCAGCGCCGGATGTGGCGCCAGCGGCGCGCGGGCGGCGCCTCCACGCTCGGAAACACTGACACGACGGGGGTTACGGTCTCGGGTACTCATGCTGGTATACAATATGCCAGAAGCGTCCGCGTGCGGCAACCGCCCGCATTTTTCGAATTTCGTCCGCACTGAAGGCCAATCACCGCAACAAATTCAGAGGCGCGGCGGCCGCGCGGATCTTATTCCGCCGGCCGCAGCTTGCCCGAACGCAGCCGGGTCCATCCGGACTGGATCATCGGCCAGAACAGTGCAATCAGCCCCAGCGCCATGATGGTGCTGACGAGTCCGTTCGAGAAGAACACGCCGAGACCGCCCTGGGAGCTGAGGAGCGACTGGCGGAACGCCTCTTCCGCTTTGTCACCAAGCACAATCGCGAGCACCATTGGCGCCATCGGATAGTTGCACTTCTTCATGAAGTAGCCGGCGATGCCGAACACCACCATCATCACGACATCGAAGGTGTTGTTGTGCACGGTGTAAGCGCCGATCGCGCAGAACACCATGATCACCGGCGCAATCACGCTGAACGGAATGCGCAGGATCGCGGCAAACAGCGGCACGCAGGTCAGCACAATGATCAGGCCGACAATATTGCCCATGTACATGCTGGCAATCAGGCCCCACACGAAATCCTTTTGCTCAACAAAGAGCAGCGGACCGGGCTGCAAGCCCCAGATCAGCAGGCCGCCGAGCAAGACCGCCGCGGTCGGTGAACCGGGCACGCCCAGCGCGATCATCGGCAGCAGCGCCGAGGTCCCGGCGGCGTGCGCCGCGGTCTCTGGCGCGATCACGCCTTCAATCTCGCCGTTGCCGAAATTGTGGCCACGCTTCGAAATGCGCTTGGCGATGCCGTAGCTCATGAACGATGCTGGTGTGGCGCCGGCCGGGCTGATCCCCATCCAGCAACCGATCAGGCACGAGCGCAGATAGAGCAGCCAGTAGGTTGGCAGTTTCGCCCAGGTCTGCAACACGACCTTCATATTCAGTGCGGCCGCCTTGCCGCGGAAGCTCAGGCCTTCTTCCATGGTCAACAGAATTTCGCCGATGCCGAAAAGACCGATCACCGCGATCAGGAAGTCGAAGCCGTTGAGCATCTGCTCGACGCCGAACGTAAGCCGCAGCTGCCCGGTCATTTGGTCGAGACCGACGGCGCCGAGGCCGAAGCCCAGCATCATCGAGGCGACGGTCTTGAATGGCGGTTCCTTGCTCAATCCGACGAAGCTGCAGAAGGCAAGAAAATAGACCGAGAAAATTTCAGGCGGCCCGAAGCGCAATGCGAAACTCGCAACCAGCGGCGCCACCAGCGTGATGACAATCACCGCGAACAGTGCGCCAACGAAAGACGAAGTAAATGCCGCGGTCAAAGCCTCGCCGGCTTTGCCATTCTGCGCCATTGGATAACCGTCGAACGTGGTTGCTACCGACCATGGTTCGCCCGGTATGTTGAACAGTATTGAGGTTATGGCGCCGCCGAACAAAGCTCCCCAGTAGATACATGAGAGCATGATAATCGCCGACGTCGGCGACATGGAAAATGTCAGGGGCAGCAGGATCGCAACGCCGTTCGCTCCGCCGAGACCTGGCAACACGCCGACGATCACGCCAAGCACAATGCCGACGACCATCAGCACCAGATTGAACGGCTGCACCACCACTGCGAAGCCGTGAAAGAGATTACCAATATCTTCCATGAACCCGTCTCTTGATTAACCGAGCATTGCCCCAAATCGCCGGCGCATCGCGCGCGGCGGCTGTCAAATCTTCAGTACCCCAGGAAGCTTTCGAGCGGCCCCTTCGGTAGCGGGACAAGGAACCACATCTCGAACATCAGAAAGGTCAGAACCGGGACCAATACCGCAACCGCCACGGCGGTGTGCCACGCATAGTTTCCGAACCAGCGCATGAAGAATGCAATCAACAGCGCAGAGGCAACATAAATCCCAAGATAGGGCACCAGCGCCACATAGATAATGGTCGGCACGAGAACGGATATGACCTGCCGCAGCTGACCCCATTCCGCGAACACCTTCTGGCCTGATGTCTTGAGCACCGCCAGAAGATTAACCGCGCAGGAGAACAGAACGACCAGGCTGACATAGAATGGAAAAAAGCCGGCGCGCGGCCCTTCATCACCCCAGCCGATACCGACTTTCAAACTTCCGTAGATTCCAATCAGCGCGAGGAGCGCCATGAACCCGGCAACTCCGATTTCGACGCTCCGGTGGGACGGGCCCGCCCCACCGGTTTCGTTTGTTGTCTGATTCATTACACCCTCAAGTGGCTGCGATCGAACCAACCGCAGTTAGTTGGTCTTGGCGAGGAAACCGGCCTCTTTCATCAGGCCTTCGTGCAATTTCTCCGCATCGGCCACCCACTTGGCATATTCCGCACCGGTCATAAAGGTGGTGTTGAACGCGCCGTCGCTCATCAGCTTCTTCCACTCGGGCGTCTCACGCACCTTCTTGAATAGGTCGACATAATAGGCGACCTCATCCGGAGTGACGCCCGGTGGCATGAAGTAGCCGCGCAGCATCAGATACTCGACATCAAGGCCCTCTGACTTGCAGGTCGGGATGTCGTTCCACGACATGTCACCAGCGATCTTGTCGTGATAATCTAATTTCTTGCTGTCGAATACGCAGAGCGGGCGCAGCTTGCCGGCACGCCAATGCGCGACCGCCTCGATCGGGTTGTTCACCGTCGAGTCGACGTGATCGCCAACGAGCTGCACGGCAACCGCGCCGCCGCCTTTATAAGGAATGTAGGTCATCTTTTTGCCGGTCGCCTTTTCGAGCGCGACCGTGATGATCTGGTCTTCCTGCTTGGAGCCGGTGCCGCCCATCTTGAAGGTGTTGTCCGGCGCAGCTTTGATGGCGGCGACGTAGTCCTTCACGGTCTTGTACGGTTTGTCGGCGTTCACCCAGAGGACAAATTCATCGAGGGCCATCATCGAGACCGGGGTCAGATCTTTCCAATTAAATGGAATGCCGGTGGCAAGCGGCGTCGTGAACAAATTCGAAAGCGTGATGATGAGCTTGTGCGCATCGCCTTTCGCATTCTTGGCAGCCAGGAAGCCCTCGCCGCCGGCGCCGCCGGATTGGTTGATGACGACAACCGACTGCTTCGACAAATTGTGCTTGGTGATGATGCCTTGCATCACGCGCGCCATCTGGTCCGCGCCACCGCCGGTACCGGCCGGCACGATAATTTCGATGGGCTTGGTGGGCTCCCACGCCTGGGCGGGCCCCGATAGCGCAACCGCACCGCCAATACAGGCGGCCGCAAATCCTAAACGATGCGTCGTAGTTCGCATTTCACTCCTCCCTTTGAGGTCCTCCGCTTGGCCGATCTTCTTGTCGACTTAGCGTCTTTTCGCCACCCGTGTAGTCATCGTAGCGACAATGAATCCAATAACAAATAGTACATATTCGCTAGACTCTCGGGGGCAGGACCGATACGGGGCTATTTGCCGCGCTTTTCACGGGTATTCAGCGCGCACTTTTGCAACGCAGCAATGTTGGACCCGTTCCACCCGATTGAGCGATTGAGGACATTGGGCGGTAATGGCGCCCGGTTGCGCCAAAAATTCAGGCCCGGCGTTCCCGCCGGGCCTGAATATCATGCTCGAATTTGGTTGCGGGGGTAGGATTTGAACCTACGACCTTCAGGTTATGAGCCTGACGAGCTACCGGGCTGCTCCACCCCGCGTCAAAATTGTAAAGCGCGGGGCAAAACCCGCGCCGTTCGGGGGGTATGTAGCAACGGCGCGTGGCAATGGGAAGGGCGAAAAGCGTTGCATTTCATCGACATGTCATGAAACAGCGGCAAAAAACGACAATGATGGGGGTTGCTGGGGGAACTGACGCCAGCTTCGGCGATGGCCTTGCCGCCGCCGCGCGTTCCATCATTGCCGATGGCCGTCGCGCCCTGACTGACCCTGAACTGTCCGATCCCGAAGCGGTGCACGAGGTACGCAAGGCACTCAAGCGCTGGCGCGCGCTGCTCCGGCTGCTCGGTCGACCACTGGGCGAGCAAGCCGACCAGATGCGGATGGAAGCACGCGAGCTGATGCGCGCGATTGCCGGCGCGCGCGACGCGCAGTCCGCGCTCGACGCGTTGGGTGACTTGCGGAAAGCCGAGGTACCTTTTTCCGAAACATCGATCGAAACGATCCGCGCGCGGCTGACGGACATGCGTGACGCGGCGGAAGCAAAGAGCTTCACCAAAACAATGCGCGACCGGCTGTCGCGTTACCTCGACTATGCGACGCTGTCGCTTGAGCGCTGGCCGCTCAAGGCTATCGACTTCGACACGGTGACGGACGGCCTCACCTCGACCTACCGGCGCGCGCGGCAGCTGGTGCCCGATGGGTGGACGGATGCCGAGGCCGAACATTTGCACGACCTGCGCCGGCGCGTCGTCGAACATCGCCATCAGATGGACCTGGTCGAACCACTGTGGCCGCGGCTGGGAAAAGTGTGGGCCGAAGAAGCGCAGCGTCTGCGCAACCAACTCGGTGCGTGCCAGGATCTCGCCGTGCTGACGAGTTTGACCGCGCCGCACGAACCGCTTGCTCCGTGGCGATCGCGTTTGGCGCCCCTGATCGAGGAGCGGCGCGGTGCGCATTTAAAGACGGCACAGCGGTTGTCGGGCCGCCTTTTCGCGGAAAAGCCGAAAGCATTTCGGCGGCGCATCGCCGCGCTGTGGTCCGCCCGTAACTCGCGGTAGGCCCGCGACGCAAAAAAGCCCGGCCGAAGCCGGGCTTTTTCGAATAAGCGCGTTCAAGCAATCAGCGGCTTCAAAGCCGGATGTTGCTTGAAGAATTCGAGATTTTCGAGCCAGCCATCAAGCCCGAACACGTGTCCGGCATGTTTGACGATCAGATAAACAA
>DASYSQ010000261.1:0-14021 GCA_036003145.1 Pseudolabrys sp.
GAGAGGTCGGTCGCGCCGAGGCTGGACTTCTTCTCCATCGTGTCTTTCTTCTTTTTCTTCTTGGCAGCGGAGAGGTCAGTCGCGCCGAGGCTGGACTTCTTCTCCATCGTGTCTTTCTTCTTTTTCTTCTTGGCGGCGGAGAGGTCGGTCGCGCCGAGGCTGGACTTCTTCTCCATCGTGTCTTTCTTCTTTTTCTTCTTGGCGGACAGTTCGTCGCTTTTGACGACGCCATTGACCGCTGGGGTCGCGAACGCGGGCAGGCTCACCGAGGTGAGGAAGCCGAGCGCGACGGCGATAGCAGTAATCTTGCGCATTGTGTTTGTCCTCTTGGATCCATCCACTTGTGGCGGGAGCTGACAGCGTTCCTGTCGCGCGGCTTTTTGACTCCGAGCTTCCCCCTAACCAGCGTCATCTAATTAGCTGATGTCGAAACTGGTCGCAAATTAAAAATCGAAAAAGCTCTTACATTTCCGTAGCTTAATGGGCGTTCAGGTTCTAATTAACTCCCGTTCAGCGAGGTGAATGTCCGTTCAGCACAGATCGCGCCGATGGCGAAGTCGAGAGGACAGATGTTGCGCTGATTGCATACGGCTGCGCGCCTCAGCCCTTTAATTGACCAGGGCGGGAGCGCGCGTTACCAAGCCGGGCAAGCGCGGAACCGCCATGTCGTTCAATACTTTCGGCCATCTTTTTCGGTTTACCAGCTTCGGCGAGAGCCACGGGGCGGCCATTGGCTGTGTCGTGGACGGCTGTCCGCCACGGATTCCGCTTAAACAGGAAGATATCCAGCGCGAACTTGATCGCCGACGGCCTGGACAATCGCGTTTCACCACGCAGCGGCAGGAGCCGGATGCGGTGAAAATCATGTCCGGCGTGTTCACCGATGAGCAAAGCGGCGGGCAGGTCACGACCGGGACGCCGATCATGCTCATGATCGAGAATGTCGACCAGCGCTCCAAGGACTACTCCGAGATCAAGGACAAATACCGGCCCGGCCATGCTGGGTACACCTATGACGTCAAATACGGCATCCATGACTATCGCGGTGGCGGTCGAGCTTCGGCACGTGAAACGGCGGCGCGGGTTGCTGCCGGGGCAATCGCCCGCAAGATCGTGCCAGGTCTGACCGTGCGAGGCGCATTGGTGCAGATGGGTCCCCACAAGATCGATCGGGCACGCTGGGATTGGACAGCGATCGATAAAAATCCATTTTTTTGCCCCGATGCGAAACAGGCCAAGTTCTTCGAGGAGTATCTCGACGGCGTGCGAAAAGCTGGTTCGTCGTGCGGCGCCGTGATCGAGATTTTGGCCGAGGGTGTACCGGCGGGCCTTGGCGCGCCGGTCTACGCCAAGCTCGACGGCGACCTCGCGTCTGCGCTGATGGGCATCAACGCCGTCAAGGGCGTGGAAATTGGCGACGGCTTTGCCACGGCGGCAATGAGCGGCATCGAGAATGCCGACGAAATGCGTATGGGCAATGACGGCAAACCACTGTTTCTGTCCAACCACGCCGGGGGCATTCTCGGTGGTATATCGACCGGGCAGGCGATCGTCGCGCGCTTTGCAGTCAAGCCGACGTCCTCGATTCTGACGCCGCGCAAAACCGTTGACCGTTATGGCCGTGACACCGACGTCGTCACCAGGGGCCGTCACGATCCGTGCGTCGGCATCCGCGCGGTGCCGATCGGGGAGGCGATGATGGCGTGCGTGCTGGCCGACCACTATCTGATGCATCGCGGCCAGGTCGGCGAGGGGACTGCGTGGCCGTTCAAACCAGGCGCATAGACCCGCCTTCGAGGTAAAGCCGTGCCCGACAGCCACAGTCGCGTCGAAGCCGCGATCAAGGCCTTCGCCAATGGCGAGATCGTTGTCGTAACTGATGACGATGACCGCGAAAACGAGGGCGATCTTTTCGTCGCGGCATCGCATTGCACGCCGGAAAAGATGGCGTTCATCATCCGTAATACGTCCGGGATCGTCTGCGCCCCGCTTGGCGCCGATCAGGCGCGCCGCCTGCATCTGGAGCCGATGGTGGCGGCCAATGAGGCGCCGCTCGGAACCGCTTTTACCGTCTCCGTCGATGTCAGGCATGGTTTGACGACGGGCATTTCGGCGGACGAGCGCTGCAATACCGTTCGTGCGCTTGCCAATGACAACAACGGCGCCGCTGATTTCGTGCGCCCTGGCCACGTGTTTCCCCTGGTCGCCCGCGAAGGCGGGGTGCTGATGCGGTCCGGGCATACTGAGGCTTGCGTGGATCTCTGCAGACTGGCGTCGTTGCCCCCGGTCGGCGTCCTTGCCGAATTGATGAACGACAATGGCTCCGTCATGCGCGGCCCGGAAGTCACGGCCTTTGCGCATAAGCACAAACTGACACAAGTCTCGATTGCCGAACTTATCGCTTACCGGCAGCGTCGCGACAAGCTGGTGGAGCGCGTCGGCGCGTTTTCGCTTGCCTCAGAAATCGGCACTCTGCACGGTTATGCCTACGTCACGCCGTTTGACCGCGTGCATCATATGGCCTTCGTCTATGGCACGATTGGCGACGGCAATGGCGTGTTGGCCAGGCTGCATCGCGCGGACGTTATTGGCGACGTTTTCGGCGGCGCACGAGCGATCCGTGCATCGCTTGCGCGATTTAAGGCAGCTGGACGAGGAGTTATCGTTTATCTGCGAGATGGGACGGCCGGCGTGCCGGTGGCCGAGATTCCACATGGGGACACCGGAACCGATGCGGCCCGCTCGCGGCAGTGGCGCGAAATCGGGCTGGGCGCACAAATTCTCAAGGACCTCGGCATTTCCTCTATTCGCCTGCTCACCTCCAGCAAGCGCACTTACGTTGGTCTCGGAGGCTTTGGCATTGAGATCGTGGCGACCGAGCCAATCGAGGGCTGACTTGCAAAGCCTGCTGGCGCGATTTTTGCTGTCTCCTTCCCAATTACCGTTGCAGACCGCGCGAAAGACGCAAATAATTGTCATGCAAAGGGGCAACGGTGTGCATTAGGGGTGTACGTCATGGCGACAGTAACGGCGACCACGCAGTCATCTGCGTGGTACTGGAATCGTTGGTCTCAACTCGTGCTCGGCCTGATCGCCATGATGGCGATCTCCAGTCCGCAATATGTATGGACACTGTTTACCGGTCCGCTGAATCAGAAGCTTGGAACGACGCTTGCCGAACTTCAGTGGACGTTCTCGCTGCTGATCATTCTTCAGACATGGTGTTCTCCGCTCCAGGCCTATCTGGTTGACCGCTTCGGTCCGCGGCTGCTGATCTCGGTCGGGGCGTTGCTGTCGGGTGGCGGCTGGGTGTTGTCAGGCTACGTCAACAGCCTCTGGGCGCTTTATTTCACCTATGGCGTCATCTCCGGCTTCGGCACCGGCATCATTTACGTTGGCATCATTGGGTTGATGGTGCGCTGGTTCCCCGACCGCCGTGGTCTTGCTACGGGGCTGGCGGCCGCCGGCTACGGCTTCGGCGCGATTTTCACGAGTTTTCCGATCGACAGCATGATCAAGAGTGCCGGCTACGCGCACACGCTCGTGGTCTGGGGCATTATCCAGGGGGTTATCGGTGTTGTTGCCGCCCAATGGCTGCGCATGCCGCCGGAAGGTTGGCTACCCGAGGGCTATTCGCCTGCGGCCGCCAGCACCATGCAGGCCAGTCGCAGCTATACGCCACGCGAAATGCTGAAAAACCCGATTTTCTGGCTCCTGTTCATCATGATGAGCATGATGTCGACCAGCGGCCTCATGGTCGTCTCGAATGTCGGGCCCTTCGCGAACGAGTACAAAGTTGCGCAAGCATTGGTGTTGGGTATGGCAGCGTTGCCGCTGTCGCTGACGCTGTCGCGTCTCACCAACGGTTTGACACGGCCGTTCTTCGGCTGGGTTTCCGACCGTATCGGGCGCGAACTGACGATGTTTATCGCGTTTTCGCTTGAATGCGCGGCAATCCTTCTGCTGTTCGCGGTTATTGACCGGCCGGCGCTGTTTGTGGTGCTCACCGGTCTCGTGTTCTTCGGGTGGGGCGAAATCTTCTCGCTTTTCCCGGCGACGCTGACCGACACGTTTGGCCCGAAATACGCGGCCACGAACTACGGCTTCCTCTATATCGCGCAGGGGGTGGGCTCGATTCTCGGTGGCCCGGCGGCAGCGTACATAAAGCAGACCACCGGAAGCTGGACGGCGGTATTCCTGATCGTCGCGGCGCTCGACATTATCACCGCGGTGCTGGCGATCACCGCGCTGCGATCCATGCGGGCCAAACATATCAAGGGGACCTGACCCGCAACTGTTCGCGACAATCTGAGGCCGGCCGGGGCGACCCGGTCGGCCTTGCCGTTTTCTTACGCCAACCGCTGTGGCAGCATGGTGGCAGGCAGTAAGGGAGTGAAAATGCCACACCGCTTGTTGTCTACTGCTGCGCTCGCGCTTGCCGGTCTTGCGGCAGCGAACCTGGCAATCGCCGGTGTTCCGCCCATGTTCGCCGACCGCAGGACGAACGCCATCCCGGTCGATGTCGAGCTCGTGATCGCGGTCGATGTGTCCTACTCGATGGACTCTGACGAGCAGGCGCTTCAGCGGGAAGGTTACATTCTGGCGTTGACCTCAAAAGAATTCCTGCAGGCGCTGCGCCAGGGCGCGAATGGCAAGATCGCAATCACTTATTTTGAGTGGGCCGGTCAGTTCGACCAGAAGGTCGTCATGCCGTGGCGGTTGATCGACGGACCGGAAGCCGCTGACGCGGTGGCGGACGAGATCGCGCGTGCGCCCTATCGCCGTGCGTCGCGAACGTCGATTTCGGGTGCCCTGCGCTTCGCCAGGCCACTGTTTGACGAGAGCGGCTATAAAGGCTTGCGCCGCGTGATCGACGTTTCGGGCGACGGCGCCAACAACGCCGGTCCACCCGTGCAGTCAATGCGCGACGATGTGCTGGCCGCCGGCATAACAATCAACGGCCTGCCGATTATGCTAAAACGGCCCTACGTCGGGACCATGGATATCGAAAACCTCGATGTGTACTACGAGGATTGTGTGATTGGGGGCCCGGGCTCGTTTGTTGTGCCGATCCACGAGCGTGAGAAATTCATCGAAGCGACACGCACTAAATTGGTGCTGGAGATTGCCGGCCGACAGCCGGAGGGGCGGGTCGTGCCGACCTCATCGCAGGCGCCGCGCATCTCATGCACCGTCGGTGAAAAGATGTGGCAAGAGCGCTGGGGTGGGGGCATCGATTTTCAGTAGTGCGCTTACCGCACGAATTTCGCGACGATCTCCACGTGGTGGGAATAGCGGAACTGATCGACGGGCGTAACGGCAGCGAGTTTGTAACCGCCCCCGATCAGGATCTTTGCATCGCGGGCGAACGTTGCCGCATCGCAAGATACGCCGACCACAACCGGCACCGCGCTTTTGGCAAGTTCGCGCGCCTGCGCTTCGGCGCCCTGGCGCGGCGGATCGAACACGACGGCGTCGAAGACTTTGAGCTCGTTCGCCATGAACGGGCGCCGAAAAAGGTCACGTGTCTGGGCCTCGATCGGCTTGAGTCCTGACGTTGTGGAAGCCGCACGTTGCAGCGCTTTAATCATTGTGGAATCGCTGTCGGCGGCGCTTACGCGCGCCACATCGGCAAGCCGCAAGGCGAAAGTGCCGATGCCCGCAAACAGGTCGGCGACCTGTCTGGCCTTCCCCACACAATCCAGCACCAGTCGCGCCAACGTTTTCTCCCCTTCCGTGGTCGCCTGCAGAAACGCGCCGGGCGGCAGCGGCACTTGAACACGCCCCACCCGGAGGACTGGTTGCGTACGCTGCGCAACGAGTTCGCCATGACGTGTGAGGCGGGCAAGGTCGTGAGTCTCGGCGACGCTTGCGAGCGCGGTGAGCCGTTCCGCGCTCACCGCACCCGAGCCACGCACGTCAACGTCGAGGCCCGAATCCGTTGCGGTCGTCTGAATATCGAGTGGCTTGCCGGTCGGTCTGAGCGTCTCGGCAATCGCCCAGGCGGCCCGGAGTGCGCCGCCAAGCCCTGGCGCCAGGATGGGGCACGCATCAATGGCGACTATGTGGTGAGCACGTGGCGCCGTAAATCCGACCTCCAAAATGTCATGGGTCCCGCGTCGCGCATGTAGCACCGCGCGCCGCCGGCCTGCACCATGGGCATCGATGAGATCGTTGACCGGCGCGACTACATTTGCGTGCGCCAATGCCTCCACCACCAGCGAGCGTTTCCATAGATGGTATTCGGCCAGCGACCAATGCTGCAACGCGCAGCCACCGCAGGCACCGAAATGTTTGCAAACCGGTTCGGCGCGCTCGTGGCTTCGCCTGTCGATATGTACCAAATGCCGGCGATCAGGATGGCCAGGGACTGGCTCGACCACGGCGATCTCGCCGGGCAAAGCATATGGCACATAAACGGGTCCCTCAGGTGTATCGGCGACACCGTCTCCGCGGTGACCAAGGCGACTAATATTGAGCTGCTCAGTCATGCTCCGCCCCAAGCAGGAATTCAGCATTGCCGTCGCCACCTTCGATCGGGGAGGGAATAACCGCGATAACGCGCCATCCGAGCGAGGTGACAAACTCGGCGATATCCTTGCAGACGCCGGCATGGAGCGCGGGATCACGCACGATGCCTTTTTTCACGGCGCTCGTACCAACCTCGAATTGCGGCTTGATCAGCGCAACGAGCAGGGCAGGCGTTTTTATGAGCTCTATTGCGGGCGGCACAACCAGTTTGAGCGAAATAAAGCTGACATCAATGGTCACAAAGTCTGGCCGTTCATCGAGCCGGGCGGCGGAAAGGCTGCGAATATCGGTGGCCTCGAGCGAAACGATCTCTGGCCGGGTACGCAATGTCTTGTGAAGTTGGGCGCGTCCGACATCGACCGCATAGACAAGTCGCGCCCCACGGCTCAGCAGTACCTGTGTGAATCCGCCGGTAGAGGCGCCGACATCGAGGCAGACGCGGCCCGTTGGATTGAAGTCAAAGTGGTCAAGCGCTGCCGCGAGCTTGACGCCGCCTCGCGACACATAAGGGTGAGCTGAAGTAGCGCGCAGAGATGCGTCGGTCGGGATTTCTTCTGAAGCCTTGCGCACGATCTGGTCGTTGGCAGTGACGAGGCCCGCCTCGATCGCGGCCTGTGCCTTGGCGCGGCTTTCAAAAATGCCGCGGGCGACCAACAGGCGGTCAGCGCGTTGGCGCGTGCCGCTCATGCACCCAACTCCCGGAACAATGGTCCATACACGATCGTTACCCGCATTGGCCGACAGCATCTGCAGCGGCCGCAATGATTGCCTGTTTGAGGAGAATCAGTATGGCACGTAAATATTCGAAGGGCGCTTCGAGATATGTAGAGCGCGCCATGAAGAAGCGTAAGAAGGGCACGCTTAAAAGCGGGCGCAGCGGCAAGAGGGTCAAGAGCCGCAAGCAGGCCATAGCGATCGGTCTGTCGGAAGCGCGACAAAAGGGGAAGAAAGTACCCCGTAAGCGCAGGCTCTAGGACAGTCAGGCGAGCCTGACGGTCTCGGTGCCGACGTCCTTGCCCAAGGCTTCAAACACCTTTGCAACAATTGCGCGGGCGTCGAGGCCGGCAGACGCATACATGGCGGCCGGTGAATCCTGATCGATGAACAGATCCGGAAGGATCATGCAGCGAATGCGCAGGCCTTGATCGAGCAGGCCCTGCTCGGCCAGTTCTTGCAGGACGTAAGACCCGAATCCGCCAATAGATCCTTCCTCGACCGTGACGAGCACTTCGTGCTCACGCGCGAGCCGCGCAACCAGATCAGTGTCGAGAGGCTTGGCAAAGCGCGCATCCGCGACCGTGGCTGACAGGCCAAGCGCGGTGAGTTCCTTGGCGGCTTTGAGGCAATCGCCGAGCCGGCCGCCATAGGAAAGCAGCGCGACCTTGTGACCTTCCTGCAGAATCCGGCCTTTGCCGATTTCCAGCGGTTTACCTTCCGCCGGCATCGGTACACCGAGGCCCTCGCCGCGCGGGTAGCGAAGTGCGCTCGGCTGGTCGTCGATCGCGACTGCCGTCGCTACCATGTGCACGAGCTCGGCCTCGTCTGCTGCAGCCATCAAAACGAATCCCGGCAGGCAACCAAGATAGGCAATGTCGAATGCACCGGCATGGGTCGGTCCATCCGCCCCGACGAGACCGGCGCGATCGATCGCAAAGCGGACAGGCAGGCGCTGGATTGCGATATCGTGCACCACCTGGTCGTACGCGCGCTGCAGGAACGTGGAATAGATGGTTGCAAATGGCCTGAAGCCTTCGGCCGCGAGGCCGCCCGCGAAAGTCACGGCGTGCTGTTCGGCGATGCCCACATCGAAGCAACGATCGGGAAATTCCTTCTCGAAAAGGTCGAGACCGGTGCCCGACGGCATCGCTGCCGTAATCGCGACGATCTTGTCGTTCTTGCGCGCCTCCTTGATCAGGCTTTCCGCAAACACCTTTGTGTATTGCGGCGCATTCGATTTCGACTTCGCCTGGGTGCCGGTGGCGACGTCGAATTTAACCACGCCGTGATACTTGTCAGCGGAGATTTCGGCAGGCGCGTAGCCCTTGCCTTTCTGCGTCACCACATGCACGAGAATCGGCCCCGCCTCTGCATCGCGCACATTGCGTAAAACGGGGAGCAGGTGGTCGAGATTGTGACCGTCAATCGGGCCAACATAATAGAATCCAAGTTCCTCGAACAACGTGCCGCCGGTCCAGAAGCCGCGCGCGAACTCCTCGGCCCGTCCGGCCTTTTCCTCAAAGAATTTTGGAAGGTGCCGCGCGAGCTGTTTTCCGATATCGCGCAGGGTGCGGTAAGTCTTGCCGGAGATGAGCCGTGCCAGATAGGCCGACATGGCACCGACCGGCGGCGCAATCGACATATCGTTGTCGTTGAGAATGACGACCAGCCGCTCATTGCGCGCGCCGGCATTGTTCATGGCCTCGTACGCCATACCGGCGGACATCGCCCCGTCGCCAATGACGGCCACAACGTTGTGCTTCTTGCCGTCCAGATCCCGCGCCACCGCCATGCCGAGAGCGGCCGAGATCGACGTGGATGAATGGGCGGCGCCGAACGGGTCGTATTCGCTTTCCGCCTGTTTCGTAAACCCGGACAGGCCGCCGCCTTGACGGAGCGTGCGAATGCGGTCGCGGCGACCGGTGAGGATCTTGTGCGGATAGCTCTGGTGGCCTACGTCCCAGATCAAACGGTCATCCGGGGTGTCGAATACGTAGTGCAGCGCAACCGTCAGCTCGACGACACCGAGCCCTGCGCCGAGATGGCCACCGGTCTTTGCGACCGCGTCGATGGTTTCCGAACGCAGTTCGTCGGCAAGCTGTTTAAGCTGATCGGCCGACAGGTTTTTGAGATCGCGCGGGACGTGGACGCGGTCGAGCAGGGGCGTTTTTGAAACTTCGGACAAGACAAACTCCAACAAACTGGATCAATCACTTACACCAAAATTGCCATTGCGGGCAATTCGACAGTAGACCGAAATTTCACGACGCAGGCGTAGCCGCTCAATCCACGTCAAGCGGTTCACTGCCCGTCGGATTACCGTTGGCGTCCAGGGTAATTTTTTCCACCCGCGCTTCGGCCTGGCGCAATAGCTCCTCACATCGTTTCTTTAATGCCTCGCCGCGCTCATAGAGGGCTACCGACTGCTCAAGAGGCACTTTGCCGCCCTCTAGATCCTTGACGATCGATTCCAGCTCTTCGATCGCCCTCTCGAAGGGCATCTTCTTGATGTCAACGTTGCTGTTCTCGGCCATGTTTCTTGCCCGATGATTCGTTACAAGCATCCTATAGCGCGGATCCTTCAGCCCTGCATCAGCGCGGTGACGTGGGCTGCGACCGATCGCGACAAGCCCTGCAAATCGTAGCCGCCCTCCAGTAATGAGACGACGCGCCCCTTGGCGCTCGTATCCGCGATTTCCATCAGCTTTTTGGTGGCCCAGGAAAAGTCCGCTTCAACAAGGTTGAGGTTCGCCAACGGGTCGCGCGTGTGCGCGTCGAAACCCGCCGAGATGATCATGATGTCGGGCTTGAATGCGCGCAGACGAGGGAGGATCACGGTTTCGAATGCCTCGCGGAAGGCGTCGCCGCCATCGCCCGCTGACAGTGGTGCGTTGACGATGGTGTTAAAATCACCTCGTTCGCCCTTGGCGCCGGTGCCAGGATAGAGCGGCATCTCATGGGTCGAGCAGTACATCACGCTTTTGTCCGACCAGAAAATGTCTTGCGAACCGTTGCCGTGGTGAACATCGAAATCGACTATTGCCGCCCGCTCAGCCCCGTGCGCCTTCTGCGCATAGCGCGCGGCGATCGCCGCATTGTTGAAGAGACAGAACCCCATCGGCCGCGCCGTTTCGGTGTGATGTCCCGGTGGGCGGGTGGCAACGAACGCGTTTTTCGCCGTGCCGGCTATCACCTCGTCCACGGCGAGCTTGGCACCGCCGACGGCACGCAATGCTGCTTCAAAACTTCCCGGCGACATTGCCGTATCGGCGTCGAGCCGCACGAGGCCTTCAGCCGGCGAGGCGTCGCGGATTGCTTCGATGTAATCCATCGGGTGACAAAGCGCGACAATATCGAGCGGGCCGAGAGGAGCCTCAACGCGCGCCAGCGATTGAAACTTTTCGTCTTCCAGGGCCTGTTCGATCGCGCGCAGGCGGTCCGGCCGTTCCGGATGCCCTGCTGGCGTGAGATGGTTCAGGCAGGCGGGATGACTGAGCAGGAGAGTAGACATTGCCTAGACTTAAACGCTCGCAGGCCCTGGTGGAAGTGCCTATCGCGATTTCGCGTTCAGGCTGACGCCGCTCGGCGGCGGGCTCTTGTCAGGCACGAAGAAATCCACCTGCAGTGGCTGGCTGGGATCGGCGCGATACTGATCAAAATCGGTGACGCCTTCGCCGGCGAGGAAGGTGTCGTCGATCAGAAAGTTCCCGGTAAAGCTTTTGGGCTTCTGGAAAACTCGATAGGCGGCCTCGGCGAGAATCTCCGGTTTGCGCGACATTCGCATCATCGTGTCGCCGCCGAGCAAATTCTTGATTGCGGCCGTAGCTATAATGGTACGCGGCCAAAGTGCATTCACTGCGACCTTCCCGCGCAATTCACCTGCAAGCCCTAATACCACCAGGCTCATGCCGAATTTCGCCATCGAATAGGCGGCATGTGGTGCGAACCATTTTTCGGCCATATCGAGTGGTGGCGACAACATCAGGATGTGCGGGTTTTCCGCGCGCACAAGATAAGGAATGGCAAATTTGGAGACCATGAAGGTGCCGCGGGCATTGATCTGCTGCATCAGGTCGTAACGCCGCATCTCAGTTGCCGCGACCGATGTAAGCTGGATGGCGCTCGCATTGTTCACGACGATGTCGATGCCGCCGAATTTCTCCGCTGTCTCATCGAGCGCGGCCTGCACAGCCGCATCGTCGCGCACGTCGACGGCGAGTGGCAATGCCCGCCCGCCAGCCTTCGCAATTTCGGCTGCCGCGGTGTGGATAGTGCCTTCAAGCTTGGGGTGCGGCTCGACGGTCTTGGCGGCGATAGCGATATTCGCCCCATCGGCCGCGGCCTTGAGCGCGATCGCAAGGCCAATTCCCCGCGAGCCGCCGGTGATGAAGAGGGTTTTGCCCTTTAATGACATCGGCGTGAATATCCCCTGGCGATCATTCCGCAAGCGCTGCCTGGGCATCGATAATGCTATCGGCGCCTTCGGTCACGCTGCGTTCGAGGCCGTTCGCCTGAATTGCGAGGTTTTCGGCGAAATAGCGTGCGAGTACGGTACGGCCAACCCCATCTCCCGCGCGCAACGACGCGAGCGCTTCCTCGGCCAGCATACAGCCGCCCGCGGCATTGCCGAACAAACGCAAATAGGGTGTGGCACCGGCAAGTGCCGCATCGGAAGATTTCTGGGTCAGCACCCACCGTGTGGCACGTTCGAGGCTGTCGACTGCTTCGCCGAGGCGCGCCGCCGTTTCGCCAAAGGCGGGTGCATTGCTTGACTGCACCGACGTCACAGTGCGCCGCAGTTCGTCGATATAGAGCGCGACGGTCTTGCCGCCTTCAAGGGGTACCTTGCGCGTCACAAGATCGATAGCCTGAATTCCGTTCGTCCCTTCGTAGATCGCGGCGATGCGTGCGTCTCGATAGTGCTGCGCCGCGCCGGTCTCCTCGATGTAACCCATGCCGCCATGGACTTGAACGCCGAGTGAAGCGACCTCAGTACCGATATCGGTTGAAAAGGCCTTGGCCACCGGGGTGAGAAGCGAGGCGCGATCGTGCGCGGATTTGCGCTCTTCTTCAGTTTTTGCGCGCAGCGACCGATCGATGGCAATGCCGGTCGCATAGCAGATCGCGCGCGCGGCCCCGGTCAACGCGCGCATGGTGAGCAGCATGCGTTTGACGTCAGGATAGGCGATGATCGCGCCGGCCGCGCCCTGCTTGCGCTCGCGCGCATAGGAAAGCGCCTGCTGCGTTGCGCGCTCGGCGATACCAACGCCCTGCAGGCCAACGGCAAGCCGCGCCCGGTTCATCATGGTGAACATGCAGGCCATGCCCTTGTTCTCCTCGCCGATGAGGAATCCCACGGCGCCACCATTGTCTCCATAGACCATGGTGCAGGTGGGGGAGGCATGAATGCCGAGCTTGTGCTCGACCGAATGGGCGCGCACGTCGTTGCGTGTGCCGTTCGGCATCACTTTCGGCACCAGAAACAGCGAGATTCCTTTGGTGCCTGGCGGCGCGTCGGGCAGCCGTGCAAGTACGAAATGGATGATGTTGTCTGTGAGATCGTGCTCGCCGTAAGTAATGAAAATCTTCGATCCCGTGATGCGATAGCTGCCGTCACCGGCGCGCTCCGCCTTACTGCGCAGCGCTCCAACGTCGGAACCCGCCTGTGGCTCGGTGAGTTGCATGGTGCCCATCCATTCGCCGCTGATGAGCTTGCCGAGATATTCTTTTTTGAGCGTATCGCTTCCATAGGCATGCAGGGCGTCGATCGCCGCCATGGTGAGCACAGGGCCGATGCCGAAAGCCATCGAAGCCGAGTTCCACATTTCGATGCAGGCTGCGTTCACAGCGTGCGGCAACTCTTGGCCTCCCCAATCGGCCGGCGCGGCGAGACCATTCCAACCAGCCGCGGCCCAGGTGACATAAGCGTCCTTCCAGCCGGGGGGCGTTGTGACGGTGCCATTTTTGAATGGCGTCCCGAACGTGTCGCCAATGCTGTTGAGCGGCGCGATCACATCGCTGGCGAAACGCCCGGCCTCGGCCAGCACGGAATCGACCGTTTCCTCGTCGAGGTCGCCATAGAGACCCTCGGCCAGCGCGTCTTTCAGGCCAGCAGCGTGCTTGAGGCTGAAGACAATATCGGCAACTGGAGCGCGGTAGCTCATGCCCGGCTAATCTAACCCCGGCCTGAGGGCGGTCAACGCAACCTTTGCTCAATATATAAGGGGCGGTGGGCGTTGATTGGGCCCCTCCGCGCCGCTATGGTCCCGCCGCCGCGCACGAAACTGCGGCTCTCCGGTACCTGTTGGGGCGTAGCCAAGTGGTAAGGCAGCGGATTTTGATTCCGCCATTCCCAGGTTCGAATCCTGGCGCCCCAGCCACCCAGTCCGGTCTCTAGAGATTTTCCCTACAATGTCGCTAAGAAGCCCGCCGTTCGCGGGCTTCTTGCGTCAGGCGGAGTGTCTCTGTGTCCCGAATTTGAAGATTCATCGGCGTACCGTGCCGATAATCTCCGCGCGTCTTCGTCAATATTCCGCTTTCTGGAGAACCGCGCCGAAGACGGGCTCGATCGCACTGAGTGACCGGCACGCCAGTCAAAAACAGTACGAGCGCCCTTTGCCTTGGGCGGGGCGAACATCACCGCGACCTGGCGGGCAACCGTAGTGCGGACACCGAAGCTCCGTCCTTGCCTTCCGACGCCGGGGCCTCCAGCATTGCGAGCCCCTTGATTCGATTGCAACCGCACTTTTCTGCGGCTTCGTTCAAGACGACGA
>DASYSQ010000262.1:0-10366 GCA_036003145.1 Pseudolabrys sp.
AGAGTCGGCAGGGCAGCTTTGCGAAAACGGCCGGACACGCTACGAAACGGGAAATTACGGGCGGCCACGGCCGCAATAAGGTGACATGGACACTCAGCCCAACGCTAAAAAGTTTCTAAAAGGCGCGACCGGTGACTGGGAGGTCGTCATCGGCATGGAGGTGCATGCGCAGGTTACCTCCAGGTCGAAGCTGTTTTCCGGCGCGTCCGCGGAGTTCGGTGGTGCGCCCAACAGCCATGTTTCACTGGTGGATGCCGCGATGCCGGGCATGCTGCCGGTCATCAACGAAGAATGCGTACGCCAGGCCGTCCGCACGGGACTCGGCCTGAACGCCAAAATCAATCTCAAGTCCGTTTTCGATCGGAAGAATTATTTCTATCCCGATCTGCCGCAGGGCTATCAGATCAGCCAGTACAAATCCCCGGTGGTCGGCGAGGGTGCAGTGACAGTCGACCTCGACGGCGGCGACAGCGTCACGGTCGGCATCGAAAGGCTGCATCTCGAACAGGACGCCGGCAAGAGCATCCACGATCGCTCTCCGGCGAACTCCTGTGTCGATCTCAATCGCTCCGGCGTTGCGTTGATGGAGATCGTATCGAAGCCCGACCTTCGCTCTGCCGAGGAGGCCAAAGCCTTCATCACGAAGCTTCGTTCAATCCTGCGCTATCTCGGGACCTGTGACGGCGATATGGAGAAAGGAAGCCTGCGCGCCGACGTCAACGTTTCGGTGCGCCGGCTCGGTGAGCCGCTTGGCACGCGTTGCGAAATCAAGAACGTCAACTCGATCCGCTTTATCGGACAGGCGGTCGAATACGAGGCGCGCCGGCAAATCGAGATCATCGAGGAAGGCGGGTCGATCGATCAGGAAACGCGTCTGTTCGATGCGACGCGCGGCGAGACGCGGTCGATGCGGTCGAAGGAAGAGGCACATGACTACCGCTACTTCCCCGATCCCGACCTGCTGCCTCTGGAATTCGACACGGCTTACGTCGAGGAACTGAAGAAAAATCTGCCGGAGCTGCCCGACGAGAAGAAGATGCGCTTCATGCGTGAGTTTTCGCTGTCGGCTTACGCCGCCGGCGTGCTGGTTGCCGAGCGTGAAACCGCGGAATATTTCGAAGGCGTTGCCAAGGGCCGCGACGCGAAGGCAGCCGCGAACTGGGTGATTAATGAATTATTCGGGCGCCTGAACAAGGAAGGGAAGGACATCGGATCCTCCCCGGTATCGGCTGGCCAGCTCGGCACGATGCTTGATTTGATTGCCGACGGCACGATTTCCGGCAAGATCGCGAAGGATCTGTTCGAAGTGGTCTGGCAGGAAGGCGGTGATCCGCGCGCGGTCGTCGAACAGCGCGGGATGAAGCAAGTGACCGACATAGGCGCGATCGAGAAGGTCATCGACGACATCATCGCCAAAAATCCGGACAAGGTTGCCGATGCCAGGACCAACCCGAAAGCGATCGGGTGGTTCGTTGGCCAGGCGATGAAGGCATCCGGAGGTAAAGCAAGCCCGCAGGCAGTCAACGACGTATTGAAACGCAAACTCGGACTGTGAGCGTGCAACGCATCGGTCTGGGTCGCAAAGTTTTCTGAAATTCCGGTTGCAGGAGCACGGAGCGCGCAAAAATTTGCGTGTGAGGGTTGTCTCTCGTCCGTTTGACGGAGATCTTTGATTGCACTGCAACAACGACTCACCCGAATCACTTTCGCCGATTCGCTCGTTTTTGATCGATTCCGGTGCTTGCGAGCCCTGCGTACGGTTGGCTGTGCAAAATTATTTCAATGCAGGTGCATGCTCGCTGCGAACGTCGGTAACGCACAATGCAAAGCGGTCCGCGCAGAAAAAATTGTTGCCGAAACGTGCCTGCGGTGAACGGCAATCGCGAAGAAAATCCTTATTTCATCGTGCTTTATGCAATTTCATCGAAGCGCGCACGAATTTTTGTCGCGTGCTGCATGCGTGCGGTATTCGTCGCGTCTCAGTATCAAAAGATTGCGTTACAGCGTGTCGCAAGTGCTTGATGTGCACTGTGTGTCAGGCGGTAACGTTCTTTTTTTCGCTGTGCTGTAGTAAACCGGATGTCAGTGCGTGTCGATTCGCGACGCGTGCTGATGCGACACCCGCCATGTTCCATGGCTAGGAGGGCAGCAATGGCTAAACGTAGGAAGAAGGCAGCGGCGAAAGCAGCGAAGAAGACGAAGCGCCGGAAGAGGAAGCTTTAGTCTGACGCAGCTTCCCGATCTTCGGCCTTACGTGTCGGAGATGGAGTCATACGGGCCGGTGCGCGTCATGGAGTGATCCGCGCAATGCGATTGCGCCGCGGCGCCCCGGTTCCGGATGACATAAGAGGGCGTCGGCGAGACTTCAGGTCTCGCCGACGCCCTCAGCTTTTTCAAAGCAGAGTTTTTTGAAGTCGGTTGTTCATACGCGCTTGCGCGCTTGAAAATTTTGCGACGCGCTAGTTCGACGCGGCCTTGAGACGCTTGTTGCAAGCGCTCCAGAATTTCGGCCACGTCGTTCCTTTTTCGACTTTGCTGGCGGCCTTTGCCTCCTTCCATTCGACAGCGCACTTCTTTTGCCGCTCGCGCGCCGCGAGCTGCCCGGTGCTCGGCTCCTTCTTGGATTTCGCGGTTTTGTCGGACGCGGGTGCCTGCTGTTGCGCGGCGGCGGTTGACACGAATCCAGGCATCGGCGCCGTGATCATTCCGACGGCGAGCGCGGCAGCAAACATGACTTTGTGCATGAGTTCACTTCCCTTTATTTCCACGGTGCGGCTCCTGCCGGCCGGCAATCGGCCTCAGTCCGCAACCTGAAATCACGATAACTCGCATAGGTTGTATGCTCCATCCTGCGATCGCATGAGACGCCCCTGAGACGGCGGTTGCGAATTGCGGTTGTCGCGCCTAGGTCTGTGCGGTTGTTCTGGAAAAGCAATTTGAGAACGGAGCAGGAGCATGGCGCGCGGAAAGAGCAAACGGCCGATATCGAGGGCGGCGAAAGCAAAAACGAACAAGAAGACAAAAACGAAGAAGAAACCGGTCAAAACCGCAAAGCCGATTGAGCTCTATTACTGGCCCACGCCGAACGGCTTCAAGATCTCGATCATGCTCGAGGAATGCGGCCTGCCGTATGTCCTCAAGCCGGTGAACATCTCCAGCGGAGAGCAATTCAATCCGGATTTTCTGAAGATCGCTCCCAATAACCGCATGCCGGCGATCATTGACCCGCAAGGGCCCGGCGGGCGTCCGATTTCCATCTTCGAGTCAGGTGCGATCCTGCAATATCTGGGACGCAAAACCGGGAAGTTCTATCCGGCGGACGAGCGTGCACGCATCGAAGTCGATCAATGGCTGTTCTGGCAGATGGGCGGCGTCGGGCCGATGGCAGGGCAGGTGCACCACTTCAAGAATTATGCCGTCGAGACGCTGACCTATGCGATTAACCGATATGTGGACGAGGTGAACCGGCTCTACGGCGTGATGAACCTCCGCCTCAAGGATCGGCCGTTCATTGCCGGCAAATATTCCATCGCCGACATGGCGCTGGTCGGCTGGGTCAACGGCTGGGAGCGGCAGGGACAGGACATCAACGAATTTCCAAACCTCAAGCGTTGGCTTGATGCCGTGAAGGCGCGTCCGGCGGTGAAACGGGGCATGGCACTCGGGCTCGAGTTGCGCCAGGGCATCGATATGAAGGATCCGAAAGTGCAGGCGGTGCTGTTCCATCAACGCGCAAGAGCGAGTTGAGGATACGAGTCTACCAACTCACTCCGCTCATTCCCGCGAATGCGGGAATCCAGAGTCACGAACTCGGAATCTGTTGCCCTGGGTCCCCGCTTTCGCGGGGACGAGCGGAGTTATATCCGTTGTGTGCGCAACGTGCTCTGTTCACCTCTCCCATAGGGAGAGGTCGACGCGCGAAGCGCCGTCGGGTGAGGGGTTACAGCCATCGCTAGGTCCGATCCCCCTCACCCCAACCCTCTCCCCAACGGGGAAAGGGAGTACGCAGTGCTCGTCGCATTTCTGAAAATCAGCGCGTTCGCGCGAATTCGCGCGCCACTCAATTCGCCCGCGTCCACGTGTGCGTCTTGCAGAGCACGGCAAGAACGCAACCTTGCACCTTGGCGACGCCGTCGCTCTCGACCTTGAGATGCGCTTTGTAAGTGCGGCCGTCGTCGGCGTTGTAGATCCGACCTGACCAGGTATTCGGGCCGCTCGGCGCGAGCGCGTTCACGACCTGCAAGCCGATCAAGGGCCGCGACCGCTTGGCGGGATCGGGATTGAGCCTGTCGGTCTTGGGCCTGCCGGTCGCGGGATCGGTCGGGTGGTCGAGCCACACCAGGGTCGCGCACAGCTTGTTGCCGCCGCACGTTGAAATACGGACCTTGGTGCCGCCGTCTTCGGACAGCCAGTTTCCTTCAGGATTTGCAGCAAGTGCCGCGCTTGTCAGAAAACAGAATGCGATTGCGGCGGTATTCAATGTTCTCATTTTAAATTCCGGTGTGGTCAGGTGCTTGTAGTCATGTGCGCGGAAAGAAAACGCAGACAAAGCGTGGCTGGATGATGGCGAGATCGTCTGGTGGTTAGTCGCCGCTGAATGAGTTCGGTTACCGATCTCTCAACGTGCAGCGAAACAGCCCGTTTGCGGCGATAATGCGACGCCGGGGCTCTGTGTTCATCTTCGATTCATCGCATCACTTAAACTGCCATTCAAATTTTATGCCGAAGATCGCGGCGCTCGACGAGACAGGTTGGGCAACAGGGAGACGATCTGCCGGGCGGCCTTGAGGCAACCTTGAGGCAGCGCGAGGAAAAAGGGGAAGTGAAATGACAGGCATGGAAATGGCGTCGGGGGGCGCCGAACCTGCGAATGCCGAAGATTGTTTCGGCCTTGGCATGGTCTATTCCGCAGGGGCGGGCGTCGCGGTTGATCTGGTCCAGGCGCACAAATGGTTCAACATCGCGGCGATGCGTGGGCACAAGGATGCCGCGCAGCTGCGACGTGAAGTCGCCGAGCAAATGAGCGATTCCGAGATCGGTTGCGCGCAACGTGCTGCCCGCGATTGGCTCAAGGTTCATCCCGAAGCGCCGGCCCCGAAAGCCGCTATCCGCGTCGCGGCCTGATCTGCAGCATCATTGCTTTGTGCCGATGCGCAACAGCGCATCGCGCACCGCGGCGATCACGCCCGGCCAGTCGCCCGGCGCGGACTGACGCAGAAGCCGGACTTGCGGATACCACGGACTGTGCTCCCCGCTGAGCGTCCATCGCCAATCGGGCGAGAATGGCAACAGCACCCAGGCCTCGCGCCCCAGCGCGCCGGCGAGATGGGCGACCGATGTATCGACTGCAATCGTGATATCCGCGAGCGCGACGATTGCGGCGGTATCGGCCATATCGGCAAGTTTGCCGCCGACCTGCGTGATGTTGTGCCGCGCAAGCAGTTCGTCATCACCGCCGCGCAGGTCGGGCTGGATGCTGATGAAGGAAATCCCCTCCAGCGCGAACAGCGGCTCAAACAGCTTGAGATCGATCGAACGATTGCGATCGTTGGGGTGACGCGCGTGGCCCGCCCAGGCAAGAGCGACGCGTTTTCCCGGGAGATGCTCGATCGATGACCGCCATTTTGCGATATGCGCATCGCCGGCGCGCAGGTAGGGAATATCAGCGGGCACGGTCGAGCGTTCGGTCTTGAGCGCAAGCGGCAGGCTGCCGAGCGGGCAATAGACGTCATAGGCGGGGAGGGCTTCGCCGCGCACGTGACACGACGTGACGCCATCGACCTGCGCCAGCAATGTTTTCAGTTCGGGCTGCACCTCGACTGCGACGGTTGCGCCGGTGCGCGCCAGCAGCGGCGCATAGCGAATGAACTGAATGGTGTCGCCAAGGCCTTGCTCGGCCGGAAGCAGGATTGTCCGCTGTCCAAGCGGAAATTCGCCGAGCCAGAGCCGGCCGCGGTAGCCGCGGCGCGCATCGGGCATGCCGGCGCGTTTCCAGCGCCACTCGTATTCGGCAAAGCCTCGCTGCAACTCTCCGAGCGTGAGCAATGAGAGCGCCAGGTTGGAATGCGCGTCGGCATACGCCTTGTCGATTGCGATGGCTTTATCGAAGCTCGCAACCGCCTCGGTGTGACGATTGAGGGCCTGCAAGGCACGCCCGCGGTTGTTCCAGCCCCGCGCATGCCGCGCCGCCCGCGCCAGCAACCGGTCGAAGGTTTCAACCGCGTCGGTAAAACGGTCGAGATCGAGCAGGGCCGTGCCGCGATTGTACAGGGCTTCGACGTTGTCCTGCGCCTGCACAAGGATAGCATCGAAATCTGCGAGCGCTTGCGCGTGGCGGCCAAGCCTGGCGAACGCGGTCCCGCGATTGAGAAGCGCTTCACCGCGGCCGGGATTTCGTGCCAGCACCGCGTCGAAACATGAAACGGCTTCCTGTGGGCGATCGAGCGCGCTTAAGGCATTTCCGCGGTAGAGCATCGCTTCCGGATCGCCTGGCCGCAGCGCAATCGCCTTGTCGAGACAGTCGAGTGCTTCGGGATCGCGCTTGAGGGCGTGCAGCACATTGGCGAAGTTGATCAACACGTCGGGCACATTCGGATTGATCTTCAGTGCCGCCGACATCAGCCGGTAGGCTTCGCCCATCTGGCCGCTTTGCGCCTTGATCAGGCCCAGCAGATGGAGCGCGTCGAAATTATCGGGCGCTGCCTTGAGGGCGCGCGCGTAGAGCTTTTCTGCCTCGCGCAGGCGACCCTGCTGATGCAGGGCGAGGGCCTCTTGCAGGGCTTGCGCAATGTTGAACGGCCTTGACTGCACGGCGGCGCAATTGCGCACGACCGCATCGGGCAGTCAATGCAGGCTCGTACACTTGCCAATACACTCTAATACACTTGCCTTTTACGAGCGCGCACCGCCGGCTTTGGATTGTAGAATTGATTGGGTGCGCAGAAGCCGCCGATGCCGCTCACCGTATCCCTGCATTGTTGGATTGTCAGAAACCCGCAGTTCGTTCCGCCACCCCCGCGGCCGCCATAGACGGCGCACCAGGGATACGGATCGTAAGGCATCACGTAAGCGGATGCGGGCGTCGCCGCTGTCGTCACAAGCGCCGCCAGCACGATGAAGCCAGAACGCATTGCAGATCTCCTCGGCAAATCTCCTCGGCAAATCTCCTCGGTCTGGAGCGCAACACGGCACGTCACATGCTAGTTCATCCGGCGGCGCGCGTGTGCCGGATGTCTTTCAAAAGCGCGTGAGCCGCGCTGTCAGCGCGGAGCGCGTTTTTGCGAGCGTGCCGCTGTCCGCGGATTGTAGAACTGATTGGGTGCGCAGAAACCGCCGATGCCGCTCACCGTGTCCCTGCATTGTTGGATTGTCAAAAATCCGCAGTTGGTGCCGCCGCCACCATCACCTGAATAGACGGCGCACCACGGATAGGGATCGTAAGGCATCTCGTAGGCGAGGGCGGACGACGGTGCGAACAGGGCCGGCCCCGCCATGATGGCAAATAGCAAAGTCGCCAATCGCATCGCTGGATCTCCTTGTCTTCTTGTACGGAATAACCCCCTGGGTGAGGCTTTTAGTTCGTGATCAAGGCCGTCGCCCTTGCGCAAGCGGGGACCCGGTACTCACCGCGCGTGCAGTGACGACTGGATGCCCCGTCTTCAAGGGGCATGACAACCGCGAGGTCGTGCCAGAGGCCCTACGCCTTTTGCACCCAGAATTGGTACATGCCCGAGAACGTATCGGGGTACTTCGTTTCGACCTCATGCCAGCGATCGAGATCGGTCAGCGACCAGCCGGAAGCGGCGAACTGGCTGCGATAGTGCTGGGCGGCCTGCTGTCCAAATTCAAAGCCGACGAATCCCAGACGGTGCTCTCCAATGAACGTCTGAATGGCAGGGATGGTCATCCGCGCTTCCTGGACGTGAAACAGAAGATCGCGGCACTCGCTGGTCGTGAAAAAATCGGCAAAGCGCCTGACGCTGGCGAGCGGTGTGTCGAGCAATTCCTGGCGGCAGCGCCGGATCTCGTCGGGCGTCGAGCCGTAGCCACGCCCGGCAATGAACGCCCGCGCGGCGACCACATCCTGACGGCCGGCCTCGCTGTAGAAACCGAGATGCATGAGCCCGCCCGGCCGCAACAGCGACAGCAGGATGCGCCAGCCTTCGAGCGGATCCGCCATATGGTGCAGCACGCCGCTTGCATCGATGACATCGAAACTGCGGCCGATCGATGCGAGCCGGAGAATATCGGCTTGCGCGTAGTCAATCCGTGCAGACAAGGCTGCCGGTGTGCTGCGCTTGGCGTAGCAAAGGCTGCTCAGACTGAGATCAATGGCGAGGGCCTGCGCACCGGAGTATTTCTGTACGGAAGCGATCGCAATTTCGCCGGTTCCGCAGCCTGCAACGAGCATGTCGAGCGTGCCGGTTTTGCCAAGCGACGTGAATGCGCTGGTGGGGAACTGATCGCGCAAATATTGATCGATCGGGATCTGCGCGATTTGTCCGGCAATATGCACCCAGCGCGGGTAGGGATTCTCCTCATATTGTTGCTGCACGCGCTGCGAGATTTCGTCCTCGATCGGCGTGAGACGCGGAATTGAATCGCGCATCTCTCTCTCTCGCGCGGGTTCCCGTATCTGCTGCGTCAAAAGGCCGTCGATTGCCGGGACCCAGCGATGATCGAGCAACGCTTGCGCGGGGCCGAGCGCGTGCAAAGGCTGGTACATTGCCAATATCGCAAGTTGCATCGGCTCGATCGCGGCGCCTGACTTGCCGGCGGCCTCGACCACACGATTGAGCTGGTCGAGCTGTGCATTTTCTTCGGCCGTGGTGGCGAAGACATATTCATTGATGAAGCATTGCTTCGCGAGCGCGCAGGCGAAATCCAGAACGGCATCCGGAATCGTCTGCCCGGGGGTCGTGCTCTGGAGCAGCAACGAGCGCAAAGCGGTCAGCAGGCGTTCGAACGCGATGTCCTGCACCGGGATCGACTGCAAAAGTTGCTGCAGCAGCGGATTGCCTGCGATCGCGGCGAGCCCGGCATCTCCGAGCATCTCGTGCTCGCTCAATCGTTTCGGCCAGGCGGCGGCTTGACGGCGGAGCGCCTCGCCCATCGGGGGCAGGAGAGCAACGAGTGTCGTGCAAATGCCGGCGTATTGCTTCAGGAGCTGCGGCATCAAGACGAGCGCGCGAGAGAAATAGGAGGAAGCGTCCGCGTGTTTGCCTTGCGCCTGCAGCACGCGCCCGAGATTGTTGCAGGCCTCGGCATGATCCGGCTTGAGCAGCAGCACGCGCTTGTAAATGCGCACTGCGTCGTCGAACTTGCGGGCGCGTTCGCACCCGACCGCTTCAGAAAACAGCTTCTTGACCTGGTCGCCACCCGACTCGGCACCGCGCGCCCCTGCCGGCGAGCCATGCTTGAGCGTGGCGCGGCGTTGTTTTCGGTTCATCGGCCGTCGATCCTTCAATGTCTTTAGAAATACAGCCGGCGTCCCGAAATCAATCTGCTGTTTGACCGTGCGTTGGGGAAGCTATACGCCTTCCAGCTTGCGGAGACGTGGCCGAGTGGCTGAAGGCGGCGGTTTGCTAAACCGTTATACGCTCCAAAGGCGTATCGAGGGTTCGAATCCCTCCGTCTCCGCCAGATCTTGAAAATGCGGTACCGAATCACTTTCTGGGCGTGTTTCACAGAATTTAATCCGTGCGCCGGGGGCGCTGCCCATCCTTGACCGGGGCATTGCCAAAGCTTGTCGCACTCGGCGCAATGCAGAGTAGATTTAACGTTTTTGTCTACCTATAAGTGAGCGTCGGTTTCTCACGTAAGCCATTGAAGAAAAATGACTATGTGCCATGCTCATGACGCGGCAATGCGCCCAATTCGGCCGTAAAAAACCTGCGTGTTTTTTACGCAACACTCTCCCGAAAAGCGTCCTCGGAGCCTGTGGGAAGGGTGGTTATTCATTGCCTGGAGGGGTCCATCCGTTAATGTGACTGAGCGACGGAGGGGGCATCCCCCTGTTGTGCTGCCCGGGCTTCGGTCCGGTTAGCGGGGAGCAAGGGGAAGTTCCTTCGGTGTCTTCGCACTGGGCGGATACGGAACCCTCTCAATAAACAATGTTTGGAGGTTCAAGATGAAGATGGTGAAAAGCCTTCTCCTTGGCTCAGCAGCGGGGCTCGTTGCAGTGGCTGGGGCGCAGGCAGCCGATCTTCCCGTTAAGGCCAAACCGGTCCAGTACGTGAAGATTTGCAGCCTGTACGGTGTGGGGTTCTATTACATCCCCGGCACCGACATGTGCATCAAGATTGGCGGCTGGGTCCGTGCCGAATACGGCTGGGGTCAGAACGGTAACTTCGCCTGGGGTTGGGCG
>DASYSQ010000263.1:0-5079 GCA_036003145.1 Pseudolabrys sp.
AGGGAGGTTAGCGGAACAATGGAACTTTGCCCATTTATACATTTTGGACAGGATTTCTCCGGGGCAAAGCAGGTGACGCGATTTCGTTAAATATCACAGTACAAATACGGCAATAAGCAAAGTGGTTTTGCCCCGGACACCCGATGTCCGCTTTGGGTCAAAAGCAGACATTTGCAGTGCACCAACCCATGTCTGCTTTACCCCCGAAAGCGCCATTCATAGCGACACTCATAAGGAAAGCCCCACGCATCGCCGCTTTACATCCTAACTTGGCAACAGCTTTGGCGGCCTGTATCGGTGCCACTGGTCACCCGCGCCTGATCAGCAGTTCGGGCACCGCGCGTATCCGTAAAGCGTGTAGTTCGGACATACTGCCACATCAAAACCAGTTGGTGTTCCTCCCGGCGTGTAGCCCATCTCGGGATGGCAGCCGCGTGGAACCGGTATGCAGCCTACGACGGTGCAAGCAATCTGTGGCTGTGCAGCAGTGGCAGTCTTCGTGTTACTCTTGTGGTGCCTAGACGCCGCGCTGGCCGGCGTCAACGCAAGTGCAAGCACAACGGCCGTAACAATGGGTACGATTGTTTTCACGCGTCAGCTCCACGAGCTTGGTAGATTGTACGGTCGCGGTCAGCGCCGATGGCCTCGTCGAGCATGATGTAGATTTGCGGAGATCAGATCGAGTTGGACCAAGGGCCAACCGACTGAACGCCGTACCCGAATGTCCGCTTGGGTCAAAAGCAGACATGTGCAGCGCAAAACGGTATGTCCGCTTTACCCCGAAAGCGGACATGTGCAGTGCACTAGCCAATGTCCGCTTTGTGCCCGAAGCGGACATTGCTTCATTTTCGGGTAGCCTTAGCCGAAACTATTCGAGGTTTGATGGATGACCAAAACGGAGGGCCACGTCGATGGACTGCGAACTATGCAATGCCGAAACGGCGTTGTTCAGTGACGACAATGCTTTTGTCCGTTACGACAATAACAGTCTCAGCAAGGGGCACGTCTTGGTTGTTCCACGGAGGCACGTTGCTGACTTCTTCGAAATGACGTGGCCTGAAAAAACATCAATTATTGCTTTGCTGGATAGGGCGAAGGCGCACATTTCACAAGAGCACTCACCCGATGGCTACAACATCGGTGTCAATATCGGTAAGGCCGGGGGTCAATCACGCATGCACGTCCACATCCACCTGATCCCGCGGTATGTCGGCGACGTTTCAGACCCGAGCGGTGGAATACGTTGCGTTCTGTCGCGCCGACCGCACTAATGTCCGCTTTGGGTCAAAAGCGGACATGTGCAGCGCACTTGGCCATGTCCGCTTTACCCCCGAAAGCGGACATTGGCGCCAGGGCAGACGGATCGGACCGCACCCGCCGCCATACGCCCAAGTACGCGGGACTACTCTGCACTGCGAGTAGAGAATTTGTTTTGCAGTTGCACTCCGTCCCAGTTTGTCGGTCGCCGCAGGAGTCGAACTGCAGGCGCATAACATCAGCCTATGGAACTGCTGTATGAGTCCACAACCGATCAGTCGCGGTAGGTCCAGGAATCGATCGAGCCAACGTCGGTAAAGATGCGCTCGGCGCCCATCAACAAGGGATCGGACGCGACGACGTGCTCGCGTGCCCAAGCCAGCCAATCGGGCAGCGACCGGTCTTTTACAATGAAGTCGTCACCAGCAGACTTCATCTCAAGCGCGTTCAGGAATTGCCGGGCCACTTCGAGCTCACGCCAGTGCTTGGCGACCTCGACAAAGCGCCGCCACTGGTTTTGGTCCTTCTTGCGCCGCTGTTCCTCTTCATAGCGTCGTCGTTCTTCTTCATAGCGGCGCCTTTCAGCTTCCTCTCGCTGGCGTCGTCGTTCTTTTAAAATCGGTCCCGCCAACAGGATTAAGCCGATGATATCGGGTAGTTGCACCTCGAGTAGCTTGTCGGCATCGCGCCACTCACGTTTGGCGCCACTCACGAGATGCGTTTCGAGCGAAAAAATCAAAATCCCGGTGGGCTGCAATTCCTGCACCCAGCCACGCTCGCGCATGAAACTGTAGCGTTTCTCGTCCGCGGTGAGCGGACGCCGCACTTGGCGCTTCTTCTCTCGCAAAGTAAAATCAACGCGCTCGCCATCGATGCCGAGATAGACCTCGTGGCGATCGCCAAGTGTGACCTTAAAGCCGTGCTGCTCGAGCGTTTTGAAGAGCGTGTCCAGGATGCGGTGCCGGCGATGGTCCATCTCCGTAAAGTTGAGTTCAGATAGGCGGTGCGTCCGCCAAGGATCGCGCCTTGCCTCCTCGCGTTGGCGCCGGCGCTCATCAATCCAGGCCGCAATGATCGCATGCGGTTGTCCTAGTCGCCCGGGAACGGTGACCGCCTTGAGACCCTCGCGCGCAGCGCTGAGCTTGTCCTCGGCCGCTTTGGGCAATGGCGGCGCAGGCGGAGGCGGTGGAGTTGGGGAGATCGTCACTTCGGTGGGCGTACCGTCTTCCAGATCCGGCAAGCGGTATTGCATCGCCTCTTGTCCGGCCGCTTTCTTTGCCCAGTAGCCACGCGGCGGGTATGGAATTTTGAGGCGATCGCAGATTTTGGCAAGACCATTGCCAGAAATTCCATAGTTGGCCGCAAGGCGGCTCATCGGGGTTTCCCAGACCTGCTTGTAAAGATCCTCTCGGGTTACTGTGGCTGGTCTTTTTGGCTGCTCGTCCGCCATGGCTTCCTCCGTCAAAAACAGCTGCCTGAGAGGACGCTGAAATTAGGCCAGCCCGATGTCCGCTTTAGGGGATGCGGGGACTTGAGACACCGAGCATCTTTCGGACGTGGATGGACCACCGAATTGCCATGACGTCCCACCGAATTAGATTGTGTGATCTGCTTCACATGTGGGATGCGGCTGACGATCTATGTGTCACTTTGGACACACAGGACGTAGGCATCACCATGAACCAGAACGTACCTTTCATTTGGCGAGTGAACTATCGCAACAAAGCGATCTGGCCCGAAACTTTCCTAGAGATCGCGCACGAAAGGGCTCGCCAGTATTTGCGGAAAAACCTTTCCAGAATGTCTGTCCATAAGGCCGTATAGGCGCACGCTTACGGCTGCTTTTAAGCAGACATTTCGTCATCGGCGCGACGCTCGTAGCGATGGTGCAGGCCACCAACCATCGGGATAGCAACAACCTTTCCCTCGCCGAGTGGCTGTGATGGCCGGGAGATCGGGCAGTCCTGCTCAAGAGCGTAGTGGGTCCGACTGCGATTGTAGTAGTCGACGTACTTGTTCAGAATTCGTCGGAGATGGCCCTCGCTTAGGATAATCACGTGGTCGAGGCACTCGCGCCCAATCATCCAGATCACCCGCTCAGCGTACATATTCTCCCACGGTGACTGCTTGCGCGTCCCCAAATCGAGGTAGCTATATGGAAGCGACCCCCTCAGACGGTTATTGACAGATAAATTGCGAAATTTTGATCAGAAGCAGTTCACCTTGATCGAGGGCAAGGAAATACCATGTGCTTTAGTTCGTGCGGGACGATAGTCAGTGCACACTAGTGGCTGCACCTATTGCCATTCCTTGCTATGTTCAGCGATAAAGGGGAGGCGTCGAAATGAAAGCCATTCTCACTGTTATTGGCGTAGTTTTTCTCATCGTGGCCGCAATGTATTTCCTGGTGCCGGCGGACTCGTTGCCGACCTTTTTCCCGGGACACGAAACTGGGCTAATGCGTATCCGCGCCAAGCACGGCATGTTGTCCGGCGCGATCGGTATAGTCCTGCTGATCGCCAGTTGGTTTACGGGACGGAGGTAAGAGACTTCGTCCCTTCAACGATGATCGGGTTACTCTCGGCAGCGGACATAAGTCAGGCTCATGAAAACTGAAAATTTGTCGCGAGAGCCTTAGCCAACCGCGCTTCTGCCCAAGTTTTTTGCGCCGCGTTTCAGCTAGCCTTCCAATCATGGTAAAGCGAAGGATGATAGTCGAGCGCCTCCTAGCGCACTCGATCATATTTGACGAAGCTGCGCGTGATCTGTCGAACGAGCGCGTTGCGGGCGAACTAAGGCAGCTGGCCGAGACGTGTCTCGAAGCTGCGCTAGCCATCGTCAACGAAGCATCTTTCGATGCGTAAATCTGAAGTCACTCCTAAGCGAATCTTTCGTCCGAGGTGCGCCGAGTGCGGGGCGCACATGTGGCTTTTACGAGTTGAGCCCCGCGCTGCGGCAACGTAGCGGTCAGAGTTGTGAGGCATGGCTAATGGGGCTGCGTGGCCTTCTTGATTTCAAGGTCCGCAGCTGTTCGCTTTCCTCCCGAAAGCGGACATTCGCACTGCAAAACAGATGTCCGCTATGGGTCGTTAGCGGACATTTGCAGTGCAAAACGCCATGTCCGCTTTACATCCAATAGCGGACATGTGCGGTGCAACTCGGCATGTCCGCTAAGTGCCAATAGCGGACAAAATCACGCGGCGCGTTCGACCCGCGTATCAATTTCGCCGCGCAGCATCTCAAAATCGATTGGTTTGGTGAAAAGCGCCTCGGCCCCGGCCTCCAATGCCTTGCGCTTGGTCTCCGCATCGCCGTACGCGGTGACCATAATAACCGGGACGTCGGGTCGAGCTGCCTTAGCCTTTGGCAGCAGCTCCAGACCGGTCATCCCCGGCATGTTGATGTCTGACAGGATCAGAATGATCGACACGCCCGCCGCATCGGCAATGTGCTCAAGCGCTGTGTCGCCGGATAGCGCAAATTTCATCGTGAAGCGGCCGGCACGGATATCACGCCGAAATTGCTGGCGAAACAGCACTTCGACGTCTGGTTCATCGTCAACCACAAGAATGAGCAGGGTCACGCTTATGCTCCGGTTTTGCGTCTATCACCGACGGGTAACCTGCATTGGGAAAAAGCGGACTTAGGTATAGGGGTCATACGGATAGCCTGCGTACATCAGATTGGCGCCGCTAGCGCTCAGCAGACTTTTCGTCTTCTCAACTGCTTTATCGTTTGTTCTCCGCGGGCGCCTGACTCGAAACTGATTTCCTAGTTTGGGCTGGGTAACCGACATGGGATGCCTCCAACTTTGGAATCTCA
>DASYSQ010000264.1:0-5161 GCA_036003145.1 Pseudolabrys sp.
GGAACCGTGTTTGATGCGGACGCAACCGCTATCATGGGCCAAGCCTTCGATTTCGTTATTGCTCAGCTTCGCGACAGGGGGGTCAGCCCGATCTCGTGCAAGAGATCATCGCGAAACGAATTGTCCAGATCGCCGCACGCGGCGAACGTAACCCGGCCCGCATGGCGGATATTGCCTCAGAAGCTCTTGGACTGCGCCGTAAGGCGATGTAGGCCGCCTCAGTTGGCGGCCTCATGCTTATCGGCAAGCCATTGCTCGTTGTCGGCGAGCTTGGTGAGGCTCTATTCGGGCCTCAGAAATTTACGCACCTCGTTGGAAGCATTTCCTTGTTTGGCCGATTCGGTGGCCGCTTCCGCATGATGTTGCTCGGGGGTGAACACAGGCGACCCTTTCTGAGACCTACTGGGCCCGCTTCCATACCTGATGGACCTGGTCACCAGATTTCGCAGCAGGACTGCTGTACTTCAGTTCGTTCGCTGTGAGAGAGGTGATACTCCGTTTTTGATCGGTTCCCACCTGATTCGGAAATGTACTGGCGTCAAGATGAAGGCTGATAACGTTCACTTCCTCGTTGACGGTGTACGTGCCGTAGTAAGCGATCGATTCTACAATAAGGCCGTCTTCCTCGGATTGCGTCATGCTCCGGTCATTAGACGCGATTCTAGAATTGTCGGCGCTGGCCATCATGAGAAAAAAGCGACCGTTCGCGTCGAAGACGTTGATACCGTTCGGATGGGCACCAAACTGTTTCAACTTGCTGCCATCCGGGCGCACCTGATCCGATGAGACAAGCGTCCAGGTGCCGACGAGTTGCTCTTTGAGCGACGTTTGTTGAGCAAGGGAAGGGCTTGCTGCTGAGCCAATAGCAAAGCACAGTAGCGCTGTGGTCGTTATTGCGAGTGTGGTACGTCGATTCATCTTGCTCTCCTTTGACTGTGTGAAAAACTCAAAAGCGCGCTGTCGGCGCGATGTGCAGGCATGCGAACGCCAGCGGCACCCACGATACGCTCCAAGTCGATTTCAGAAGGTTTTCGTGCCTGCCGATGACACCTCGGCCGCCAATTGGAGACAACGGCGACATCGGTATGTCTGAGCAGCTCTAGGACAAGTCAGTGCTTGCCTCCAAATAAGAAGTGGTGATGCCGGAGGTAAAGCACAATGGCGCTTCAAGGAATTAATTCGCAGGATCCGGAGATCGCCGTCGGCCGCATCTATCGAATTGGTGAAAACCCTGCATCCCTCGCCGCTTCGGCCTCGATCCCGCCCGTCATCGATCGGTGCGCCCACGTCCGTGACATCCGAGTGCTCTGTCCGATGTATCGTGCCGATCGACATCTGTCGCGGCAAGCCTGCATCCACATTCGTCAATCGACGCCGGGCAAGTCCGCTTCAATCAGGAGAGCACCGAGGGCCAAATCAAATTGCGATCGCATTCGCGGCGATGGGACAGTTGGAGGAAGAGAGTCGGCAACTTGACCGGCAATGGACCCTACGACGAGAACGGGCCCGTTACGAGGCCGAGCGGGCCCGACGCCAGTTATGACACCGTCGAGCCCGAAAACCGGCTTGTAGCACGCTCGCTTGAACGAGTCTGGGAGGACAAGCTGCGGGCTGTCGAGGCTATCGAACAGGAATATGCACGCTGGCGTTCGGAAGAACCCGTTGTCATTGGCGAGGTAGAACGTGCTTCATTGCTGAGGCTCGGCGAGAACCTACCGAAGATTTGGCGCGCCAATACGACGTCAGCCGATGAACGAAAGCGTATTCCACGTTTTATCGTACGCGAGGTTGTCCTCGATCAAAAGCGCGACCGGGGTCAGGTATGGCTCAAGATCACGTGGCAAACCGGCGCCATCAGCGAGCATCGCTTGCAGCGACGGGTTCACACATATCGAGACTAAGTCGATCTCGGTCGGCTGCGGCAGCGTACGCAGCTCAATGCTGCCTGCAAGATGGACAAGGAGATCGCCGCGACGCTCAACCAGGAAGGTTTTCTGGCCGCTCGCGGCTGCAAGTTCAAAGGTGAAAACGTCCTCGGCGAGGTCGATATCGTCCCGGACCAGATTCAGCACAAACGGGCGAAATGGTCCTCGGCCACGGGGGCGGGACGTTGGTCGATGATCGTTTTGCAAAGAACATTTAGCGAGGCCCATTTCCGACTTTCGGGAAAATTTATGACTGCATGCCTAGCTTTTCCCGACTTTGTTCTTACATATTTTGTTTGAATGATCGCCATTCGGACGACGCAGGCTCCTTTCGAGGCGTCGAATGCGAACATTGCGGCGTCACGAGCGAGCATGTTGTTCACTCCGGCGATTTCGATACGCGGCGGCATCCCGCCGGAAGGACGCCATAATGAGTACGGTTGATCAGGTTGCAGCGGAGGACGAGGTTTTCGACTACGAGGCGGAAGCCGAGTTGTTCTCCGTGCGCAATGGGAAATCCAGAAGGCAATCTTCCGGATACAAGCGTTTTGATCGGGCCGCGGAGGCGGTCCGCTTTGCCATCGAAGATCTGCCGCCGGAGCAGTTGCTGCGTGCCCATCTTCAGGTCGATGAGTCCCGATTTGACGGGGTTGGAATTCGCCGATTGTACGACGCCACCGCATTCCCGCTCGCGCGGCGTGACGCGAGTTCGCCGCTATGATCGCGCGTACCCAACGCAGGACCGTCGAGTTTCGCCGCGCGTTCCTGCTGAAGGGGGTCGACAGGATCTTGCCCGCTGGAAAATATGACATTGTGTCGGACGAGGAATTGATCGAAGGGCTCTCATTTCCGGTCTATCGCCGCGTCTCCACATTCATGTTCGTCCCCTCGGTCTCGCAGGTATCCGCGGTCGAGATGGTGGCTGTCGATCCACACGATCTGCAGGCCGCCCAGGATCGGGATGCGGGCACACCGCCGTCGCCGATCACCGACGCCGAAATCACCCAACCGAAGTAGCGGCCGCGGGGAACCCGTCGACTGGAGTTGCCGCGTTCGCGGCCAAGGCTGCAACCACAACAATACCGATCGTATTCGCCTGCTGGTTAAAACTGTCGCGCACCCGCCGCGGCGGGTTGTGGCGGAGTTCGCGGCCACTGAGGCGGCGGTGGACGATCCGGAGATGCCGATGGTGGCGAGATCGCGCTCGTCAAACAAGGACAGTTGCAGGCTGCCGGCCTCTGCGAGGCCCGCGGATCGCTGGCGCCCGCAGCGTGGTGATCCAGTCGAGCCCGGCGGGCTTGAGAACCTCCTCGATCCGCGCCTCGGTGATCATGCCGCGATCGCTGACCAGCACGACGCGCTCCAGCGCAAACCGCTCCTTGAGTTTTTTGACCTGATTGGCGAGCGTTGCCGGATCAGCGACATTGCCGTCGAAAACCTCGATCGCCACTGGGCAGCCGTCCTTGGCGCACAATAGGCCGAACACGATTTGTAGTTTGCCGGACTTGCCGTCGCGGTTATGGCCGAATTTGGCGAGTTCGCAGGTCCGCCCTTCGAAATAGGTTGAACTCACGTCGTAGAGCACCAGCGTGCCATAGCTGAGATGGCGTCGGACCAGCGCGGTTTCGATACGCTCCTGCTGGGCGAGGAGCCAATCGAGCGCGTCGTAGAGTTCCTGCTCGTCGACCTTGCCGAGCGCCAGCACGGTGCCGAGCGAAGAGGTCGCGGTGGTGCCGTCGAGCAGCCGCGCGGTGGTGAGCTTGGAGGCCGGATCGAGCAGCCGCGCCACCACCAGGGCGGTGACGAGCGCCACCATGCGCGCTCTCTGTCGTTGGCCCTCCGCCAGCAGATCGTCGAGGCCGAGCTTGCGCAGCATGCCGAGTGCGGCCGCGACATGGCCGTGGGGCAAGCTACGCATGAGCTTGAGGTCCGCGCGCGGCTCGTGCGGCGCATACTCGTCGCGCAGCAGCCCCCGCAACGCTTCGATCTTGGCCACCGGCCATTGCGTGATGTTGGCCAGCGTGCGCTTCTTGACCTTGCCACCCTCGCGATAAGTCTCCCGCAGCAGAAAAGCCGGTGGCGATTTCCGATTCGGAATCCGATCAACGTGCATGACTCGCGTGAATCATGCCGATTCGGCCAGGTCAAGCCAAAAATGACAATTACTTGGGTACAAATAGTGCGTCTGCAATTCGTTTCGATTCTCTAATCAATGACTTATGCAAAAAATGCCCGGCAACTTCCGTCTAGCAATGGCCCCAGATGCGAGCTGCCGCCGGTCACGATGACGTCCGGGGCGACGGCGACCAATTCCGCCGCGTATTTCCGAACGCGATCAGCATCGCTCAAAGTCCAGCGGAAGTCGATTTGTAGGTTCTGCCCGTTTTGAACGGCTTGTGCTGACCTGCCACACAGCCAGTCGTCACAGAAATTTGGCCGTCTTGACCTGCCCTTGGAATCGGCGGGTGCGCGATCCATACTGTGGGTCATGGACACGCTCGCAAGCAAAGGCTGGATGGTCAAGGTCGCCACCGCGGGACATAGCGGCGGCGCGCCGGTGGAACAGTTTTACGCCGCCGGGTACTATAGAATGCGTGACGCGGAGCAGGCGGTACAGAGGCGTCTTATGGTCAGCGGTGCTCTGGACGAACCCATTGTAGCCGTGAGGGAGCTTTCGGCTAGCGAGATACAAGAGCTGAAGTTGATGGAGTTAGAGGTCAGACGATATGTCTGAACGCCGCCCCAAGCGTCCCGTCAGCTTTTACATCAGTATTATATTCTCTTTTTAATTAAGTGGCCCCCCTTGCAGAGGGCTTTCCGCCAAATAGATGACTGTGGGGAGACCCGCCAGTAATCTTGTTCCGGGTCACAAACCATAGCCCCCGAACCCAGAGGGTGTCACCTTGACATCACGAGCGGTCGGCAACGCGGTAAAGAGCCCGTGTCGTAAGTGCAGGCCTCCCTTTCTTGCTTACGCGCGCCTCTCATGAATGCGTTTACAACATCACTGATTTCCTAAAGCCGCTTGGTTACACCGGCCGCCATTGTGGGAGTGGTGCGCAGCGTCTGGCGAATGCGCAAGACATCGGGTGCTGAGAGCAATCAGGCCAAGCTGCGCACCTATGCGAGCTTCTTCTATCAGGCCGGCAGTTGGGATCGTCCGCGCAAGGTAGTGGCGCGACTGGAGTGTTCGTTGCAGCCGGACGGCCAAGAGGGCACCGCGACCGGCATGCGCC
>DASYSQ010000265.1:0-3603 GCA_036003145.1 Pseudolabrys sp.
CGGCCGAGTTCGATTTCTGGAAACGTGGCGAGAATGTCCGCGAAGCACGCAAGTTCAACCGCGAACTGTTCATGACAATTTGTGTGCCGCTGGCCGACCGTTCGACGTTCATGAAGCCGGGCGATGAGGTCGCGCCGGGCATCACTGCGGTCGACGCTGCCGGACATTCACCGGGCCTGATGGCGTTCCATATCGAAAGTAACGGCAAACGTTTCATGATCACCGCCGATACCTGCACTCAGTACGTCATGGCAGTGCAACGCCCGGAATGGCATTTCGAGATGGACGACGACAAAGACAGGGCCGTCGCGACACGAAAGCGCATTCTCGACATGCTTGCGACCGACAGGCTTTTTGTCGCGAGTTTTCACATGCCATTTCCCGGAATTGGCTATGTGGAGAAAGGGCAGGCCGGCTACCGCTGGGTGCCGCATAGCTATCAACTCAATCTCTAGGGGAGGCGCGATGGTCGGTTTACCGGCCACCCCAGCTGAATGCTGGCGGGCGTTCCTGCTTCGGCTTGGTTTTGCTTTCGTCACAGCGGCCGACGCGGTCTTCGATGGTCTGGGCGGTCTTGTTGTCAAAGATAATATAGTGACAAAGCGTTCCATCGCGCAGTGAGCGGGCGACTCGTCCGGTCCGCCCGTCCGCTGTCAGTTCATTCGAGCCGTCTTTGCCGCGCAGCGTTCCGGCCACGATCACTGCGCCGAGGAACAGACTTGCTCCCACGGCAGCAATGAAGAACGATGACACGATTGTCGCGCGCCAGAAACTGACGCGCGTTTCCTGCGATCGACGCAGGTCTCGCCGCAAGCCGACGGCCCGCATATTCCTCATGCCGTCTGTCAGTCCGCGAGCTACGCTCATAATGAAATGTTTAGTGAAAAAGCATTGATCAGTTCTAAAGGGGTCGATTCGGATTGGGATCGTTGAGGTAATTCGATTTAAGCCAGTTGCATTACGCGGCGCTTGTCAGGCCTTTTTACGGGCATTGACCGCAATCGAGAGCAGGGTGCGTTGAGCGATCGCTTCAACCAAAGGAGCGTTGCGCCGCATCTCGAGCGTGGCTTCGGCCAATTGCTCCATCGCACGCAACAGACGTGCCGGCGGCCATGCGCGCAGCGCTTCCCCGACGGCGCGCTCGCGGCTGAAATGAACAGGGGGCCCGGCGCGTTTCATGACGGACTCAATCGAATCGCCGCCTTCGAGAGCCAGTTTCATTTTGTGCAGATTGGCCACCTGGCGGATCGCCGCTGAGACAATGGCCGCCGGCGACGAGCCGCTGGCGCGGGCCTTGCCAAATTCGGCATCAACCTCTCCGGCTCTCCCGGCGAAAACCGCATCAACCACTCCGTCGAGTGCTATCTGCGATGCATCTGCCACGACCGCCATGACGTCGGTAACTTCGATGCTCTTCTTGCCCATTGCGTAAAGGGTAAGCTTCCGAATCTCGTTGCGCGACGCGAGCCGGTCGCTGCCGAGCAATGCAAGCAACGCGACGCGTGCGTCGGACGCAATGACGAGATCGGCTTCGCGCATCTCTTCGTCAATCAGTTGACTGAGTGCGCGTTCACTATCAGCATAGCAGGGCAGCGCGGCGGCAACTTTCGTCTTCTCGCAGAGCGAGCGCAGCGGGGCGCTTTTGCTGAGATTGCCGGCTTCAATGATAACGCGGCATTCGCTCGAAGGAGAGGCGATCACGGTTTCCACCGCGGAAGCAATATTACGCGTACCCGCTTTCACCAGAACCGCCCGCCGCCCGCCGAACAGCGGCACCGTGTGCGCTTCCTCAACGAGCCGCGCCGGATTGCCCGCGAGCTCATCGCCTTCAATGCGCGCCAGGGCGAATGGATCATCGGGATCGTCGACCGACGCGCGCACCAGCGCGTCGACGCGTTCACGAACCAAACCGGCGTCGGGACCGAATACGAGCACGATCGGCTGTGCTGGATCCGGTCTCGCGATAAAACGGTCGACGTCCGAGGCTTTAATGGCGGTCATGGCGCAGCAGCAAATTTCACGAACCCGCTACGAAATACGACGCAAGCCGCGATTGGATATTGTCCGCGATTTCCTTGGCGGCACGGTTTTCGGCGTCGCGCAAGCCGCGCTCGCCCGCGAAGCGCTGCTCCTGACCCGGGATATTGTACGATACCCGTGCGAAGGTTTGACCGCTGACAACAACCTTTCCGGTCGCAAGCTCGGTCAGAGTATACGTGCCGTCGATGCCGTAGTTGTTGATGTCCGGCCGCGCCGTATTGATGTCGACGATGATCTGCAGCTGCGTAGCCGTCAGCTTGACGTCCAGGCGATGAGTGGGTGAGACCCCGCCGCTGCCGCCGGTCAGGCTATAAATCAGTTCGTTGCGCACATTGACGGTAACGCGGTTAAGCCGGCTGCCTCCGGGGGCGTTGATTGGAGCAACGTCGACCGCTCTCAATTGACCGACAATGCTGGCGTTGCCGACGGGCGTCGGATGCTCCGCATATAGCGGCTGAAAACAGCCTGCGGTGAGGCCGGCCAGCGCCAAGGCAGCGAAAACCCTCGCGAAGCGCATCGTATCAGACCACAACATTGACGATCCTCTGCGGGACGACAATGACCTTTTTCGGGCTTTTGCCCTCCAGCGCCCTTTTTACAGCATCAAGGGCAAGAACGGCAGCCTCAATGTCGGCCTTTCCCGCATCGCGGGTCACCGTCACATCGGCGCGTTTTTTGCCGTTGATCTGTACGGGCAGGGTAACGGTACTTTCTACCAGGAGATCCCGTTCGACCTGCGGCCATTCCTCGGTGGCGACGAAAGTTTTATGCCCCAGCGCCGCCCAGCATTCTTCGGCAAGGTGGGGCATCATGGGGTGGAAAAGCCGTACCAGGATATCCGCAGCTTCACGTAAGGCCCAGCAGAGGTCGCCGGCAGGCGCCTTCTCGATTTTCCCGATGGCGTCACTAAGCGCGTTGGCAAATTCGTAGATATGGGCGACGCAACGATTGAAACGGAGCTTGTCGATATCGTCAGAAACGTGAGCGAGCGCGCGGTGGGCGGCCTTGCGTACGGTGGTGGCCTGCTCTCCAAATGTCGCCGGCCGTGCCGCCGGCGCGTGAATTCCGGATATTTCCCCGACCAGTCGCCACAGCCGCTGTACAAACCGCCAGGCGCCTTGCACGCCTTCCTCGGTCCAGATCACGTCGCGATCGGGGGGAGAATCCGAAAGCATAAACCAGCGCGCGGTGTCGGCTCCGTAGGCAGCGATAATGTCGTCGGGGTCGACCGTGTTTTTCTTTGACTTCGACATTTTCTCGATCGAGCCGATTTCGACCGGCTCGCCGGTTGAAGCCATCATTGCGCGGCGGGCGTCGCCCATACCCTCGATCTTGACGTGCGCCGGCTCGATCCAGTCGCCGCTCAGGCTGCGATAGGTCTCATGCACCACCATCCCCTGCGTGAATAGCCCGGCAAACGGCTCATCGATGCCGGCATGTCCGGTCTTGTGCATGGCGCGAGTGAAGAAGCGCGAATAGAGCAGATGCAAGATCGCGTGCTCGATGCCGCCGATGTACTGGTCGACGGGAAGCCATTCATCCACGATCTTGCGATCGGTTGGT
>DASYSQ010000266.1:0-20598 GCA_036003145.1 Pseudolabrys sp.
CTGCATCGTGAACGGACCGGGGGAATCAAAGCACGCCGATATCGGGATTTCACTGCCCGGAACCGGCGAGCAGCCGACCGCACCGGTGTTCATCGACGGCAAGAAGGCCGCCACCCTGCGCGGCGCGAGCCTGACCACCGATTTCAAGCAGATGGTGATCGACTATATCGAGCGGCGCTGGGGAACGACGGCACGGGCGGCAGAGTAGGGCGGGCGGGTTGCGCCGGCCCGCACCTGCGCTACGATCTCGACACCATTGTTTCGCCGAAGGTGCCTCATGAGCTCGCTCAGCGGCAAGGACGGTCCGCGCTATCGGCACGTGGCCGGCGACTCGATGCCCTACGAGACGATCAGCATCGACAAGCTCACGCCGATCATCGGCGCCGAGATCGGCGGCGTCGACCTCGCAAAACCGCTGTCCAACCGCACAGTAGATGAGATCCATCGAGCGCTGGCGGAAAACATCGTGATCTTCTTCCGCGATCAGCACATCACGCCGCAGCAGCATCTGGCCTTTGGCCGGTTGTTCGGTGAGCTGCACGTCCATCCCGCTGCGCCGCACGAGACCGGCGAACCGGCGCTGATGAAAATCTACGCGGACAGGAACAGCCCGCGCGCGAACGGCGAAGGCTGGCACACCGACGTGTCGTGCGATCTCGAGCCACCGATGGGCAGCATTCTCTACATCAAGCAGTGTCCGCCGCACGGCGGCGATACTTTGTTTGCCAGCATGTATGCCGCGTATGACGCACTATCGGATCGTATGAAGGCCTATCTTCATGGGCTCACCGCGGTCCACGACGGAGAACCGGTTTATCGTGGCCTTTATGCGAATGCCGGCATTGCCGACAAACCGGCTTATCCGCGTGCCGAGCATCCTGTCGTTCGGACACATCCCGTCACGGAAAAGAAGGCGCTCTACGTAAACCGCGGCTTCACGCACCACATCGTCGGCATTCCGCGCGACGAAAGCGACGCCGTGCTGTCTTATCTCTACCAGCACGCCGAGAATCCGCTCTTCCAATGCCGCTTCCGGTGGACCGAGAATGCAATTGCCTTCTGGGACAATCGCTGCGCCCAGCACCGCGCGATGTGGGATTACTGGCCGCACACACGCTCAGGCAACCGCGTCACGGTGAAAGGCGAGCGTCCATTCTGACGCGGCTTAAAACCAGCCGCCACTGTCCTTGCCGCGATTGGCAACGCCCGCTTCTTCGAGATCCAGCTCGTATTCGATTCGTCGCCGGGCCTCGTCGGTGATCTTGCCCTCGCGCAGGAGCTGATAGATGAAGTCGCGTTCGGCATCGATCAACTCTCTCTTGAGCGCTGCGCTCTGACGCGTCTGTTCCAGTCCGTCGCTCAGGTCGCTCGGCAGGACCTGGCGCCGGCTTTGATTGCGCGTGCGCAAAAGGGCGATGACTTCATCAGGCAATTCGCGTTCCTCGACAAATTTCTCCAGGCGCTTTTCCACTTCATCGAGAGCCGAAATCCGCGCATCCAGCTCGGATTGGATCGCGCCGGCGCGCTCCTCCCTGCCGAGGCGCGCCAATCCGATCCAGCGTACGACAAACGGCAGCATCAAGCCGAGGCCAACGACGGTGAAGATGATGACGCCGAACGTCACGAACAGGATTGCTGTGCGATGCGGAAATGGCTGTCCGTTATCAAGGGTGAAGGGAATTGCCAGTGCGGCCGCGAGCGAGACTACGCCGCGCACTCCGATGAAGGAGATCGTGAAGGGACCCTGCCACGGCGGCGACGGATCGCGTTTCGCCAGCGACGCGCTGGCCCATCGCGGAATATAGATTGCTGGATAGACCCAGATGAAACGCGCCGCGACCACGATCAGGGTCGTCAAGGCCGTCGCAACGAACAATTCGAGGATCGGAAAGCCATGGGCCTGCTCCAATAGCGCGCGCGCTTCCAGTCCCGTCAGCAGGAACACCAGGCCTTCGACGAGATAGACCAACAAATCCCAGAAGAAGATGCCCTGTAGACGCGTGGCGGACGAAATCAAGCGCGGTCCGTTCCAGCTTACGTAGAGGCCGCAGGCGACGGTCGCCAGCACGCCCGACCCTCCGAGATGCTCCGGCACCCAGAACGCGAGATAGGGTGTCATCAGCGACAGCGTGATTTCGACGCGCGGCTCGTGAGCCCATTGCCTGAGCCGCAAGCTCAGCCAGCCGACGGCGATGCCAAAGAGAATTTCGCCGACCACGATCAGTGAGAATGTGCCGGCCGCCTTTGATAGGGAAAATGTCCCCGTCACCGCGGCGGCGACCGCGAAGCGGTACAGAATCAACGCAGTTGCGTCGTTGGCGAGCCCTTCGCCCTCAAGGACCACAAGGAGTCGCCGCGGGAGCGCCAGCCGCCGTGCGATTGCCAGCGGTGCCACCACATCTGGCGGCGCGACAATCGCGCCAAGCACAAAACCGATCGCCCAATCGAAATTCAACAGATAGTGCGCGGCGACGGCCACTGCGCAGGTGGTGAACACGACGCAGCCGAACGCGAGGAGCGTAATTGGCCGCAAGTTAAAGCGGAATTCGCGCCAGCTCATCGAAACGCCTGCCGAATAGATGAGCGGCGGCAGAATGACCAGCAGCACCAGTTCGGGTGCGAGCTGGATTTGCGGCAATCCGGGGATCAGCGCCATTCCTATGCCGGCGACAACCAGCAGGATCGATGGGGCCACATTCAGCCGCTGCGCCGCGACAGCGACAGCGGCCAGGACCGCCAACATGAACAGCAGCGTTTCCATGATCTCTGTCATGACGAAATCTTAGCCGGTCAGATCAGGTTGGAGACGATGTTTACGGTCAAGGCGAACACGGCGACATTGAAGAAGAACGCCAATGCGCCATGCAGCGTCACGATGCGGCGGATGACCTTGCTGGTGATCACGACGTCCGAGACCTGGGAGGTCATCGCGATGACCAGGGAAAAGTAGAGAAAGTCCCAATAGTCGGGAGATTGTCGGCCGGGAAACGTGAGGCCGCCGATCGCGTGATCGCCACGTTCCCCGTAATATTCGTGAGCGTAGTGGAGTGCAAAGATTGTGTGCACGAACGCCCACGATACCAGGATGGTACCCATCGCAAGCATAACCCCAAATCCGCTGCGCGGCTGTGCGGCGACCTTGGCAATCCCAAGCTCAGCGATGATCGCGCCCATGATCGCAAGTGCGGAGAGGCCGGTCAGAATCAGCAGTGCGAGCGCGCCCTCATCGTCCTCGGCGGCGCGGCGGCGAATCTCGTCGACGCCACAGGTGACCATCAACTGGTAGACCAACAAGAGATACAGCGCGACGCCGATATCCCAACCGAGCAAAAGCTTGGTCGCCATGCGCCAGTCGGTCACTGCCAGTCCGAGCGTCACCGTCACGCCGAAGGCGACGGAGATCAGCAACCGCGCGTGCAGTCGCGCGAGGCGGACCGGCATGACGGGTCGCGTGGCAATCTTGTTAGCCACTGTTGGTTCCCTCTGCGTCGTTAGGTCGTTCGCTCGGCAACGAAACGGGCCGCGGCCCGCAAAGTATCGGCCTTCGCCCCGAACGGCGCCAGCGCGGCATCGGCTTGCACGACCAGGTCTTTGAGACGTGCACGTGCTCCATCGACTCCAATTGCGTTTACCAGCGTCGCCTTGCCTGCAGCAGCATCCTTGCCGGCGGCTTTGCCGAGCGTCTTGGCGTCTCCCTCGACATCGAGCAGGTCGTCGGCAATCTGGAAGGCCTTGCCGACCGCGCTGCCATAACGGTCAATGCTCTCAAGCGCGGCAGCGTCGGTTTGTCCGAGAATTGCTCCGGAACGGCAGGCGAAGCGGATCAACGCGCCGGTTTTCATCGCTTGCAGAGTTACGATTTCTTTTTCGGTCAAGGAACGCTTCTGCTCGAAGCGGCCTTCGGCCGCGAGGTCAAGCAATTGTCCGCCGGCCATTCCGCCGAGGCCGGAAGCGCGTGCAAGTTCGGATACCAGCGCGACGCGAACTTTCGCGTCGGCATGGACCTCGTTTCGCGCCATGACATCGAAGGCAAGCGTCAGAAGGGCATCGCCGACGAGGATGGCAGTGGCTTCGTCGAAGGCCTTGTGGACGGTCGGCCGTCCGCGGCGCAAATCGTCATTGTCCATGGCCGGGAGATCATCATGAACCAGTGAGTAGCAGTGCACGAGCTCGAGTGCGGCGCCTGCGATCAATGCGCCCGCACGCGCTGCCCCGAACACGGCGGCTGTCTCGACCAGCAGAAACGGTCGCAAGCGCTTGCCGCCATCGAGGGCCGAATGGCGCATGGCTGCAACGAGCCGCGGCGGCCGCGCGATCTCTCCATCGACCGGCGCATCGCCGAGGAGCTGCCTGAGCAGGATCTCGGTCTCTGCGGCAACCGAAGTGAGCCTGGCGGGAAAGTCGGTGATACCCTTGTTCATTGTGGCATTGTTAGCTGTTGCACGTGTTCCACGCAAAGTGGGACCGGATAGCGGATCGAACAGGTTAATCTTCACCCCGTGCGTCAAATGGCGGATAAATCGCGTTTCGCCCGTTTCCTGCCGCGGTCATTGCGAGCCATCGCAATCGCCATATTGATCCTATTCTTCCTGCCTTATCTGATCACGCCGCTTTATGCCGTGATCGATCCCGTTTCGACGGCTATGCTCTGGCGGCGTTTAAGCGGAGCAAGAGTGGAGCAGCACTATGTACCGATTTCGCGCATCTCGCCGGCGCTCCCGCTCACGGTGATCATTGCCGAGGATGGCCGCTTCTGCAGTCATCACGGAGTGGACTTCGCGGAAATCCGCGAGGCTCTTGCTGAATCCGACGACATGGACGAGGTGCGCGGCGGTTCGACTATCACGCAGCAGGTGGCAAAGAACCTGTTCCTTTGGCAGGGCCGCAGTTTCGTGCGCAAGGCGCTGGAATTTCCTCTGGCCCTATGGATAGACCTCATTCTTCCGAAGCGGCGCATTCTCGAAATTTACCTCAACATTGCCGAATGGGGTCCCAATGGGGAATTCGGCGCCGAGGCCGGCGCCCGGCGCGCGTTCGGTAAATCGGCTCGAGATCTTTCCCGCTATGACGCGGCATTGCTGGCGGCAACCCTGCCCAACCCGGTCAGCCGCAATGCGCACCAGCCGGGCCCGGGTTTGCGGCGTCTGGCGGGCCTCTATGTCGCCCGCGCGGCGCGCGCTCCGGCTGCGGCCAATTGCACGCGGCCAGGGCGCCCGTAAGCAAGGCACTAGCCAAAACACTAGATTTGCCGCGCACCTTCCTCTATAAGCCCGGATTCAAACCGACATATCGCTGTCTTTTCAGGAGTTTCGTCCCATGGCTGTGCCGAAAAGAAAAACCTCGCCGTCGCGCCGCGGCATGCGCCGTTCCGCTGACGCGCTCAAGCGGCCGGCCTATGTCGAGGACAAGGATTCTGGCGAACTGCGCCGTCCGCACCACATCGACCTCAAGACCGGCATGTATAGAGGCCGCCAGGTTCTGAAGGCGAAGACCGAAGTCTAGCGCGATCCTCCAGGCCGAAGGCAAGCTGCGCCATGTTCATGCTTGGCTTTCCGCTGCTCCTGATTCCGTTCGCGATTTACAACATCATCGCGTTTCTGATGCCGGGCGTGAGCTGGACCGGCACGATCGCGACCGTACGCATGGTATCGGACGCCGACTGGACCATGTCGGCGGGAGATATCCTCGTCGCATTTGCGATCGTGCTGCTGTGCGGCGAGATCATCAAATCAACGCGCATCGGAATCCGCACCGTCGTCGATCACGCGCTGTCGCTTATCCTGTTCCTTGGCATGCTCATCGAGTTCCTGTTGGTCAAGCAGGCTGCCACCGCGACCTTCTTCCTCCTGCTCGTGGTGAGCTTCATCGATGTGCTCGGCGGTTTTGCGGTGACTTTACGTTCGGCCCAGCGAGACCTCACGGTTGAGGGTGTCGAGCGCATTTCGTCCTGATCGATCTATCATTCCTGGTTTTGTCATGAGCCGTGATTTTCAGTTGCCCGGCCGCTCGCCCGTGATTGCCTGTGAAGGCATGGCAGCAACGTCGCATCCACTGGCGACGCTCGCCGCGGTGGATACCTTGCGTGCCGGCGGCACAGCTGCCGATGCGGCAGTTGCCGCGGTTGCGACGCTGTGCGTGGTCGAGCCGCACATGACCGGAATCGGCGGCGACTGCTTCTGTCTGGTGTCCGAGCCGGGCAAGCCGGTCTGGGGCTACAACGGTTCTGGCCGCGCGGGCGCCACGGCATCCGATCAGGCGTTGCGCGCCAAGGGACTGACCGAGATCGGCAATTCGATCCATGCGGTCACCGTGCCGGGCGCAATCGATGCCTGGGGCGCAATTCTGAAAGCGCATGGCCGCTTCGGTCTCGATCGCGCGCTCGCGCCTGCGATCAAGTACGCCGAAGGGGGTTTTCCGGTGGCCGCGCGCGTGGCGTGGGATTGGCAACGCCATGCCGGCAAACTCAAAGCCGATCCGGGCGCCGCCAGGCACTATCTGTTCAATGGTGGCGCTCCCAGGGAGGGCGATGTCATTCGCTTTCCTGCGCTTGCCGCCACGCTGAAGACGATCGCTGGCAAAGGAGCGCGCGCCTTCTACGAAGGCGAAATCGCCGAGGACATGGCCAGGACGCTGCACGCACGTGGGTCATTCCTTACCGCGGAGGACTTCTTCCGCCATCGTGGCGAAGAGGTTGAGCCGATTTCGACGAATTATCGGGGACTGGATCTCGTCGAGATTCCTCCGAACGCGCAGGGGCTTACCGCACTGGTGATGCTCAATATTCTGGAGAACTTCGACGTCGCGTCGCTCGATCCGCTTGGCGCCGACCGCTTCCATCTGGTGCTGGAGGCCGCGCGTCTGAGCTTTGCCGTGCGTGACACGCACATTGCCGATGCAGCCCATATGCGCACGTCTGTGGCGGATCTTCTCGACAAAAAGTTTGCCAAGACGCTGGCATCACTCATCGACATGAAAAAAAGGACAAAACTCCCCAGCGCACCGGCACCCGGCAACGATACGGTTTATCTCACGATCGTCGACCGCGACCGCCGGGCGGTGTCCTTCATCAATTCGCTCTATTCCGGCTTCGGCCTCGGCATCTGCACTGAGAAGACCGGAATCATGCTCACCAATCGCGGTGCCTGCTTTACGCTTGAACCAGGTCATCCGAATGCGTTCGGCCCCAACAAGCGGCCGATGCACACCATCATCCCGGCTCTCGCCATGCGCAACGGCCGCTGCGACATGAGCTTCGGCGTCATGGGCGCGCACTATCAGCCGATGGGCCACGCGCAAATCATCCTCAATATGCTCGACTATGGCATGGACGTTCAGCAGGCAATCGATGCTCCGCGCTTCTTCTTTGAGGGAGAAAAGACCGACGTCGAGCACGGAACGCCGGCCGCGACGATCGCGGGGCTCAAGGCGCGTGGGCACGATGTTGTAACGGCGAGTTCGCCGTGGGGCGGCGCGCAGACCATCAAGATCGATTGGGATCGCGGCGTGCTGATCGGCGGCTCGGAGCCGCGCAAGGACGGCTGCGCCCTCGGATATTAGGCTGCGGTCAACGCGGCGGCGGCCCGATAGGCGGCCGATGCCATGTCTGGTTCGGCGCGGCGGCGTTCGCGGGTCTGCGGATGCTGGTCTTTTGTCGCGACGAGCTGAGCGAGGAACGGCGCGCTATGATAGCCGCCCGCCCGCTGGGGCGATTGGTCGACCGACGAAAGCGTGACCAATGCACGGCCTTCGGAGCCGCAGTGCTCAGGCTCCGGCGGATCGTGCTGGGTTGAGGGGGTGTCGAATTTCTCCGGCGGCATCGCAATGTCTCAATGCTGAGCAGCCGTTCCTTCTACCTCATCCGATGCGCACGCCGTGTGCCATGCGTCGTTAACGTTGACGGGCGCGCCGGTTGCGGCAGACAAAATCGTCGCAAAAAGGGTGATCGTGAACCGCGTCGACCAATAAGGTTATCACCGGGACTCGCGTTTCGCGGCAACCGATGACAAGGATGCAATTATTCCTTGCCGAGCCTATCCAGCCGTTTCTGCATTTCGTCGAGCTGACGCTTGAGCTCGTCCATTTCACCGCCGGAGCCCTGAGGTTTTTCTGCTGGTTTCGATTGCCCGCGCGCAAACGGTGCAAACATGGCGAATGTTTTCTCGAACATTTCCATATTCCGCCGTACCTGGTCCTCGAGAGGGCCAAAAGGCCCGACACCGAAGGCCTGCGTTATCTGTTCGCGAAATTTACCCTGTTCTTTCGTAAGCGAATCGATCGAAGCTTCCAGGAAACGAGGCACCAGCATCTGCATGCTGTCGCCGTAAAAACGGATCAGCTGCCGCAGGAAAGCGATGGGCAGCAGACTTTGGCCTTCCTTGTTTTCCTGTTCGAAAATGATCTGGGCGAGCACCGAGCGCGTGATGTCCTCGCCGGTCTTTGCATCGAAGACGATGAAGTCCTCGCCGGATTTGACCATGGAGGCGAGATCCTCGAGCGTCACGTAAGTACTGGTTCCGGTATTATAGAGCCGCCGATTGGCGTATTTTTTGATTGTTACCGGCTCTTTTTTTTCCTCTGACATGTTTGACTACGTTTCCCCTGCCAAGGCTTTGAGCATAGCCAATTTCCGCTTCGATGGGCCACCGTTTTGTGGCACCGCGGCAGCGCCGCAGAGGGTGCGGCGTCCCTTGCGGAAAGGACAGAAAAGCGCCAATTGTCGCGGATATTCACGCGACAGGTCTTGTTGACACACCCATATGGCCTGCCGAGGATGCGGCAGTGCCAAAATGGCAGGCCCCGCCGCCCGCGACCCTAACAGGAGCATCTAATGAAGGACGATATCGTCATTGTGAGCGCTGCCAGGACACCCGTCGGCGCTTTCAACGGGGCATTTGCGAATTTGTCGGCTCACGAACTCGGCAGGGTCGCAATCAAGGCTGCGCTGGATCGGGCGGGGGTCGAAGGCGGGCGGGTGAGCGAAGTGATCATGGGCCAGATATTGACCGCCGGACAGGGTCAGAACCCGGCGCGGCAGGCGTCGATTGCGGCGGCCATTCCGGTTGAGACGCCTGCATGGGGAGTAAACCAGCTATGCGGTTCCGGCTTACGCGCGGTTGCGCTTGGTTATCAGGCGATCCTCAACGGAGATAGCGACATCGTGGTCGCCGGCGGCCAGGAGTCCATGAGCATGGCGCCCCACTGCCAGCATCTGCGTTCGGGCGTGAAGATGGGCTCGTTCGAAATGATCGACACCATGATCAAGGATGGTTTGTGGGATGCATTCAACGGCTACCACATGGGCGCCACCGCAGAGAACGTCGCCAAGCAATGGCAGATTACCCGTCAGCAGCAGGACGAATTCGCGGTCGGCTCGCAAAACAAAGCCGAGGCCGCGCAGAAAGCCGGCAAGTTCAAGGACGAGATCATCCCGGTCACCATCAAGTCACGTAAAGGCGATGTGGTGGTCGATACCGACGAGTATCCCAAAGCCGGCGTGACGATGGATTCGATTGCCAAGCTGCGTCCGGCTTTCGACAAGGAGGGCACCGTGACGGCGGCCAATGCTTCCGGCATCAATGACGGTGCTGCTGCGCTCGTGCTGATGAAGGCGAGTGAAGCCGCCAAGCTCGGCAAGACGCCGCTTGCGCGCATCGTGTCCTGGGCACAGGCCGGTGTCGACCCTTCCATCATGGGCACCGGGCCGATTCCGGCCTCGCGCGCCGCGCTCAAGAAAGCCGGCTGGAAGAAAGAGGATCTCGACCTGGTGGAAGCCAACGAGGCCTTCGCCGCGCAGGCCTGTGCGGTCAACAAGGACCTCGGATGGGACACCGCAAGGGTCAACGTCAATGGCGGTGCCATTGCCATCGGCCACCCCATCGGCGCTTCCGGCGCCCGCGTGCTGACGACGCTGCTTTACGAAATGCAGAAGCGCAATGCCAAGAAGGGCCTCGCCACCCTCTGCATCGGAGGCGGAATGGGCATTGCTATGTGCGTGGAGCGTGGCTAGGCGCGCGAGCGGTAGCCCGTTCGGCAATGAATTCGCGTCATGGCCGGGCTTGTCCCGGCCATGATGTTTTAAGAAGATGGCTTGGAGGGGTCGAGCATGACACGCGTTGCATTGGTAACAGGCGGAACCCGCGGAATCGGGGCGGCGATTTCCAAAGCTCTGAAAGCCGGTGGCTGCAAGGTTGCGGCCAACTACGGCGGCAATGACGCGGCCGCGGAGAAATTCAAGGCAGAATCCGGCATCCCGGTGTTCAAGTGGGACGTCTCGTCCTACGGCGCCTGCGCCGACGGCATCAAAAAGGTCGAAGCCGAGGTCGGTCCGGTCGAGGTGCTGGTCAACAACGCCGGCATCACGCGCGATGCCATGTTCCATCGCATGAACCCCGAACAGTGGACGGCCGTCATCAACACAAATCTCGGATCGCTGTTTAACATGTGCCGGCCGGTGATCGAGGGCATGCGGGAACGCAAGTTCGGCCGCATCATCAACATCTCCTCGATCAACGGGCAAAAAGGTCAGGCGGGGCAGACCAATTATTCGGCCGCCAAGGCCGGTGAACTCGGGTTTACGAAGGCGCTCGCGCAGGAAGGCGCCCGCTCCGGGATTACAGTCAATGCAATTTGCCCGGGCTACATCAACACCGAAATGGTGCAAGCGGTGCCGAAGGATGTCTTGGAGAAATCGATTCTGCCGCTGATCCCGATCGGCCGCCTGGGCGAGCCCGAGGAAATCGCACGCTGCGTCGTATTCCTCGCCTCGGACGAAGCCGGGCTGATCACCGGCGCGACGCTTTCCGCCAATGGCGGACAATTTTTTGTCTAGAAGTCATTGCATCCGATGAAGGCATTTCTGGTCGGAACAACAATCGTCGGTCTTTTGCTGCCGTTGTTCGTCCGATCTGTGTCGGCGCAGGACACCGATCTGCAATGCAAGGACGTTTACGACAAGGTTGCCTGCGAATGCGCCGTGCAGAACGGCGGCCGCATCCTTCCCCCTCCCACCGGCGTCAAGCGCGAAGGTATGAAATTGCGCCCGCGCGAAGGACAGGAAGCGACCCAGACGCTTGATGGCGGGCGCGTCGCTTTTCCGAAGTATTTCAGAAGAGACGGTCTCAAGGTGCACAAAAGCCGTGCGCTGGAAGGCTATTTGGCGTGCATGCGCCACAATGGCCGCAAGTAGCGCGCGAAACCGCCTTCACCCTCGGCGCCGACGTCTCGTCTTTCGCTTCGGCGGTGATTTTTTCTTCGCGCGAGGATTTGCGCTTTTCGGGCGCCAGGTGCCCTCCGCCTTGTCCAGCCGCACGTTCCAGTATTCCCAGGCACGCGCAACAGGACCTGGCCGCAAATTATATTCGCCGGCAAGTTCCGTCTCCGCTGCATTGAGCGGTGAGACATGGCCGAGTGTATGGGCCTGAATCTGCAGCGCCGCATTGCGCGCGGTGTAAATGGTACGAAATGTAAGCTCTTCCAGCGTCCTGCCCGCGACCGTCGCGCCGTGACGGCGCATCAGCACGATCCAGTTGGCCCCGAGGGCGCGCGCAAGCGAAGCGCCTTCCTCCGGCGTGGCCACAATCAGAGTGGTGTCACCAAAATCGTCGCGCGCATCCCAGAACGGCACTTTCTCGCCCAGCGTGGCCCCGAGATGATAGACCGGCTTGAGCTCTGTGCCGGAAATGCAGAACGGCAAGATCGACGGAGCGTGATGGTGGCACACAGCATTCACATCGGGCCGCGTCTGATAAATTGTACCGTGTATCACCCGCTCACCGTAGAGGCGCACGTCCGTCGGTTTCACCGACTGCGAGTCGAGTGTAAATTCGAGAATGTCGTCCGGTTGCACCAGCTCCGGCGCACGCGATCGTGACATCAGATAGCGCCCGGGGTCGGTTGGATGACGCATTGTGACATGGCCGAAAGCGTCGAGAACGCCTTCATGCGCAATCATTCGGTTTGCGCGCGCGAGTACGTCGCGTGCTTGATCGAGCTTCATGGTCACGGGATTTCCCTTCAGTTCGTCATGCCCGGCCCTAGCCGTTCGAAGGACGGCGTGCTTTCGCCCACCTATGTGCCGGCCATCCACGTCATCACACAATGAAACAATACGTGGATGGCTGGAACAAGTCCGGGCATGACCGCATCATCGCGGCGACCAGTCTTTCGGTGCCAGCTCGAAACCCTCAAAGGAGAACCCGGGCGCGACGGTGCAGCCTGTGAGCGTCCACGGCCCGAGGCTTTCGGCGGCCTGCCAGGCGCGGGCCGGCACCGTCACTTGCGGGACATCACCAGCATTGATGTCAGCTCCCAGGCGGAAGATTTCTTCCTTGGAGCCGTCGACCAGCGACAGCTTCAGCGGTGCGCCCGCGTAGTAGTGCCAGATCTCCACCGCATCGATGCGGTGCCAGTGCGAGCGTTCGCCGCGCGCCAGCAGGAACAGGATCGCGGTCGAGGCGGGACGGCCTTCCACCAACCTTGGATCGCGAAAGGTTTCGCGATAGTGGCCGCCTTCCGGATGCGGCTTGAGGTCAAGCGCGCGGATCATCTCGGCGGCGGTCGGTGTATGCATGCGGGCACAAGCTAGAACTTGTTCTTGCGCGCACGGATTTCGGCGAACACTTCGGCAGCCGGCTTGCCCTTCATGCCGATGCCGGACGCCACTTCCGGCACATCGGCACGCAGGAACGGATTGGCCAGTTTCTCCTCGCCGATCGTTACCGGGATGGTGGGCCTGCCTGCGGCGATCTCCTGCCTGGCTTCCGCCTCACGCGCGGCAAGCGCTTCGTTGTCGGGCTCGACAGTGCGCGCGAATTTGATGTTGGCGCCAGTGTATTCGTGACCGCAATAGAACTCGGTATCGTCCGGCAGGTCGCGCAGCTTCACCAGCGACCGCCACATTTGTTCGGGCGTACCTTCAATCACACGGCCGCAGCCGATGGAGAACAGCGTGTCGCCGACAAATGCCAGCCTGTCGGCGGGAAACCAATACGCAATGTGGCCAAGCGTATGGCCCGGCGTCTCGATCACATTGGCCGAAAGCCTGCCGACCTTGACCCTGTCGCCTTCGCGCACGGTCTCGTCGACCGCCGGAATCTTCGAGGCTTCAGCGGCGGGCGCCACCACGCGGCATTTGTATTTGTCCTTCAGCGCCTGGATACCGTCGGTATGGTCGGCATGGTGGTGAGTGACCAGGATGTCCGTCAGTTTCCAGCCGGTCGCTTTGAGCGCCGCCTCGATTGGCGCCACCTCGGGCGCGTCGATCGCGGCGGTGGCGCCGCTGTCGGGGTCACGCAGCAGCACCCCGTAGTTGTCGGATCGGCAAAGAAACAGACGAGTTTCCGCGGGCATGGTCTTGGTCCTCTTTAGTCCTCTTTGGTCCTCTTGGCATTCTGGAACAAGGTTAACCGTATCACGCGGGTGAATGGTCATGCACCTCCGCGCGTTCCGTACGTTAGCGGTTTGCTACGGCGTTTCATGGTAGTTTGGCGGCATGTCGATTGATGTCGTGGACCTGCGCAATTTCTACGGCCAGCGTCTTGGCGTCGTGGCCCGCCGCTTCATTGGACGCGGCATTCGCTCATTGTGGGGCAATACCGCCGGCCAGCGTGTACTCGGTATCGGCTATGCGACCCCCTATCTCGGCCTGTTTCGCGAAGAAGCCGAACGGTGCCTCGCGCTCATGCCGGCCGGGCAGGGCGTGGTGAAATGGCCGACCACGCGCCCGGCGCTTTCCGCGCTTGTCGACGAAAACGAACTTCCGCTCGCAGATTCTGCCATCGACCGTGTGATGCTGGTCCATGCACTGGAAATGACGAACGATCCCGGCGCGCTGTTGCGCGAAGTCTGGCGGGTGCTGGCATCTGGCGGGCGCCTGTTGGCAGTTGTGCCAAACCGGCGCGGTCTGTGGGCGCGCATGGACACGACGCCGTTCGGCTCCGGTCGACCTTATTCGCGCAGCCAGATCAATCAGCTCCTGCGCGAAACCTGGTTCACGCCGACCGGCTGGAGCGAGGCCCTTTACGTACCGCCCGTGAGCGGCTGGTTCTTGCGCACGGCGGTCGCGTGGGAGCGTACCGGTGCGACGCTGTCGGCGCCGTTCGCTGGCGTGCATCTGGTGGAAGCCACCAAGCAGGTCTACCGCGCGATTCCGGCACGGCGCGAGAAGCGGCGGCTGGTACCCGCGCTGGAACCAGCGTTGGCGCCGTCACCCGGCGGCTGATTGTCCGCGCGCAGGCGCAGGCCTGCGCTTACTCCGGCTGCCGGGGCTCGTCGCCACCGCCTTCGTCGTGAGCCGGCTGGGGCGCTGCGCCTTGCTGTTGATTACCGCCAAAGTCGGGGCGATCAGGACGATATCCACCGCCGCGATGACGTCGACGCCGGCGATGCATGCCGAAACGATCCTGGCCACGGTCGCCCTGGTCGTGACCGTTCTGGTTCTGGCCGGGATTCTGTTGCGGCTGACCACCGCCGGTGATGAACGCCGGCAAGCCGCCGACCTCCTGTCCGCCTTGGCCACCCTGATTCGGCTGCTGTTGATTCGGCTGCTGTTGATAGGGCTGCGGCTGATGTTGCGGGCGGTTTTGCACCTGTTGATCGCGCGGCGGGAACGGCTGGGCATCGCGCGGCAGATAAGGCTGCTGCTGAGGTTCACGCGGTCCGTAGCTCGGCTCGTTCTGGCCCATGAAGGGTTGGGCGTCGTCATCATCGCCGTCAAATCCCTCGTCGGCATTCTGCTGGCCGGGGGCGCCCTGCTGCTGCTGCGGTTGCTGGTTGTAATATGGATTTTGCTGTCGGAACTGTTCCTGCGCGGCGGCAATCAGGCGAAAATAGTGCTCGGCATGTTGGTAGTAGTTCTCGGCCGCAACCGGATCGCCCGAACTCTGCGCGTCTCGCGCGAGCTGGATATATTTTTCCGCTACATGCGAAGCGGTGCCGCGAATTTTGACGTCGGGACCGTTTGACTCGTAAACGCGCGTCAGTGGATTTTGGCTTTTGCGGTGATTATTGCCACCGCGTCCGCGCATGCGCTTCTGACCGTTTCTCATGATGTGCCTGTTTATCGCCTTTCGCCTGTCTCGGCGTTCGCCGAACGCTCAACCAACTTGCAAGTCCAAACAAACCTCATTGCGCGGACGGACCTGCACTCCTTGTCCGCGCCAATGATCGAGCCGTTGTGCTCTTTATCGCGATAGTCGCAGCAACCCCATAGCCACGGTCCTGCCGCGGCGTTGCCAACCTCTCGTTACGCGCACCGTTCTAGGTATCGAAAAATGATGCGCCTAACCGGTAAAGCATTCAGACCCGTGTCTGGCGATTTCGTCTGCCGTCTTTTCGATGCCGGCTCTTCGTCATCCGCCTTGCGCCGCACCTCACAGAGCCGCTGCTCCAGGGTTCACGGCGATGCAACCGTCATGGGTCGATTCCGTGACCGGAAGCTAGTCGTTTCCGAGCCATAATCCAAGCGCTTTTTTTGTCGATAAACGAGCTCTGCGCTTTTCATCAGGCGGGAATGCGACGCACTCATGGCACGAAACCTGCGCCGAGCACGCGCGGGATTCCGGCCAAATCCGCACGCGCAGTCCCGGCGGTCAATCCCACGTTGGTAAACAGATCCCTCACAGCCGCCTCCTGGCCCGCACCCAGTTCCACGAACATCCGGGCGCCGGGCGCCAGGAGTCGTTTGGCGTCAGCTGCGATGGCGCGATAGGCGGCAAGCCCGTCATCGCCGCCGTCAAGCGCGACCGTCGGATCATAATTTTTTACCTCGGGCGCAAGTGACGTGATTTCGTCATGTGCGATATAGGGCGGGTTTGAAACGAGCAGATCAAACGGGCCTTCAACGACCGAGGCGATGTCGCAGACGAGGAAGGTGCAGCGGCCTTCAAGGCCGCAACGGGCAGCATTCTCGCGCGCGACCTTCAAAGCGCCGGTACTGATGTCGGTGCCTATGCCGGTTGCGTTGGGCAGTTCTCGCAGCAGCGCCAGCAACAAGGCGCCGGAGCCGGTGCCAATGTCGAGAATTCGCAGCTTTTCCATACGCAGGCCGCCGCGCACGACGAAATCGAGAGCGCCTTCGACGACCGTTTCCGTTTCCGGACGCGGCACCAGAACATCGGGAGTGATCGCGAGTGCGATGCTCCAGAATTCCTTCTGTCCAAGAATTCGCGATACCGGCTCGCGCTTCAGCCTGCGCGCCGCGAGCGCGTTTATCACGTTGATTTCACGGGCCTCCAGAATACGATCCGATTGAGCGATCAGACGCGCGCGGTCGAGGTGCAGCGCGTGCCCGACCAGCAGGCGCGCATCCACATCCGCGTCTTCGATGCCGGCAGTACGGAATGCCTGCGCCAGGAGATTGAGCGCCTCCAGCACCGAAGCGCCGTCCTTCAACCCGGGGACTGCTCTCACGCCGCGCCTTCGGCCGCAAGCAATTCGGCCTGATGTTCCGTGACCAGCGCGTCGATGACGTCGTTGAGGGCCTCGCCTTCGATGATCTGCGGAAGTTTGTGCAGCGTCAGGTTGATGCGGTGATCGGTCACGCGGCCCTGCGGAAAGTTGTAAGTGCGGATGCGCTCGGACCGGTCGCCCGAACCGATCTGTCCACGCCGCTCCGCCGCTCTCTCCGCATCGCGCTTGGTGCGCTCGGCATCATAGAGCTTGCTGCGCAGGTAATTCAGCGCCTTGGCCTTGTTCTTGTGCTGCGACCGTTCCTCCTGCACAAACACCACGATTCCGCTGGGGATGTGCGTGATGCGGATGGCGGATTCGGTCTTGTTGACGTGCTGACCGCCGGCGCCCTGCGCACGCATTGTATCGATCTTCAGGTCGGCATCGTTGATATCGATATCCACGTCTTCGACCTCGGGAAGCACGGCGACGGTGGCGGCGGAGGTATGAATACGGCCCGATGCTTCGGTATCGGGCACGCGTTGCACGCGGTGCACACCGGATTCAAATTTAAGCTTGGCGAACACGCCACGGCCGCGCACCGAGGCAACGATTTCCTTGAAGCCGCCCTTGGTGCCCTCGCTGGCGGAAAGGATTTCCGTCTTCCAGCCCTGCTTGGCAGCGTAGCGCTCGTACATGCGAAAGAGATCGCCGGCAAAAAGCGAGGCTTCATCGCCGCCGGTGCCGGCGCGGATTTCAAGGATCGCGTTGTGATCGTCCATCGCGTCTTTCGGCAGCAATGCCAGCCTGATCTGCTGCGCCAGCTTTTCCTTGCGGTCCTGCAATTCATGCCGCTCAAGGTCGGCGAGCTTGCGCATTTCTGCGTCTGTCGAGGAGTCGTCGACGAGCGCCGAGAGTTCGGCGATCTCCCTGTCGGTGGTGCGATAGGATTTGATCGTTTCGACGATGGGGCTGAGCTCGGCGAATTCGCGCGACAGCTTGACGTAAGCGTCGGGGCCCAAGCCGCTGGCGAGCTCGCTTTCTACCAGCGAATGGCGGGCGAGCAGGGCGTCCAGTTTCTGTTGCGGCAGGATGGTCAAAGTTGCAATCCTTCCGTCGCCGCAAAGCCTTCGAGCTTGTGGCGGATCGATACGCTCCCAACCGGCTGCGCAAGGCAGGGCAGAAGCATCTCTTCGCCCTTGCGGCAATCGAGTTCGAGCAGGAGCGCCTTCACCGGCCCCACCGCGGAAGGCGTGAGCGACAGGGTGCGATAGCCCAGAATGATGAGCGCCAGCGCGCCGACCGGCTGGGACGCGAGCTCGCCGCACAGTGTCACGGGCTTATTGTGCTTCTTTGCGGTGTCCACGATGTCCTTGAGCGCGCGCAGAACGGGTGCCGAAAGAGGATCGAACCGCTCCGACACGCGTGGATTGCCGCGATCGGCGGCGTACAGAAATTGCATCAAATCGTTGGAGCCCACCGAGAGAAAATCGACGCGTTCCAGCAATTCATTGAGCTGGAACAGAAGCGAAGGCACCTCGAGCATGGTGCCGATCTCGACGCGCTCCGGCAGCTCGTGGCCATGCCGGCGCAGATGGGTCAATTCGACTTCGACGAGCGACTTTGCTTTGTCGAACTCCTCCACGACGGCAATCATCGGAAACATGACTTTGAGCCCGCGGCCTCCGGCGGCCCGCAAAAGCGCGCGCACCTGGCTGCGCAACAGGCCTGGCCGGTCTAGACCCAGCCTGATCGCACGCCAGCCCAGTGCGGGGTTCTCTTCTTCGACATTGCGCATGTACGGCAGCACCTTGTCGCCACCGATATCGAGGGTGCGGAACGTCACCGGTTTTTTTCCGGCAGCGTCGAGCACGGCACGATAGAGCGCAAGCTGCTCGCCGGTACGCGGCAGCGTATCCGCCACCATGAATTGCAATTCGGTCCGGAACAGGCCGATGCCTGCGGCGCCGGTATCCTCGATATGGGGAAGGTCGATGGTCAGGCCGGCATTGATCATCAGCGCAATTTTCTGGCCATCCTTGGTGATGCAAGGCCGCTCGCGCAGCGCGCGATATTGCGCCTGCCGGCGGGCGCGTAACTTCACCCGCTCGCCGTAGGATGCCTGGATGTCTTGGGGCGGCCGCATGTGAATGTGGCCCGTGGAGCCGTCGACGATAATGGCGTCGCCGGTCTCGACCAGGCCCGTTGCATTGTCGATTTCGCCCACCGTTGGAATGCCGAGCGCGCGTGCGACAATCGAGACGTGGGAGGTCGGTCCGCCTTCCTCCAGCACGAGGCCGCGCAGCCTCTTGCGATCGTAATCGAGTAGCGCCGCGGGTCCCATGGAGCGCGCCACGACGATCGCATTTTCCGGCAACTGCTCCTTGGTCGGCGCGTGGTCCTGGCCCATCAACACGCGCATCAGCCGGTTGGCGAGATCGTCGAGATCGTGCAAACGCTCACGCAAATAGTGGTCGGAGGCGCGCAGCATTCGCGCGCGGGTATCGGACTGCACGCGTTCCACTCCGGCCTCGGCGGTGAGACCGGTCATGACCGCTTCCTTGATCTTGTGCAGCCAGCCCTGGTCATACGAAAACATGCGGTAGGCTTCGAGCACGTCGCGATGCTCACCGCCATCCGCAATATCGCGGTGTTCGACCAGCCGATCCAGATCCTCGCGCAGGGTGGCGATGGCGGCGTCGAGCCGCTTGAGTTCGTGCGGAATATCATCGGCGATAACGTCCGTAATGACCACGCGCGGCTCGTGCAGGACGACGTGACCGAGCGCGATCCCGTCCGACAGCGAGCTTCCGGTCAGATGCATCGGGTGGCGCGCGACCGGTTCGGCGCCAGGCCGCGCGAGCGAGGACAGCTCGCCGGATGCGATCATCTCGGCGAGCACCATCGCCGTGGTCTGCAGCGCCTCTTCCTCTTCTTCAGTGTAGGTGCGGCGCGCGCGGTTCTGCACCACCAGCACGCCAAGGGTGTTGCCGGCGCGCAGGATCGGCACGCCGAGGAACGAGTGATAAATTTCTTCGCCGGTTTCCGCCCGATAGGAGAAGGCCGGATGCGCCTGCGCGTCAGACAGGTTCATCGGATTGGCTTCGCTGGCGACCAGGCCGACCAGGCCTTCGTCGGCTTTCAGCACGGTCTGGTGGACGGCTTCGCGCTTCAATCCTTCGGTGGCGTATAGCTCGAGCGTTCCGTCTACGCGCAGGACGTAGACAGAGCACACCTCGGCCACCATGTTGGCGGCGATCAACACCACCACTTTGTCGAGTCGATCCTGTGCGCTGACCTGCTCCGCCATAACCTCGCGAAGCCGGCGCAGCAGCACGCGCGGACCGCCGAGCGCGCCACGCATTATTGAGGTCCTCTGGCCGCGGCTTGGGCCCGCGGCTTCTATATGGCCAAATCGTGTACGAATGGCGACTGCGCGATTCCGCACCGGCGGCCGCCTATGCTCAGGCTATAGCCAATGGCCCATGCAAGGGGCAAGCCAAAGCGGCCTTTGCCCCTCAAAACCTTCTGCCTTTTGCAAGTCATTCCGGGCCCGTGGCCTCGGGCAGCGCCCCGGATTGATAAAAAATGGAGCGGGAACTGATGAAAGCTACGCCTTGTCCAGTCCGTAAAGCGTATGCAGCGTGCGCACTGCCAGGTCGGTTTGAGCGGCCTTGATCAGCACCGAGAATTTGATCTCGGACGTGGTGATGGCAAGAATGTTGATCTTCTGCTGGGAAAGAGCCTTGAACGCCTGCGCAGCGACACCGGCGTGGCTGCGCATGCCAATGCCGATGACCGAGACCTTGGCGACGTCGGTTGCCCCGTCCAGCCGTTCGAAGCCGATTGAACTCCTGGCCTTGTCGAGCGTCATGCGGGCGCGCTCATAGTCGGCGGAGGGGACCGTGAAGGTGAGGTCCGTCGTGGCTCCATCCGACGAAACGTTTTGCACGATCATGTCCACATTGATGTTGCTGTCGGCGAGCGGACCAAAGATGGCGGCCGCGACCCCGGGCTTGTCCTGAACCCGGCGAATCGAGATCTGCGCCTCGTCCTTGGAAAATGCGATGCCGGTGACGACTTGCTGTTCCACGATGTCTCCTTCGTCGCAAATGAGTGTGCCCGACGGCGGTTTGGAGGGGTCGATGTCCTCCGGCTTTTCAAAGCTCGAGCGCACGAAGATGCGCACATTGTGCACCATGCCGAGTTCGA
>DASYSQ010000267.1:0-8340 GCA_036003145.1 Pseudolabrys sp.
GATCGTCGCTGTGGGCAGGAACCTCTACCTCAAAGCGATGCCACTCGCCGTTCATGTAATAGCCCTGATCGTCTGTTGGATCGTCGCGCCAGTGATAGCGCACGTCCTTCAGATGGGCGGTCCGCCAATCGTCGGTATAAAACACGACGCCAAGTGTGGTGGGATAAGTGGTGTAGCGTTTGGTGACGTGCCAGCATTCGTCATACCGATTGCAAACGATATCGGCTGAAGCGCTACTTGTGGTCGCTACCAAAGTTCCGGCGGATAGCGCGACACCCAGTGCGCCCGTCATGAGCAAGCTTGAAATGCGCATTTCGAAATCTCCCGTTCGTTAACAACGATGAGGTAACCAACGGTCCAGACATTTGTTCCAAAGTTCCGTTGGTCCGATGACGGTCCCGCACTTTTTTGGAACTCCTGAATTCGAAAAAGACCCGCCTGAGAGCGCGGCGGGGAGCATAATCGCTCCCGCCGCGCTCTCAGCGTTCAAATCGGCGCGCTTACCAGTCCCGCTCAACGTTGTAGTAGTCGTACGACTTGGCGCGGATTTCGCTGAGCTGGCCGTCGTCCCTGGTCAGATCTTCGAGGCGATAGGTCGGCGCCCGATCAAGAACATCCTGAGCGACTGGAATGACGTAGCCGCCTTTGTCCTTGCTGTAGTCGAGGACAGACCAGGGAACAGGATAAAACTTCTCACCCATGCCCAGTACCCCGCCGAAGCCGAGAGCCGCGAAAAGAATGCGGTCGGATTGCTTGTCCAAAACAATGTCCTTCACCTGGCCAATTTTGTCGCCCGCCCGGTTGTAGATGTTTGTACCTTGCACCTTCGAAGCGAGAATGGCGCTGGTGTGACCCGAAGCTGTCGTCATTGATCGATCCTTCCATTGCTTGAGTTTGTAAGACAACGCCGGTGGCCGAGCGCCGTTCCCATAAAATGGATCTGAGACATGAGTCTGCAGGTTTTTTGTCTGGCTCATGCGGATCGCCCTGATTGCGTCGTTGCACGCCTCAGCGCGGCCGGTGTCGAAATTCAGGCATGACCCGTGAGGAGCCACAGGATGATGATAATGGGAATGGGGATCCCAATCAGCCAAAGCAGCAAGGAGCGCATGACGTTGCCCTCAGATGTGTCGAAGGCAAATGCGTTGTTGGGCCGTTGGTTCCTCGGCTGAGCGCCGCAAGCGTCTAGTCCGGCTGAATCTCGTCACACACGTTGCAGACAATGACCGGATCGCCGGAAGGCATTCGCCCGTCTTCCCGATGGAACCCGTCCGATACGCTGATGTAAGTTCGCGTCCCGCCGCGCTCGCGGCCACCACCGCTCCCTTCTTTCCATTGGAGCCGACCCGACTGCGAGCAGGTCGGACAGGTAATGGTCGTCTCGAATTTTGCGCTCGCGGTCATCACGTATCATAACATCCGGAATCGACAAATCCCGGCATGGCGAGCACCAGACGCTCCACCCCAACGCCTCACTTGGGGTGACGGAACTTTTCAATCGCTGCTGGACGAGGTTTCGGACTCGATTGCCTCGACCACGCCGAACTCGCTCGAACGGCGGCCAATGTCCGCGCTTGCGAAGCCTTCCGCCGCCAAGCCCCGTTTCAGCAATTCGCGAACCGCTGCGGCGCGACTCGGCATGCGGCGCGAAAACCGCCAATTGTCGAGCGCCGCAATCTCCTCACTCGTCAACATGATCTGGAGGCGCTCCCCGCGTGTCATATCCCCGACCATTTCGAACACCTTTTGTGTCACTTACTCATTTAATGCTATACGCGCTCTTTGCGCAATGGTTCCCTACGGCGCCGGTTCCCGCGAGCGCCCCTTCTGAAGAAGATGAGCCTAGTTAGCATACAACTCATTGATATTATTACATAAAATTGTTGACTTTCGCGTCGGGTGACCTAGTTTGAACCGGCTGGCGGTGGGCAGACGCATGACATCCGCAGATATTCAATCCCGCGACTGGCTTTCAAGGACGTCGCTTAATTCATCCGGTGGAAACGATCGTCCCCGTGCGGACGATACGTTCGTCACGCTTGCAAATCCGGTCGCCATACGCGAGCGGGTTCCACAATCATGCGATGGAACGCAAATCAGACTCGATACATCTGCGAAAGGACTTCCGAGCGCCACAACAGGTCCGCCGGCAATGAGCGGCGTCGACCTCGCGGGCCATCTTTTGCGCGCGCACCAAACGTCGTTTGCGCGGGAGCCGCGGCTACGCCTCCTTCATCGCCCGACATCCGGCTGCCTGGTCTCCCTGGACCAGGCCCGGCAAATCAGTCTTTTGACTCACGAGGTCGTTGCGAACGCGCTCAAGCACGCCCATCCGAGCGGCATAGCCGTTGAAGTCACGATAGAGTGTCGCCGGTTTGCTGACGGTCGTGTGGTCGTCGAAATCGGCGATGACGGCGTCGGGCTGCCGGAGAATATGGATCCCTATCGCGATGCTGGAGCGGGTTTCAAAAAAATTCGCGCCTTGGCAGAAGCGATGGACGCCGAGCTTCGTATCGAGTCCGATAGTTTGGGCTTGAGGTTCACCCTCACGCTGTCATCCATTGCGAACGAGCGCTTCGCGCAAACGGAGGGCTATTTTCGAACAATTCTCGACGAACTCCCATCGGCAGTCTACGCGACTGATACGGAAGGCCGGATCACCTATTTCAACGAAGCCGCCGCCGCGCTATGGGGCGGCAGCCCAGAGCTCGGCTCGACCAAATGGAGCGGAGCCAAAAAGCTCTTTTGGCCCGATGGCCGTGAATTACCGCTGGATGAAAGTCCAGTGGCGCTCGCAATAAAGGAAAACCGCCCAATCCGCGGTATGGAAGTGATCGTCGAACGGCCGGATGGAACGCGGATACGCTGCTTGCCGCATCCAACGCCCTTGTACAGTCCTGAAGGATCGTTCGTCGGCGCGGTGAATTTCATCCTCGATTTGTCCGAACGCACGCGAGCTGAAGAACTTGCGGTTCGCCTCGCCGCGATCGTCGAATCCTCTGATGATGCCATCCTCTCCAAGAACCTGGACGGTATCATCATGAGTTGGAATGGCGGCTGCCAACGTCTCTTCGGTTATACCGCCGACGAAATCATTGGCCGCTCGGTCGCCATGCTGATCCCCGAGGACCGGCCCGACGAAGAGCCGATGATCCTGTCGCGGCTGCGCCGCGGCGAAAAGATCGATCATTATGAGACGGTGCGGCGGCGCAAGGATGGCAGCCTGATCGATATTTCGCTGACGGTGTCGCCGATCAGAGGTCCGGACGGTACGATCATCGGGGCGTCCAAGGTTGCGCGCGACATCACCGAGCGCAAGCGCGCCGCCGAACAGCAGGAACTGCTGCTGGGCGAGATGCGGCATCGGGTGAAAAATCTTTCCGCCGTGATCGAGGCGCTGGCCAGGCAGTCCCGCCCGCGCGACGTGCCGGCCGTCGATGCCTTTGTCAACGACTTCCTGGGACGCGTACGCGCGCTGTTGTCGACGGGCGAACTGACCCTCGGTTCGCCGAAGCGAAACGTCGAACTCAACCAGTTGATTGAAAAGGTATTGAAGCCTTTCGGAGACTCGAATGGGTCCAGTCGCTTGACCTTCGAAGGGCCGCGGCTTGTGCTTTCCGAGCAAACCGCCGCCGGTTTGGCACTTGCCTTCCATGAATTGGCGACCAATTCCCTGAAGTACGGAGCGTTAAAAGCGGAGAACGGCCGGGTCGTCATCGCATGGTCGATCCAGGCAACGGAAGGCGCGCATCGCGTTGAGATCGTCTGGAAGGAGACCGGAGGAAAGCGCGTCAGGCCCAACCCTGCGCGCCACGGCTTCGGCAGCCGCGTGATCAATCAAGCCGTCGCGCGCGAGCGCGACGCCAGGACCGAACTGTGCTTCGAGACCGATGGATTGCGTTGCCGGTTCGAATTTGCGATGAGCGGAACTCAGTCGTAACGCCGCGACAAAGTTTCACCCAGCGACGCAGGAACCAAGCTCGGAGTGGAGAGTTGCTTCAAAGTCAGCGGGCAAGAGCCGCAGTGTGACGCGCCCATATGCGCGTAAATTCGATCTAACCGCTGGCACCACTATCTACTGCCCTTTTAGGGGCAAGATGACGGAGACCGGCGATCCATGGATGAGCATCAAAGGATTTGGCCCACCGCCGTGAGCAGCCTTGCTCTGTTCATCGCCGTCACGCTTGGCTGGATACTGACCTTTGACTCTGGGCTTCTGACATCTCTCTTGAAGCCGGACCAGCCGATGCCGGCCAAATCCAGAACACCCTAGCCGTCGACAGAGTCCCAAGGTGTCCTTGCACGAACGCGCATCCGCATAGTGATGGGAACTCAAATCAATGTTCCCGAGAGGCATGCGCTGACATTGGGAACGCCGGTTGAACCGGAGCGTTGTCATTGGGTGGAGAACGCTGGAGAGGTCGATGGACCACGACAAAATCAAAGGAATGGCTGACGAGGCCAAAGGCGCCGCAAAAGAAGGCGCCGGGAAAATTACAGGCGATACCAAGCTGAAGACCGAGGGAAAACTCGATAAGGCGAAGGGAAAAGCCGAGAAGGTCGTAGGCGACGCGAAAGATAAATTACGCGACCTTCGCGACCGCGAATAATTCCATTTGGTTCATCCTGGACTGGACCGCAGGCGCAGCGCGAGCTGACGGTTGTGCCTGGCCTGTCGAACGACGATTTTTGATCCATATTTGAATAGGTGAATATATGACTCTGCTGTTGATTATCGTGGTGCTCGTGCTGCTGTTCGGCGGTGGCGGCTACTATGGCTACAATCGCTTCGGCGGCGCCGGCCTTGGTGGCGTCCTCGGCACGCTCATTATCGTATTGCTGGTGCTCTGGCTGCTCGGCGCGCTTGGCGGCGTTCACGTCTGACGCCGTCCGCCGAGTCGCGTTTTCTCTAAGAAAAGAGCAAGGCTCCGCGAATTATTGCGGTTTCTTGAAGCGATACGCGAACTGATCGGTCTTTCCGCGAATGGAAGGGTCGAAGACGATTGCGGTGTGCGGGTCGGCCGGGTTGGCGAGAACATTGGTCTCGCCGTCGAACGTGAAGCCCGCTGCCGTCATCTCGGCCTTGACCACGGCTGGATCGATACGATGAAGCTTGTCCGCGGTCTCCACCGCCGGCGAACCCGGCAGCGCGGCATGATCGACGATCACGACCACGCCACCCGGCTTGAGCATGCTGAACCATTGCTTGTCCACAACCGCCATGTCGGCATGCACGCGGCTCAGATGCAGATCGTGATAGTTCCACGACGTCCAGACGATATCGAGCGGCGGCAGCGCTGGAAGCGGCGCGATCGGCACCACCGAAACGTTGGCATATCCGGACTCAGCCGCGATGGCCGCCGCCGCCGGCTCGGCATCGGCCCCCTTGGCGTCGGGTACGGCCGCATAGAGTTTTCCCTTCGGCCCGACCACCTTCGAAAAAATGCGCGTGAAATAGCCTCCCCCGGGCAGCAACTCGAGTACCGTATCACCAGGCTTCATCCCGGCGAATTCCACCATCGCTGCTGGCTTTCGTGCGGCGTCACGTGCCGTGTCAGCGGCGGGTCGGCTTGGATCGGAGATGGCAGCCGTTGTCGCTGCGGTATCGGCCGCTGCCGATGCGCTGAGGGAGATCAATGCGGCAATGGCCGCTGCCACACCCAATTTCATGACCATCTGCTTTCCCCCATCGGTGTTTCGCCGAGCTTAGCATGCTTCCTTCGAGTTGCGAGACAGAGATGTGGCGGAGAGTCCGATGCTTGCCCGCTGGACGACGCGCGGCGAATTGGTGCTACGATCACCACAAAGCATGCGTCGTGCGATTTGGGGGCGGGGCAAAATGGATCAGTGGACAGCTCCCGTCATATTGCTCGTAGCTCTGCTGATTGCGTCGCTGGGCGTGTTGTTTTTTCAAGACGCTTTGCCGGAATCGCATAGCCACGCAGGAACAGCGGCAACCGTCAGGCTCATCGCCAACCTCTTCACAGTCATGACGTCGCTTGCCTTGGGCCTGTTGATCAGTTCTGCGAAAGGGACCTTTGATACGGCGGATCGCGACCTCCATCAGTTTGCCGCGGCCTCTGTCTTGCTCGATCGCACGCTCTTTCGCTACGGACACGATGCCGATACCGCGCGGCACCAGTTCCAAGTCTATTTGCACGATACGCTCGACCGTAACGCGGCCGGCGGTGAAGGCGGAAATTCCGATTTGAAGTCGGAACAACTGCTCTATGCCGTGGGGGATAGCCTTGCGCGGCTTAAGCCGGGAGATAACCAGCACCTCACGCTCTCGAACGATGCGCACCAGCAACTCGAACAAATCAACAGACTTCGCTGGACCTTGCTTGAAGACGCGCAAGGCGCCATTCCGGTCCCTCTTCTGGTTCTACTCGGCGCCTGGTTGACGCTGATGTTCGCGAGCTTTGCCTATCTCGCTCCGCGAAACTCCCTGGTTCTCGCAAGCCTTTGCCTGGCCGCGTTTCTGGTTTCGGCGGCGGTTTTTCTGATCATCGACATGGACGAGCCTTACTCGGGCCCGATGTCCGTCTCGTCCGCGCCGCTTGAGCGGGCGGTGCATGAAATGCAAAGAATCTAGCCTCGCGTCTTCAAAGACGCGTGAGCCTCTCCACCATTCGCGGGCGAGAGTGGGCGTTGGCAATCGCCGGACTTCGCTCGAGTGCGTCCGCGATCTCCTGCTCAAGTTGCGAATACTGCGTCGCGGTCAAGCTGTCCTCGAAAGCGATCCAGAGATCAATTGCGCCAGTCGCGGGTTCACCGGGCTTTGCACGCTCAAAAAGGCTGAATTGGCGGATGGGATATTTGCCGTTCGCCTGCGTCTCGATGTCGGCCAATTTGTCGCCAATCTGGATCAACTGTCGGCGATCGACCTGGTCAATAGCAGCTTGATATAGCAGCATCGCATACCTCGCACTTTTAGCACGGCCCCGCGGAGATATTTTCCTTCCTTCACCTGAGAAAAAACGCTGATCTCTGCTCTTAGTTGCAGCCATTGGCGAGGCCTTCATCGCAAATCCTAGAGACAGATCAACTGCCTGTGTGCAGATCACAATTTTGTCTCACTACTTGCGCGGCACGGCGAAACCATTCTCCAAGCCGCTCGTTGGCTTCTATTGGGACGTAAGCAGGGAAGACCGCCATGACTGACTTACGAAGGACCTATGCGCCGGAATTCGAAACGGACTCGAGCGCAAGAATCTTCAAGGTCGTTGCGGCGATCATCGTATTGCTCGTCGTCGGTGCAATCGGCGCATTTTATCTTGGCATCGGAGCGGGGTGAGCGCTCGTCCGCCACGGACCTTCGAAGATACCTATAAGCGATCCTAGGGAGCCGTTCGGCTTCCTGTGTTGAGAAATCGCGCGGGCAATTCGTGCCCCTCGGCCGCTTGGACTCTTCGAAATACGCATGCTACGCATGATCGGCGCACTTACTGGGGGTGTCATGCAAAGAAGCTGGCTGGTGATTGTTCTTGCGTCGAGTGTCGCCATTTCGAGCGCGGGCGCGATCGCGCAAGTGTCCCCAACGGTTCCCCCGAGCCCTGTGCCACCCGTGGCGGCGCCGCCCGCCACGAGCAACGTGCCGGCGCCGGCCGTGGCCACGAATGCCAATAACGTCGCAGACCCGATGGCGACAAAGGATCCGGACCAGATCATCTGTCTGAAGGAGAAATTGACCGGGTCGATGCTGCCGTCGACCGTGTGTCAGACCCGGCGCAATTGGATCCGACAAGGCGTCGATTCGCGCGATCTCATTGGACACGCGCAAAATGTTGGAAGCGGCCAACCCGGGGGCAATTAAAGCTCGCCCAACAACGCTATCGCGGAGCGTCTGCTTTGCGCCGGTAACGGACTATGACCTAATTTCTCTCGTTTGCTTGGGAGAAATCCGATGAACCAGAGCGACTATCTGCAGCAGGACGCGACGGCGCTGGCCGATCTGATTCAGAAGCGAGCCGTCAGTGCGGAGGACGTGACGGTTGCCGCGATCACGCGCGCGCAATCGATCAATCCAAAAATCAACGCCATCGTGACCTCGATGTATGACGAAGCGCTCGAAACGGCGCGCGGCGGTGTCTCGGGCAGGTTGGCCGGCGTACCCTTCCTCATCAAGGACCTGAACTTTGTGAAAGGCGTGCGGTGCAGTTTCGGCAGCCGACTATGGGAACACTTCGTCCCAGACCACGACTCCGAGATCGTCACACGCTACCGCAACGCCGGGCTCTTGATCCTTGGCAAGTCCAACACGCCGGAAGTCGGACTGGCGGCGGCGACGGAGTCGGTATTGCTTGGTCCGTGCCGCAATCCTTGGGACTTGTCGCGAAC
>DASYSQ010000268.1:0-2896 GCA_036003145.1 Pseudolabrys sp.
CGGTGCGATGATCCGTTGAATGATCAGCGCTTGGATCAGATGGCACACTCGCTTCTCGACGCCGCTGCGGCCCTGCAACATTCGGTCGAGCCCGAGCTTGCGGTACCGCAGCCACATGGCCATGCGGCAGACTGCGAACGATCTCAAAGCCAGGTTCTGCGCTGCGTTTGCCAGAGACTTTGGCGCCATCAAGCAGCCCGACGATGCCGTCGATCAGCGCCGGCGGTAGCTTTGATAAATTGGCTAGCGTGCGCTTCTTGACCCGCCCGCCCTCGCGATAGCTCTCGCGCAAAAGAACCGCGGGTGGCGACTTCCGGTTGGGAATGGTGTCGATGAACATGGCCGCCAGGAATCACTGTTCGCGGCCGATGGCAAGAGCCCTACATGGACACAATGTTTGCGCAGAAATATGTAAGAGGGGCAAAACTCGTGGCGACGGTATGATTTTGCGATTCCCAGACCGACGCGAGTCGGATTCATTCTGGGGATGGTGCCGCCTGGCGATCTTGACCGTCTATCCCATGCCGAGCTGAAGAGCTTGGTGATACAGCAGTTTGAGGCAATAGCCGAGTTGCAGCGAACTGTTAGCGCGCTGCGTGAGGAGATCGCCCGGCTCAAGGGCGGACCGGGCCGGCCGAATATCAAACCGAGCGGCATGGAGAAGGCGACCGAGCCGAAGCCGGAGAAGCCTGTCAGCAAGGAGCGCCCCAAGCGGGGTCCCACGAGGACAAAGCTGACAATCAATGAGGAGAAGACCGTCAAGGTAGCGGCGCCACCCGGCTCGCGCTTTAAAGGCTACACGCGTTTCGTCGTGCAGGATTTGGTCCTGCGCGCCCACGTCGTAGATTTTCGCTGCGAGCGTTGGCTGACCCCCGACGGTGCCATGCTGACCGCCCCGTTGCCGGACGGCCTTGAGGGCCACTTCGGACCAGAACTGCGTCGCTTCATTTTGGCGCAATATCATCAAGGCCAAGTCACCGTGCCGCGACTGGTAGAGATGTTGCGGGCGCTGGGCATTTTCATCTCCAAGCGACAGGTTGTTCGCCTGCTGATTAAGGGCCAGGAGCCATTCCTCAACGAGGCGAACGAAGTGCTGCGCGCCGGGCTTTCAAGTGCCGCCTGGATTACCGTGGACGACACCGGAGCCCGTCACAAAGCCAAGAACGGCTTCTGTACCCAAATCGGCAACGCGCACTTCACATGGTTCGGCACCACAGACTCGAAAAACCGTGCCAACTTCCTCGCGCTTCTGCGCGCTGGCTACGGTGACTACATCATCAATGCCGCGGCGCTGGCCTATATGCGCCAGCGTAGCCTGGCAGCGCACGTGATCACCCGCTTGGCCGATCATCCAGATCGGTATTTCGCTGACCAGCACGCATGGACCGCGCATCTCGAAAAGCTCGGCATCACCATGCTCAAGGTCAACCCCGATCCGGTCGAGATCGCTACCGAGGGTGCGCTGTGGGGGAGCATCAAAGCCCATGGTCTGCTGCCCAATACCGTCATCGTCAGCGATGATGCGGGCCAGTTTAACGTCGGTGAACACGGCCTTTGCTGGGTCCATGCCGAGCGCCTCGTTCACAAGCTTGATGCATTCACCGATGAGAACCGCAAAGCCCAGCGCCACATCCGCAGCCTGATTTGGCGCTTCTACCGCGACCTCAAGGCCTATCGGTTGGCTCCATCCAAAAATCGCCAGGCAGCTCTCACGGCGAGGTTCGATCGCATCTTCACGCGCCAGACCGGTTTTGTCACTCTCGACCGGCTGCTCAAGCGTCTGCACGCCAACAAAGCCGAGTTGCTGAAGGTGCTGGAGCGTCCCGAAATCCCGCTCCACACCAATGGCTCCGAAAACGACATTCGCGGCGTGGTAACCAAACGAAAAGTCAGTGGCGGCACTCGTAGCGACGTGGGCCGCGACTGCCGTGACGGGTTCCTCGGCCTCGGCAAGACATGCAAAAAACTTGGGATTGTCTTCTGGAATTACCTTGGTTCGCGCCTCGGCATCAGCGGTCAACCCGATGTCCCGCCACTGGCCGATATCGTCAGGCACCGATGCGCCTCAGCCTAACCGCTATCGCGTTCATAGGCCCGCTTGGCGCAGCAATCGGCCTCCGGCCAGGCCGACTTCGGCGACAACCGCCACGAGTTTTGCCCCTCTTACCAATCGAGGGGAACAGGTTGGTGATCCCGGTGGTGTTGCCCTCCGGCCGGGCAATGCTCGAGACCACGCGGCTTGCCACCGGATCGCCGACCGAAACGAATACAATGGGGATCGTCTTGGTCCGCTGCTGCAACGCTCTCGTTGCGGACGCGCCGCCGACGACGATCACGTCGGGAGCAAGATTGACCAAATCATCGACGTTGGCGTTCTGACGATCGATGTTGGCTTCGCTGAAACGCATCTCCAGTCGCAGGTTGCGGCCTTCGTCCCATCCCAATTGCACGAGCCTCTGCCGGAACGCCGCCAAGACAGCTTGACTCGTCAGGTCTTCTTCATTGGTTGATGACAGGACGCCGATCCGCCGCACCCGGCCATCCTGCTGCGCGTGCGCGCTGTGTGGATGCAGGATCGCTGGCGCTGCCGCCGCGCCAGCCAGGAGACTGATGAACTCGCGCCGTCGCATGCGCCATCTCCTCACTCGATCACCTCGTCCGCGCGCAGCAGAAACGCCTCCGGGATGTTAAGCCCGATCGCCTTCGCGGTCTTCAAGTTCACCACCAGCACGTACTTGGTTGGAAACTGCACCGGCAGGTCGCTCACTTTCGTGCCGCGCAGCAGGCGGTCAACATAGTTGGCGGCGCCGCGCACGATATCGGCGCGGAGCGAACAGTAGGACATCGACGGCATGCTCCCGGTAGCCGGAAATCAAAGGCAGCCGGTGCTCGATAG
>DASYSQ010000269.1:0-3740 GCA_036003145.1 Pseudolabrys sp.
CGATCATCAACACGATAAATCCAGCCGCCAGCAGCAGGCACAGCGGCCCGTACCAATTTCGATCCATAGTCGCGAACGGCTCTTGGGCAAAGCGGCGGCGCCACACCTGAAGATAGGCAGCCACGCCGCGGATTATGAACACCAGGGCCGCCGCCGCGGCGGCCCACGGCAATGCCGCTGCGGCGGGGAGCGCGATTGGGCGGGCGAGCGCCAGAGTAAGTAGGCCGGCGCAGAAGATCGCAGCCGCAGCGGCGATGCATTCGACTGGCCCAGGCATTTGGGTGCGGTCGGTGGTACCAACGACCAGCGCGACCAGATCGCGCTCGCTTTCCACCGGCCACCGCAACCCGAATGCCCAAAGTATGTGGATCGCGGCGATTGCCGCGAGAACCAAAAACATCAGGGTCGCCAAGAGAACCATGACCGGACCGGCCGAAGTCCAACTGACTAACGTCGCTACCGTGCTCGTGAGAACCAAATAGGACATCTTATTATTAGAGCGCAGCTTGCACTTGCCTATGTCCGCTTTGGGTCATTAGCGGGCAAACAGTTCCGGGCTAATATGTGCCTTTGTCCGCTATTGTCCCAAAAGCGGACAAACTCGGGCGCAATTGGATTGTCCGCTAAGTGCCAATAGCGGACATTCGCTCTTCAAGGCCGCTTTTTTAATCCGCCCCGGCGATTTCAGCCTGGCTAAATTTAATGATTCGGGGGCCCTCAATTGCGCTAGCATTCTGGTTGGGCTGCGGAGCTTCCAACATGGGAGTCCCAGATGTGTGACTACAGCCTTCAAAATGTCAGGTCGCGGCCTGCAAAGGTCGGCGACAAACTTACCACACGTGACTTTGGTACCTGCACCCGCGGCTTCGCTGCGGCGGAAGATACTAAAGTGGCCGTTTGCGTCCTTCCGGGAACCGAGCTTGCGTTTTCCAGCACGGTGAAAGTTGCAAATTTCCGCTATATCGTTCGTCAGCGGGTGGAGACACTAAGTCACGCGACGGCAATCTTCCGACAAGTGAATAAGAACGAAGCGCGCAAGCATCACGATGCGCTCGAATTTCCGGATGGGCGCATTGTTCTCCTGACACAACTATGTGAGGGACAGGAAGCAACCGTGCTTCAGTTGCCTGCGCAGCCAGCAAGCACGGGCGAGGCAAATGCCCAGACGCGCATTGCGTACGTGGACTGAAAGTTCTGGACAGATGATCTGTGTGTGTAGGCTGCCTTTAGGAAGCCGAAGGAAATGACTATGTTCCAGACGGTATCGCGGCACCGTCCCGAGGCTCTGCTCATTCTCGTAACCGCCGTCGCTACGCATTTGGTCATGTCATTTGGCCAGACGCTGATGCATTGCAAGCTTGGCCACCATCGAATGGGTGGCAAATTTTTCCGCAATCATATCAATTTTCATCACACCTACTATTCGAAAGACCATCTCGTCTCACGGAAATACCTTGGTGACGAAGGCAACAACACTCCCTTTTTCTTCGTCCCTGTATTTCTGGTAGGAGGGTGCGCTTATTTCATATTGCCGCTAAATCTTTTTGTGGTGCTGGTAATCGCATGCGCGATGTCGTTTTACGCACACGTCTTTTTCGACAAGGAATATCACGTAGAGGGGTCGTGGCTTCAAAGGTTTGCGTGGTTTAGACGCCAGCAGGAGCTGCACTTTGTTCATCACCGGCACGCGAATAGCAATTTTGGTGTAATTCACTTCTTCTGGGATAAGATTCTCGGTACCTATCGAAGGCCGGATGCCAGTACATAAAATCGGGCGCATGTAAAACGATTACACTTTTGGTCCGCCTCGGCACCAAATGCGACTTCCGCTCTGGGTCAAAAGCAGACATGAGGCCGCCCAATCGCGATGTCCGCTAATACCCCAAAAGCGGACATTCATCCGCAGGTCACTGATGTCCGCTTTGTGCCAATAGCGGACATGCCAACGAAACACCCACGTTGAAGTGTCGTTGAGCCGCCTTCCGTTCACACACTGTTTCTGCGCGGCGAAGTCCAACTATTTCACCCATAGCCTCAGCGGAACGGCTTCTCGATTGGGGCAGATCATCAAGCCGGTATAGAAGTCCGACAATCGTCCGCTATAGGTGCACTCGAGACCGGCAACCAACAATGTTGCAGTCAATTGGGACAACATCCCCGATATCTGCAAGCGTATTTCACCAGTCTTCACCTCTGGGCCGTCCTGCGTGCAAAGACCTACATGTGTCATCGTCACTGGTCCGGATAATTCCTTGGCTCGCCATGAAGCATTTTCAGTTACGGTGGCTGTTAGTTCCCACTCGCCGAGCACGCCGGCATACCCGATCACATGAAGCGACTGGGCGCAGACGGGGGTTGCAAGTACACCCAGCACGACTGCTGGAAAGAATACTCTCACGGCGCGCTCCCATTCCTGTGGCCGCATGCCCTCAGTTTAATTTAAGGAAGGAGCGCGCACCGGCAACCTCAGCCCGGGCCTCGTCGGCATCGCCCGCGACCGAGACAATTTTTTTGGAATACTCTCGAGCCTTGGCCTTATCGCCGGCCTTTTCGGCGGCTTTGGCTGCGCCCACATAAGCGCCGAGGCGGTTGGGCTCCTTCTTCAGAGTCGCTTCAAAGGCGGCGAGCGCTTCCTCAGGGTGCCCGCTTTCGAGCAGCATGGCGCCGTAGAGTTCGCGCGCGGGCTTGGGCGGACCCGGCGTCACCGGATGTTTTTCTGTCTTGTCCTCGGCATCGGCCGCCGCGCTCATGGCCTTGAGCGCGTCGCTCTGCTTGTCCTCTGCATAGAGGGTCCACGCGACCGCAACTTGCCGCTGAATATCGACCTGCCCGGACCAATAGGCGTCCTTCAAGTTGTCGTGCAGTTCCGCGAGCTTGGCAATTTCTACTTTAGCGGCTTCGGGATGACCAGAGCGTGCAGCCCCCAGCGCGCGCGCGAAATAGGTAACCGCCTGCACTTGCGCCAGCGGGCTGGGACGGACCTGAAGGTTCGCCGCTGTCTTCCAGTCACCGCGTTCGATCGCGTAACGCGCCGGCGAGACAGCCAGCGCATAGGGCCCGGGAAGGAAGGTTTCGGTAAAGCCGGTGACCGTCGTCATTTCGTCAACGACGGCCTTGGCCTTCGAGTCCTGGCCGAGCTGCAAATAGGCATACACAAGGTAGTCCATGGCGTGCAGCTGGTCGTGGAAATCGGAAGCCTCCTTCGCCACACGCTGCGACGCGATGTTGGAATCGATCGACTCCTGCCAATAGCCGACACGCGTGAAGATGTGTGAGGGCATATGCAGCGCGTGCGCCGCGTCGGGAGCAATTTTGGCGTACAGCCTCGCCGCCTTGAGTCCCTTCTCGGCAATCGGCGGATAATCGTAGAGGTGGATAAGGTAATGCGCCACGCCGGGGTGCTGTGGCTGGCGTGCAAAGATCGGCTCCAGAATCGCCGCCCCTTTAAGCTGGTTGGCGTAGGTCTTGTCAGCCGGCGAAGCCGAAGTACTGAGCGAGAGCGCATAGTGAATCTGCGCCTCATCGTCATTTGGATAGCGCTGCGCAAGTTGCTCCATGGCCCTGGCATATGCCAGAATGCGCGTGCGGTGATCGACTTTGTCGTAGTCGGCGTACATGACCGCAAGCGCGTCGATGTAGTCGCGTTCGCGCTCCGTCTTCGCGCCGACGCTCCGCCCCTTGGCGATCGCAGCAGCCCCTTCAGCGAGATTCTTCGCGGGCGGTGCGATGTGCGGATTCAA
>DASYSQ010000270.1:0-23257 GCA_036003145.1 Pseudolabrys sp.
GTGGGGAACAGCAGCGGGTTGCGGTCGCACGAGCACTCGCACCCGATCCGCAAATCCTGGTGGCGGACGAACCGACCGGCAATCTCGACGAAGAGACGGGACAGCAGATCATCGATCTACTTTTTGCCGGGTTCGCAAAGCGCAAAACCACGCTGGTCCTGGTGACGCACGATGCCGCTCTCGCGAGACGCTGCGAACGCGTCGTGCGACTGCGCTCGGGTCGTATCGATGGTGTGACGCCATGACCACTGAAGCGGTTGCCGCGCCCCACAGCGACTGGCTGCCCTTGCGTTTCGCCTTGCGGGAATTGCGCGGCGGATTGCACGGCTTTTACGTCTTCATCGCCTGCATCGCGCTCGGCAGTATGGCGATTGCTGGGGTCAGCTCGCTGGCGGCAAGTCTTGCAGACGGGCTTGCGCGCGAAGGTCGTGTCATCCTTGGCGGCGATTTGGCGTTCACGCTGATTCAGCGTGAAGCCACAGCAAAAGAGCGCGAATTTCTTGACAGTTATGGCCAAATATCAAGCGCGGCAACAATGCGGGCAATGGCACGCTCGGCGGATGGACAGGCGACGCTTGTCGAGATGAAAGCGGTCGACAGCGCCTACCCGCTGTTCGGCCAAGTCCTGCTTGACCCACCGGTCGCGCTTGGCGGCGCCTTGGCCCAGCACGACGGAATATTCGGTGCCGTTGCGGACCAGACGCTGATGGCACGCCTGGAGATCAAGTCCGGCGCACGTCTTACGATCGGCAACGCCAGCCTTGAAATCCGTGCCACTCTGACAAGCGAGCCCGACAAACTCGCCGGCGGCATTGGCTTCGGCCCACGCCTGCTGGTCAGCCAGGATGCGTTACGTGCCACAGGTCTGCTGCAGCCCGGAAGTCTGGTACGGTGGCACTATCGGTTGCGCTTGCCTGCAAACGACGCCAGTGACACCGCCGCGAGCGCAGTGATCACGCACGCGCGCGCACGATTGCCTGAAGCTGGCTGGGATATCCGCAGCCGCCGCAACGCTTCGCCACAACTCGAGCGCAACGTGGAGCGCTTTACGCAGTTCCTCACCATCGTCGGTCTCACTGCGCTTCTGGTCGGCGGCGTCGGTGTTGGCAACGCGGTCAAGAGCCATCTCGACCGGCGGCGCGAGTCGATTGCCACCATGAAGGCGCTTGGGGCAAGCGGTCGCCGCGTATTCAGCATCTATCTCACGCAGGTTCTTTTGCTCGCACTGATCGGCGGCGCCATTGGCGTGACGTTCGGCGCGATACTTCCGTTCGTGATTTCCTGGACATTCGGCGCCATCATTCCATTGCCGATCGTGCCGGCCGTGCACCCGGGCGAACTGGTATTGGCGCTAATTTATGGTCTGCTCACCGCAGTTGTTTTCACGCTCTGGCCATTGGGGCGGGCACATGATGTACCGGTCGCGGAATTGTTCCGCGACATGGTCGCGCCGCAGTCACGCCTGCCTCGCAAGCGCTATGTCGCGCTTACTGTAGTCGCGCTGGTCGTGTTGGCTGCAGTCGTCGTGCTGCTCGCCTATGACCGGCGTGTCGCCGTGATCTACGTTGCCACCGCCGCAGGAATATTTGTGCTGCTTCGCGGTGTCGCTGCACTGATGATGGACCTGGCACGGCGCGCGCCACGGGCACAGGCAACCGGATTGCGAATGGCGATAGCCAATATCCATCGACCGGGCGCGCTGACGCCAACAATCGTCCTCTCGCTCGGCCTGGGCATCGCATTGCTGGTCACCGTGATCGAAATCGACGGCAACTTGCAGCGGCAATTCTCCAACGAACTGCCTGCGAAAGCCCCGTCGTTTTATTTCCTCGACATCCCCGCCGATCAGGTCGAGCGCTTCGATGCTTTCGTGCACGCGCAGGCGCCCGCAGCGAGGCTGGAAGAAGTACCGATGCTGCGCGGTCGCATCGTCTCGGCCGGCGGAACCCCGGTCGAGAACATCAAGCCAAGAGAAGACGCGGCCTGGGTCCTGCAAAGCGACCGCGGCCTCACTTACGGCAACGAGATCCCCGCCGGGTCGCGGCTGGTCGAGGGACAATGGTGGGGGCCTGATTACAATGGGCCACCATTGGTTTCGTTCGAAAAACGGATCGCCGACGGCCTGGGTCTCAAGCTTGGCGACGCAATCGTCGTCAATGTGCTTGGCCGCAATATTACCGCGACGATCGCCAATATGCGTACTGTCGATTGGGAAACCTTGGGCATCAATTTCGTCATGGTGTTTTCGCCGAATTCGTTTCGCGGTGCGCCACACACGCATCTCGCAACGCTCACTTATCCCGGCGGCGGCACGGCGGCGCAGGAAGTCGCTCTGATCGGAGCAGTGGCCAAGACATTCCCCATGGTCACGGCGGTCCGGGTGAAGGACGCATTGGACGCTGTCGGCAGCCTCATCGCCAATCTCGTGTTGGCGATCCGCGGTGCCAGCGCCATCACACTGATCGTTGCCACGCTCGTGCTTGGCGGTGCGCTGGCGGCGGGGCATCGGCATCGCATTTATGACGCCGTGATACTCAAGACGCTTGGCGCCACTCGCCTTCGGCTACTGACCGCCTACGGAATTGAGTATCTGGTGATCAGCATGGCCACCGCCGTGTTCGGCGTGATCAGTGGCTCGCTCGCCGCCTGGTTGATTGTCGCCGAACTCATGCATCTGTCGTTTGTCTGGCTGGTCTGGCCAGCTCTGGCGGCGGCGGCCGCCGCAATCGTGGTTACCGTCGCCCTCGGACTTGCCGGTACCTACGTGGCGCTGGGCCAGAAACCGGCCCCGATCCTCAGGAATCTGTAGTTTTTGCGACATTCCGCCACGTACCGCGCCCACCCGTCACAAGCCTGTCGTTTGGCCCTATAATGCCGCTAACGGACGTTAACGATCCGCAATAGGGCGGGGCCATTATCAAGCCATATCTGGCGCCAAGACTTGCCAGCCACTAGATTCGGGACACGAGCGCGACGGCACCGTGCCGGCGCGCGTGACGTGGCCGGCGAAAAGCCGGGACATGAGAGAGGAAACTTCGATGTCGGACTACGACCGTAACGTAGCTGCCCGCGGCTTCGGCGCCGCGCGTGCTACCGCGATCGATGCAGGCCTGCGCGCCTACATGATCCGCGTGTATAACTATATGGCCGCCGGCGTCGCTCTGACCGGCGTCGTCGCCTGGCTTACTTACAGCGCCGCCGTGGTCACCGATGCGGCTGGACGTGTCACGGCACTGACTCCGTTCGGCCAAGCGATCTTCAGCGGACCGCTCGCGATCGTGCTGTTCCTGGGAACGCTTGGGCTGGTGTTCTTTATGAGCTTCCGGATCAATAGTCTGCAGCCAAGCACAGCACTGATGCTGTTCCTGGTCTATGCGGGATTGCTGGGGCTCATGCTCTCGTCGGTGTTCCTGGCCTACACCGGCGCGTCGATCACTCGCACCTTCTTCATCTCGGCAGCGTCGTTCGGCGCGTTGAGCCTGTATGGCTACACCACGCAGCGCGATCTTTCGCCGATGGGCTCGTTCCTGACGATGGGATTGTTCGGGCTGATCATCGCGATGCTCGTCAACATGTTCCTGAAGAGCAGCGGGCTTGATTTCGCAATCTCGGCGATCGGCGTCCTGATCTTCGCAGGCCTGACCGCCTGGGACACCCAGAAGATCAAGGAAATGTACAGCGCCAACGATGACGGCACGATCTCCGGTCGTAAGGCAGTCATGGGCGCCCTGACGCTCTATCTCGACTTCATCAACCTGTTCCTGTTCTTGCTGCGCTTCCTCGGCGATCGCCGATAGGCGCCAGCGACAGGACTGCAATACGCGCCCCGGCTATAGGCCGGGGCGCTTTCGTTTTGCTACTGTCGCCGTGCATGAGCATCACTATCCGGCCCGCGCGCGATTCCGATATCCCTGCCATCACCCGAATCTATGCCCACGCGGTTGAGCACGGCACCGCGTCGTTCGAACTCAGTCCCCCGGACGAAGCTGAGATGGCGCGTCGGATGCAACACCTGCTGGCCGACAATTTTCCTTATCTCGCGGCGGAGGTTGCCGGCGTGCTTTGCGGCTATGCCTATGCGGGACTTTACCGCGCACGGCCTGCGTATCAGTGGACGCTCGAAGATTCCGTCTATATCGCGCACGATATGCAACGCCGCGGCATCGGCTACGCGTTGCTAGCTGCGCTCATTGAAAGGGCCGGAGCGCTTGGCTTCCGGCAGATGATCGCGGTCATTGGTGATTCGACCAGGCAGGCCGCATCCACCGGCCTCCATGAAGCCCTCGGCTTCCGCCATGTCGGCATTCTGCGGGATGTCGGCTTCAAACACAGCCGCTGGCTCGACACCGTACTCATGCAGCGAGCGCTCGGGGACGGGGGCACAACGCAGCCGTAAGGCCCGGATCAAAGCTAGTTCACGACCGCCAGCTGCGATCGGTCGATCGACTTCAGCACGCGTTCGAGCTCGTGGCCGCGGCGAACAATCAACCCGGTCGCGGAGATCACGCTGTAGACGCCCTGACGGCGTTCAAGCTTCGGGTTTTTTTCGATGCGATAGATCGGCACTTCTGACGCACGGCGAAATACGGAAAATACCGCCCGGTCTTTGAGAAAATCGATCGCGTAATCACGCCACTCACCGGCGGCTACCTTGCGGCCATAGAGATCGAGAATGCGATTGAGTTCACGCCGGCTGAAGGTCACCTGACTTGCGAGGGCGGATGGATTACGCACCGGGGTACCGCCCCCGAGGGACTGGCTGGGATCAATTTCGCCGGAACCGAACGTCATGCGGCGCCTCCTTTGTGCTTCACCTCATGATCGCGCCGCCGACAGCGCACGGCAAGAGGGTCCTTGCGCCAGCAACTGATCCAGAAATGCGCAAAAACGTCGAAAAGGCGATCACGAACTCGTTAAAAGCTCCCACAATAACGCCCAATTTCCGTCAACCGCCGGTCACGCTGGATTGGGATAAAGCAGATGTTGCCTCAAGGCCCGGTCCGGTACGAGCACCGGATTCCTCAGCCCCCCAGCCCCCCGGGGTTCGATCGGCCGGGCCAGTTGAGTTCCGCGTACGGTTCAATCCCCTAATGCCTTCGGGCCGGCCTGGAGCCGGCCCGATTTTTATTGTGGAATAAATCTGGGGTTCAGTTTGCCGGAGCCGTGCAGCAATCCGCCGACGCGATGCCGAGGATCAATCCGGGTTTTGTAGCCGCACCGCTTTGCACGACGGCATCAAGTCGGTCGATGTCTTTGAGCGTATAGTCGCCCTTTGAAAGTTCGCTGAGCGGCACGCTGAAGCTTTCGGACTTGCCGCTCCAGTCACCAAGCTTCACCCAGCGCCGCACGACGTTGTGATAGGTCAGCGTGCGGTCGCGATTCTCGCCGCGACCAACATCAACCGAGACGTTGCTCGTCACCGGGCAAAGCCAAACTTCACCACTGCGGTGTTCGTCTTTCGCAGCTGGGACGTTCACCGTCACTTTGCCGTCGGCAATGGTTATCGTCACCGGCAGGGCAAGCACGGCAGAATTCCGCCGTGTTTGTGCAATGGCTTTTTCAATTGCCGCCTTGTCGCTTCCAAGCACATGGATCACGCCATTAACGACGACCTGCGGGGTGTAGACTTCGCGATCACCGCGGGCCTCGGCATAAGCACGTTGGCGGACGGAATGGCCGTGCAACGCCAATGTGTCTTTCCAGCCGAGATAGTCCCAGTAGTCGACCGGCAGGCTCATGGTCACAAGTGACGGGTCGCGCGAGAGCTCGCCGAGCAGCTTGTCGGCCGCCGGGCACGATGAGCAGCCCTGACTGGTGAAAAGTTCGATAACGGCGCGTGGCTCAGCTGAGGCCAGTGCACCAGTGGTGCAAAGGATCGCGAATGCGACGGTGACGTGGCGGTAGTTCATATCGATCCCGCAATCCCTGCCTCGCCCGTGACTTATTAGGCGCTCCGCCGTTCACCCGCCACTCACTTCGCGGTGAGCGGCCCACTCTGCAGATCCTTTACCAGCACCGGCTAACCAGCCAATTGACGCAGCACATACTGCAGAATGCCCCCATTCTTGAAATAGTCGAGTTCGTCCAGGGTATCGATGCGGCAGATCAACGGCACCCGCTTGAGCGTCCCGTTGCCAGAGACGATTTCGGCGATGAGCCGCTGATGCGGCTTGAGTTCGCCATGCAAGCCGCGGATCGTCACCTGCTCGTCGCCCTTGAGCCCAAGGGACTGCCAGGACGTCCCATCCTCAAAAACCAGTGGCATCACGCCCATGCCCACCAGGTTGGAACGGTGTATTCGTTCAAACGATTGGGCAACCACTGCACGAATACCGAGTAATACCGAGCCTTTTGCGGCCCAATCACGCGAGGAGCCGCTGCCGTATTCTTTCCCGGCGAATACCACCAGTGGGACCCTGTCGGCTTTGTACTTCATAGCCGCGTCGTAGATCGGCATGCGCTGTTTTGAGGGGTAGTGCACCGTAAGTCCGCCTTCGACACCCGGCACCATCTGATTCTTGATGCGAATATTGCCGAAAGTGCCGCGCATCATCACTTCATGATTGCCGCGACGCGTACCGTACTGATTGAAATCGGCGGGTTTGACCTTATGCCCGACCAGATATTTGCCGGCTGGCGAGTCAACCTTGATCGAGCCTGCAGGCGAAATGTGGTCGGTGGTGATCGAATCGAGCAGCAAGGCCAACACACGTGCGTCCACGATATCCTCAAGCGGCTTCGGGTGGCGCCCCATGCCGACGAAATACGGCGGGTTCTGCACGTAGGTCGATTTCCTGTCCCAGTCGTAGGTGACGCCACCTTTGACACTGATCTTGCGCCAATTGGCGTCACCCTTGAACACGTCGGCATATCTGCTGGAGAACATCTGACGCGTGATGTTCTTTGCGACGAATTCGCCGATTTCCTTGTTCGACGGCCAAATGTCCTTCAGAAAGACCTTCTTGCCTTTCTGGTCGACGCCGAGCGGTTCCCTCGCGACATCCACATTCATCGAGCCGGCGATGGCATAGGACACCACGAGCGGCGGCGATGCGAGATAGTTGGCGCGCACGTCGGCATTCACGCGGCCTTCGAAATTGCGATTGCCCGACAGGACGGCGGCGGCGACCAGGTCATTGTCGTTGATCGCCTTTGAATTCTCCGGCGGCAGAGGACCGGAATTGCCGATGCACGTTGTGCAGCCGAAGCCGACGAGATTGAACCCGAGCTTGTCCAGATCTTTTTGCAGCCCCGACTTGTCGAGATATTCGGCGACCACCTGCGAGCCCGGCGCAAGTGAAGTCTTGACCCAGGGCTTGACGGTCAAGCCTTTCGCAGCGGCCTTTCGGGCGAGAAGGCCTGCCCCAATCATTACATTGGGATTCGACGTATTGGTACAGGACGTGATCGCCGCGATCACGACATCCCCGTGGCCGAGATCATAGGTTTTACCGGTCACCTTCACGCGCTTTTTAGCTTCGGCACTCTTGCCGAATTCCTTGTCCATCGAATTTGCAAAACCAGCTTTCACTTCCTTCAAAGCGACGCGATCCTGCGGGCGCTTCGGTCCCGCGAGCGAGGGCTCGACCGAGTTCAAATCGAGCTTGAGCACGTCGGTGAATATCGGATCGGGTGTGGTTTTCACGCGATACATGCCTTGCGCCTTGGCATAGGCAGCGACCAGCGCGATCAACTCGGGCGGGCGGCCTGTGTCTTTGAGATAGCGCATCGTGTCGTCGTCGATCGGCGAAAAGCCGCAGGTGGCACCATATTCCGGTGACATGTTGCCGAGCGTGGCACGGTCCGCGATGGTGAGATGCGCGAGACCCGGTCCGAAGAACTCCACGAACTTGCCAACCACGCCACGCTTGCGCAGCATCTCGGTAGCGGTCAGCACCAGGTCCGTGGCGGTCACGCCTTCTTTCAGCTTGCCCGAGAGTTTGAAACCGATCACCTCGGGCAGCACCATCGACAGCGGCTGACCGAGCATGGCCGCCTCCGCCTCGATTCCGCCGACACCCCAGCCGAGCACCGAGAGACCGTTCACCATCGTGGTGTGCGAGTCGGTGCCGACAAGTGTATCGGGATAGGCAACTTCCATGGTGGCGGCCTTACCATCGGCCTTGACCTTCTCCTTGCGGTGCCAGACGACACGCGAGAGGTATTCAAGATTCACCTGATGACAGATACCGGTGCCGGGCGGCACCACGCTGAAATTATCGAATGAACGCTGCGCCCATTTCAGGAACTTGTAGCGCTCCTGGTTTTGCCGATACTCCTCATCGACGTTCTTCTTGAACGCAGCGTTGTTGCCGAAGAAGGTCACCGCAACCGAGTGATCGATGACGAGATCGACCGGCACTTGCGGATTGATTTTCTTGGGATCGCCGCCGAGATGCTTCATCGCGTCGCGCATGGCGGCAAGGTCGACCACCGCCGGCACGCCTGTAAAATCCTGCATCAGGACGCGCGCTGGGCGAAATGCAAACTCGTGTTCCGACGTTTTGGTCTTGAGCCATTCGGCAAACGCCTTGATGTCGTCCTTCGTCACTGTACGCCCATCTTCGTTGCGCAACAGATTTTCCAGCAGCACTTTCATTGAGAACGGCAGACGGGAAATGCCCTTGAGGCCGTTTCGCTCAGCAGTGGGAAGACTGAAATAGGCGTAAGTCTTGCTACCAACCTGGAGGGTCTTGCAGCATCTAAAGCTATCGAGCGAAGTCATGTCGACTGTTTCCATTCCCGGCTGCTGACCGGCGCTGGCTCGGACTAAGCTATTGGCAAGGCGATGTTTTTCTCGCGGGCGAGACTTGCGTCCGATTTCGAATTACCTAACGTCGCAAGTTCGGGCTTATAAGGGCTTTTCGTGCCCGACGCTATATTGACCGGGGAACTTCGCCAAAAATGCGTAGAATATCGGGGTTTTCCGGACTTTATGCTGCATTGCGGGCACCCCTGAACGGGCTGCAGCAGCCGTGATGCGACTCAAGGCCGATGGGTTGGCCTGCACCCGTGGTGGGCGGGAGATATTCCACAGCGTGAGCTTCGGTCTCTCCTCAGGCGAGGCCATGGTTGTGACCGGACGCAACGGCGCTGGAAAGTCCTCCCTTTTGCGGATGATCGCCGGTCTGGTCTGGATCTCGTCCGGACGGTTGGAACTCGATGGAGGGGGACCGGACACACCCCTTCCGGAACAGTGCCACTATCTCGGACATCAGGACGCGATGAAGCCGTCGCTCTCGGTCAGCGAAAACCTGCGGTTCTGGGCCGCGTTCTTTTGCGCGGACCGTGCCATTGAACCCGCATTGGAGGCGATCGATCTCCGCCCACTCGCCGATCTTCCCGCAGCTTACTTGTCGGCGGGGCAGCGCCGGCGTCTGTCGATTGCCCGCCTTGTCGCCGTGCCACGCCCAATCTGGCTGCTGGATGAGCCCACTTCCGCGCTCGATTCCCCGTCACAAAAAAAACTCACCGACCTCATGAGCGGTCACCTTGCGGGTGGCGGAATGATCGTCGCCGCCGCGCACGGACCGATAGGACTGGAGCGCGCGCGCGAGCTGAAATTAGGACCGGCATGAGCGCCTTCACCGCCCTTTTGACCCGTGACATACGACTCGCGATTCGCGTCGGCGGCGGCGCGTTGATGGGTGCATTGTTCTTCCTGATCGTTGTCGTCATGACGCCGTTCGCCGTCGGCCCGGATCTCGCGTTGCTCGCGCGCATAGGCCCCGCAATTCTTTGGCTTGGAGCGCTGCTGGCTAGTCTTCTGGCGCTCGACCGGCTTTTTGCGACCGATCACGACGACGGTTCGCTCGATCTCTTGATGATGGGATCGTTGCCGCTGGAGCTTTCGGTCGCGACGAAAGCGATCGCGCATTGGCTGACAACCGGCCTGCCACTTGTCGTGATCGCACCGCTGCTCGGCTTGATGCTCAATGTCGAATTGAAAGCCACGGGCTGGCTCGCACTGACCCTGCTTGTCGGGACGCCTGCGCTCACTTTCATCGGACTGGTCGGCGCTGCATTGGCGGTCGCGTTGAGACGCGGCGGTCTCTTGCTTGCAGTGTTGGTGTTGCCACTCACCGTGCCTGTGTTGATCTTTGGTGTCGCCGCGGCCAATGCGGCGATCGTTGGACCTGCGCCCTTTGGCCCACCTTTCACCATTCTTTGTGCGCTAAGCTTGGCAAGCTTGGTGCTCGGCCCGATTGCCGCCGCCGCCGCTTTGCGCCATGGATTGGAATGAGACGAAAGATAGACGATGCCGGTAATCGACCTCGCCAATCCGACGCGCTTCCTGACTGTCGTCAATCGCGTGCTGCCGTGGCTGATCGCAGCGACCGTGATCCTGTTTGCGGTGGGTCTGTTCCGCGCGATGAACGCACCTGACGACTATCAGCAAGGCGCTACTGTGAAAATCATGTTCCTGCATGTACCTGCTGCCTGGCTTGGCATGTTCGGCTGGGGTCTGATGAGCGTCGCTGCGCTTGGCACGCTGGTGTGGCGGCATCCTCTGGCGGACGTCGCCGGCAAGGCGGCGGCGCCGCTCGGCGCAGCGTTCACGTTCATCTGTCTCGTGACCGGGTCGCTCTGGGGCCGCCCAACCTGGGGCACCTATTGGGTGTGGGATGCGCGGCTGACATCGATGCTGGTGTTGCTGCTGCTCTACTTCGGGGTACTTGCACTCTATTGGACCGCCGAAGAGCCTGGCCGCGGCGCACGCGCGGCGGCAATCCTGTCATTGGTCGGCGCGGTCAACCTTCCAATCATCAAGTTTTCGGTCGACTGGTGGAATACGCTGCATCAGCCCGCCTCAATATTCCGAATGGGCGGATCAACGATCGATCCGGCAATCCTGACACCCCTGTTGATCATGGCGCTGGCGTTCACGCTCCTGTTCGTGACTTTGCACCTGGCTGTTATGCGCAATGAAATCCTGCGCCGCCGCGTGCGCAGCATGCGCTTGATCCAGGCGCGGGAATTGCACGCATGAGTCTCGGGCCGCACGCCGATTTCATTGTCGCCGCTTATGCGGTGACCCTGTTCGTTGTGGCGCTGCTGGTCGGTTGGGTGGTGCTCGACTACTTCGCGCAGCGCCGCATTCTCGGAGATCTCGAAGAGCGCGGCGTAACGAGACGATCGCAGCGCAAGGGTTAGACGATGAGCACCGCGTCGAGCGAAGACTCAGGCAAAAAGCGCGCTAACGTTCTCGTGCTCTTGCCGCTCATTGTGTTCATCGCGCTGGCGGCGCTGTTCTTTTACCGTCTTGGCATCGGTGATCCGTCACGGATTCCGTCGGCACTTATCGGACGCCCGGTGCCGGTGACCGACCTGCCGCCGCTTCCGGGGCTTGAACGTGATGGCAAGGCAGTGCCCGGTGTGACCAACGCCGCGTTCCAAGGAGCGGTCACGCTCGTCAATGTGTGGGCATCGTGGTGTGTGCCCTGCCACGACGAGGTTCCATTTCTGGAGCACCTGTCGAAAGACAAACGCATCCAGCTGGTCGGCATCAATTACAAGGACGCAGACGACAATGCCCGGCGATTCCTCAGCCGATATGGCAATCCTTTTGCCGCTGTCGGCCGAGATGAGGCCGGCCGCGCCTCGATCGACTGGGGTGTGTACGGCGTGCCCGAAACGTTCCTGATCGGCCGCGACGGCCGCATCGCCTACAAGCTGGTAGGCCCGATCACGGCCGATAACCTTGCCCGCACGCTCGGGCCGGAAATCGAAAAGGCGCTGCGCTAGCCCTTTTTATCTTTCTCGATGCTGTATTTGGTCAGCAACGGCATCTGCAGCGCCGCGAATAGAAATGTCAGCGGCACCACACCGAACAGCTTAAAGCTGACCCAAAAATCTGTTGTCTGCGTACGCCAGACGATCTCATTCAGAATCGCCAGCGCGAAGAAGAACAGTGCCCACCGCCACGTGAGCTTGCGCCAGCCCTCTTCCCGCAAATGAAAAACGGAGTCGAAGAGCATGCCAAGCAGCGGTTTATCGAATGCCAATCCGCCAACCAGCGTTCCGCCAAACAGAACGTAGATGAGGGTCGGTTTGAGTTTAATAAATAACTCGTCGTGCAGGGCCAGCGTCAACCCGCCGAACACCAGCACGATGACGGCGGTGACCAACGGCATTACGGCCAGGTGTCGTGTCATTGCGTAGGAGACGGCAAGCGCAACCAGAATTGCCGCCATGAATGCACCGGTCGCAACGTAGATTCCAAATCTTGAATTGGCGGCGAAGAACAGCACCAACGGTCCAATGTCGAGCACCAGCTTGAGGGCAGGATTGAGCTGCTTCTTTTCCGTCATGCGCTTCCTCTGGCTATGATTCGAGGCCGACGACCGCGCGTGCAAAATCGTGCGCGGTGAATGGCAACAGATCTTCCACGGCCTCGCCAACGCCGATGAAATGCACTGGTAGTCCGAATTTGTCGGCGATCGCAACCAGAATGCCACCCTTGGCCGTTCCATCGAGCTTGGTCATCACCAGGCCGGTTACTCCTGCGATTTTGCCAAAGATTTCCACCTGGCTAAGCGCGTTTTGACCGACCGTTGCATCGAGGACAAGCAATACCGCGTGCGGAGCGGTTACCTCGACCTTACGAATGACGCGCACCATCTTTTCCAGCTCGTTCATCAGCTCGGCGCGATTTTGCAGACGGCCCGCTGTATCGATGAGAACCACGTCAACGCCTCGTGTCCTGGCCTCCGTGACCGCATCAAATGCAAGGCTGGCAGCGTCGGATCCCGGCTCGCCCGCCATGACGCTTGCATTGGTGCGCCCGCCCCAGATTTTCAACTGATCGATCGCCGCGGCGCGAAAAGTGTCACCGGCCACCAACATCACGCTCCTGTCTTCCGCTCGGAAGCGCGCCGCGAGCTTGCCGATGGTCGTGGTTTTACCGGAGCCGTTGACCCCCGCCACGAGAATGACAAACGGCCGTGCCGTTACCTCCAGCGGCCTGGCAACGGGCAAAAGAACCTTTTCGATCTCCCCGGCGAGCACGGCCTTCACGTCGTCAGTCGTGATTGCCTTCTCGAAGCGTCCCTCGCCAAGCGCTTCCGCGATGCGTGCAGCGAAATCCAGTCCAAGATCGGCACGGATTAATTCGTTTTCCAGCTCCTCCAGTGTCTCAGCGTCCAGCTTGCGCTTCGCCACGAGGCCTGTAACGGCGCCGCCGAGCGATGATGACGTGCGCTTGAGCCCGCCGCTGAGGCGTTTCCACCAGTTTTCGCGTTGTGTGCTGTCGTCCATGCGGCGCCCGTGATAGCCGTTTCGGGATGACACCGGAAGAGATGCTGGCCCGCCTCCTCTATCGCGACGGCCTGATGCTGGTCGTCGACAAGCCGGCGGGACTGCCGGTGCATCGGGGGCCCAAGGGCGGCGAGGCTTTCGAGGACTATTTCGATGCACTGCGGTTCGGCTTGCCGCGTCGGCCGGCGCTGGCACACCGGCTCGACCGCGACACCACAGGCTGCCTGGTTCTCGGCCGACACCGCAAGGCGCTGGCTCTGCTCGGCAAACTGTTCAAGCAGGGCAACGTTGGCAAATGCTACTGGGCTGTTGTCGAAGGGGGACCTGAAGCAGATGAGGGCCGTATCGATATCGCGCTCGCCAAGCGAGACGACACGCGCGGTTGGTGGATGAAGGCAGACAGCCACGGTCTGCCATCGGCAAGCACCTGGAAGGTCATGGGCCGGGGACCTGGCGTTACCTGGCTTGCGCTCGAACCATTGACCGGACGCACTCATCAACTGCGTGTACACTGCGCCGAGATGGGATGGCCGGTCATCGGGGACAACATTTACGGCAAGGCACCGCGTGCGGGCGGACCGCCGCTTCATTTACATTCGCGCGAAGTGACAGTGCCGATTTCCAAGAACAAGCCGCCGGTCAAAGTCACCGCACCGGTGCCTGTCACTATGCGTGAGAAACTCGGCGCCTGCGGCTGGAAAGAAACGGGCGAGTAACCGGCCGACGTTGAGATGGGAACTTACGTCCCAAGGCTGCGTTGCAAGGCTGCGTTGCAAGGCTGCGTTCCAAGACTGCGTTCCAAGACCGCGTTCCAAATCTGCGTTCAAAGACTGCGTTCAAAATCTAACTCCCGGCGCGCAGGCAGATCCGATGTTCATCGGTCATTACGGACCCAGCTTCGCATGCAAGGCCTGGAAGCCGGTCGTTCCCTTGTGGGTCTTGTTCGTCGCCGTACAACTCGTCGACATCGTCTGGGCAGTCCTGGTTCTGCTGGGGATTGAGAAGGTCCGGATCGTTCCCGGGATCACCGCGACAAATCCGTTCGATCTCTATTACATGCCGTTCACGCACAGCTTGCCCGGTGCGATCTTTTGGTCGGTTGGCGCGGCCGCTGTCTATCGGGCTGTTGCGCCCGCGCAAAAATGGACTGCTGCCGTAATTGTCGGCGGCGCCGTATTCTCGCATTGGGTTCTCGACTTGGTTGTGCATCGTCCGGACCTGCCGCTGTATGACGACGCGTACAAAGTCGGATTTGGTTTATGGAATTATCCGGCGATTGCCTTCCTTCTCGAGATCGCGCTTTTGTTCGGTGGGATTGCTTTCTATCTCCGGGTAACCGAGCCGATTGATGTCATTGGCCGCTATGGCATGACGGTCCTGGGGCTCTTTGCGGTTGTCCTGCAGGCCTATGTTTTTTTCGGCCCGCCGCCTGTTTCGGACACCGCATTCGCGCTCACTGCGCTCGTGCTCTATTTTGCGTTTGCAGTGCTCGTATATTGGTTGGAGGGAAAACGCAGTTCAATTTAGTAGAGCTGCGCTTTGATCCGCTCAGGCGCCTCACGGTCGTAGATATCGCCACCCAATTTTCCCTGGCTCAGCTCCGCAATGATGGTGCCGGTCGAAGGCAGGCTTTTGCGATCGATCTTGGTCGTTTCATCCCAGAGTTTCGAGCGCACAATCGCCTTCGAGCAATGGAAGTAAATGCTCTCGACATGCACAATCAGTACGCAGCGCGGCAGCTTGCTATTGACCGCGAAGCTTTGCATCAGTTCGGGATCGATCGAGATCGCCGCGCGGCCATTGACGCGCAAGGTCTCGCCAACGCCGGGGATAAGAAACAGAAGAGCGATGCGCGGATCGCGCACAATGTTCCGGAAGCCATCTATTCGGTTGTTGCCGGGACGATCCGGTATGGCGAGTGTCTTGTTGTCAAGAATGCGCACAAAACCTGCCGCATCGCCTTTGGGTGAGCAGTCGAGCCCTTCCGGCCCGGAGGTCGCCACCGCTACGAACGGCGCAGCTTCAATCAGCATGCGATAGGCATCATTGATGTGGTCGATTTCCTTGATGACCGAAGCTCCCATCTTCTCGCCGTAGAGGGACTGCAGCTGTTCCAGTGTCGATATCAGGTGGTCGCGGTAGGCCATTGTCTATCCCCCTAAGCGGCCAGTAACTGCCGGCCGTCATGTCCCGTCATCGTGAGATCAAGAGTAACGCCGGGTTCGGTCGGCCTGGCGAGCCGCACCGGCACGAACTGTTCGGTTCGACCGAGCGCGCGTGACTCGGCCATAACACGGCGGCAGCCGCCAATTTCCTGATCGAGGTGACGACGCAGGGCCGTCTCGCCCTTCTCGCGCAGGCGGCGCGCGCGCTCTTTGGCAATGGCGCGGTGCACCTGCGGCATCTGCGCGGCCGGCGTCCCGGGCCGCGGCGAAAACGGAAAGACGTGCAGCTGCGTCAATCCGCATTCGTCGACCAGTTCAAGCGACCGGGCAAACATGTCTTCGCTCTCGGTCGGAAAGCCAGCGATGATGTCGGCGCCGAAGGCAATGTCGGATCTCAGACGCCGCACATGCTCGCAGAAAGCGATCGCATCGCGACGCGAATGCCGCCGCTTCATACGCTTGAGAATGAGGTCGTCGCCTGCCTGCAACGAGAGATGCAAGTGCGGCATCAGGCGTGGCTCGTTGGCCAGCGCGTCAAGCAGATCGACATCCGCCTCCACCGAGTCGATCGATGACAATCTCAATCGGGCCAACTCGGGTACTTCGCTCAGGATGCGTTTGACTAACGCGCCAAGCCGCGGCCGGTCAGGCAAGTTCGTGCCGTAGCCGGTAATGTCGACGCCGGTGAGCACGATCTCGCGGCAGCCATTGGCTACGACGCGTTGCGCCTGGCTCACGACCTCATCCATTGGCAGCGAGCGCGAATTTCCGCGGCCGTACGGGATGATGCAAAAGGTGCAACGATGATCGCAGCCATTCTGCACCTGCACAAACGCGCGGGCACGTCCCTCGATGCTGTCGATTGCGTGCGGCCGCATTGTCTTCACGGCCATGATGTCGGAAACGGCGACTTTCGCGCTCCCGCCCCAGGCCCAGGCATCAAATTTTTCTTCATTGCCGATCACACGATAAACCTCGGGCATTGCCGCAAATGCCGCCGCTTCGGTCTGCGCCGCACAGCCTGTCACGACAACGCGGACATCTGGCCCCTCGCGTTTGACGCGGCGAATGGCCTGCTTTGCCTGACGCACCGCCTCCGCTGTCACGGCGCACGTGTTCACGACAATCGTATTGTCGATGCCAGCGGCAGTCGCCTCGCACCGGATCACCTCCGACTCATAAGCGTTCAAGCGGCACCCAAATGTGAGCACGGCGACACTCACGACACGCCTGCCCTGGCAAAGAGCGCCGGATCAAAACGGCCCTTGAACTCGAATTCGACCGGACCCGTCATCAGGACGTGATCATCCTTTTGACGCCATTCAATCAAGAGCTCACCACCCGGAAGCGTCACCTTCACCTTGCGGTCGGTGCGCCTGAGCCGCGCGGCAGCGGCGGCGGCGGCGCAGGCGGCGGACCCGCATGCCTCAGTCAGGCCAGCGCCGCGTTCCCACGTGCGGATAATGATGTGGTCACGTGCGACGATCTGCGCCAGCGTAATGTTTGCACGTTGGGGAAAGATCGGATGGTTCTCGAGCAACGGCCCGAGTCGCGCGAGATCATGTTCGTTCACGTCATCGACCCAGAAGATTGCATGAGGATTCCCCATGCTCACGACCGAAGGCGAATGCAGAACCGGTTTGTCGATAGGGCCGATCTGCAATTCGATGGCACGCGTGTCGCGGAATTCTTCTGCGAGCGGAATTTCATTCCACTTGAAGCGTGGTAGTCCCATGTCCACCGTGAACAGCCCGTCAGCGCCTTTCCAGCAATTGAGGATGCCTGCCGTGGTCTCGAAACTGAGGTCGGCCTTGCCGTTCTCCCTGGAAACGAGATCGGCGACGCAACGCATGCCGTTTCCACATGCTCCCGCCTCCGAGCCGTCGCTGTTGTAGATCCGGATGAAGGCATCGGTGCCCGGCGTGCGCGGCGGATAGAGCGCCATCAGCTGATCGTAGGGGGCAGCGTCAGGCCCTCCGGCCGCCCGCGCTTCTTCGGGTTGAATTGTGCCGCCGCCCGTGCGCAGGTCGACAACGACGATTTCGTTGCCGATTCCGTTCATCTTCACAAAGGACTGATTGGCGAGAGCGCCCATAATCTGCTTTGCCCGGGTTTCGCCTGTTTTATATGGCGAATAGACGCGGATTGGCCAGAGGCCATGGTAGGATACGTAACAATGCTGGCGAATCGCCGGACCGCCGCACATCGACGGAGAACCGTGATGTCGCCTTTTAAGCTCGCCCTGCCCGTAGTCTTCCTGGCATTCGCCGTGGCCAACGTGCCCGCCGTGGCACAAAATTCGCCCGCCCCATCCAAGCCGAGTGCAAGCGAACCAATGCCGCCCCCCGCGGCAGGCCCGGCGTCGCCATCGCCGTTGCAGCCGGGGGATGCCTTTGGCGAGCCGGTCACGCTGCCGGAGCGGACCATTGTCTACATAAAGGGCTACAGCAAGTGGGATAGCGCCTTCGACACACTGGTCGACGCTTTCAAATCGCTGCACGAATATCTCGACAAACAGGACGTCAAGCCGGCCGGTCCGGCCATTACGATCTACACGCAGACCGACGACTCCGGCTTTTCGTTCCAGGCCGCGCTGCCCGTTGCGCAAGCGCCGAAAGATCCGCCGAAGGGCGACATTTCCGTCGGGCAGGCGCCGTCGGGTCGCGCACTCAAGTTCGTCCACCGCGGTTCATACGACGCCATGGATTCGACCTATGAGGCGATAACGAACTATCTCGACGACAAGCAGCTCGAAGCGAAAGACCTTTTCATCGAGGAGTACGCCACCGATCCGGTGAATACGGCGCCCGACAAGCTGGTCGTCAATGTGTTTGTTCCGGTGAAGTGATGCGCGTGTCGCGTGTTCTGTTAGCCCTGTTCGTGGCCGCGATCGCATTTGCGCCCGCACGAGCGGTGGAGAGGTCGGTGACTGTGACGGGCGAGGCCACCGTCGCTATTGCGCCGGACGCCGCGGTCATCCGCATTGGCGTCTCAAGCCAGGACAAGACCGCGCGCGAGGCAAGCGATGCGAACGCCAAGCAGATGAGCGCCGTGCTCGCTGCCATCAAAGACACCGGTATTGCCGAGCGGGACATCCAGACGTCGCGGCTGTCGTTGCAGCCGCAGTACGACACAAACAAGAGCGGCACTGCCCGCCTCACCGGATTCCAGGCCACCAATCAGGTGACCGTCAGAATCCGCGACATCGACAAGCTGGCGACCGTGCTCGATCGCGCCATCGCCGCCGGCGCGAATGAAATGTCTGGTATCGAATTCGTGGTAACGGAACAGTCGAGGATGCTCGACCAGGCGCGCGACGACGCCATCGCCGATGCCCGCCGCAAGGCCGAACTCTATGCCAAGGCTGCGAGTGCGAAACTCGGCAACGTGATTTCGATCAGCGAAGAAGGTCCCGCCGCGCAGCCGCGGCCAATGCAGGCCATGCGCGCCGGCTCGGTGCCGATCGCCCCCGGCGAGCAGACGTTAAGGGCAATAGTGACTGTCAGCTATGAATTGGCGCCTTAAATCGGCCCAACCTTGACTTGAGTGTGGTCCGATCCTAGGTTCCGCCCGCTCTCGATAGAGACGTGGAAATTCAACTCGCCGCCCGGTCCATAGAAGAGGCCGGAGGCAACCGCCCGACAGCGCGATGCGCCCTCGGGTGCAAAATGTGTTTGTCATTGGTCCGTCGCGAGATGGACCGTTCCTGGACCGTAAGAAGCGATGTTCGACAATCTTTCGGAAAAACTTGGCGGCATTCTCGACCGCCTTACCCGCCGCGGCGCACTGAGCGAAGTCGAGGTCGACGGCGCATTGCGCGAAGTCCGCCGCGCATTGCTTGAAGCCGACGTCGCGCTCGACGTGGCGCGTGCCTTCAGCGACGGCGTAAAGAAGCAGGCGGTCGGCGTCGAGGTGATGAAGTCGGTCTCCCCCGGCCAGATGGTCGTGAAGATCGTGCACGACCAGCTGATCGCAACGCTCGGCACCGACAGTCAGGGTATTGATCTCAATGCTACCCCACCGGTCGCCATCATGATGGTCGGTCTGCAGGGATCCGGCAAAACCACAACCACCGCCAAAATTGCAAAACGTCTCGCCGACCGGCAACGCCGCAAGGTGCTGATGGCCTCGCTCGACGTGCGCCGACCGGCCGCAATGGAGCAGCTCGCAGTGCTCGGGCGCGAGACCCAGATCGACACGCTCCCGGTGGTGGAGGGGCAATCGCCGCCACAGATCGCCCGACGCGCCATCGAAGCCGCCAAGCTCGGCGGCTATGACGTGGTCATGCTCGACACCGCCGGACGCACCACGCTTGACGATGTGATGATGAGCGAGGCGACCGAGGTCAAACGCGCGGTCAATCCGCACGAGGTGCTGCTTGTCGCCGATGCGCTTACGGGACAGGACGCAATCAATCTCGCCCGCTCGTTCGACGAGCGCGTGGGCTTGACCGGAATCGTCCTTACCCGCGTCGATGGCGATGGACGCGGCGGCGCTGCACTGTCGATGCGCGCGGTTACCGGCAAGCCGATCAAGCTCATCGGCACCGGCGAAAAACTGGACGCGCTTGAGGAATTCGACCCCGCGCGCATTGCCGGCCGCATCCTTGGCATGGGCGACATCGTTTCGCTCGTGGAAAAGGCTGCCACCAATATCGACGCTGAAAAAGCGATGCGCGCTGCCGAGAAGATGCGCAGGGGCGCCTTCGATCTCGCCGACTTGCGTGAGCAGCTTGCGCAGATGCAGGGCATGGGCGGATTGAGCGGACTGATGAGCATGCTGCCGGGCGTCGCCAAGATGAAAAACCAGCTGGCAGCCGCCAATCTCGATGAAAATGTCATCAAGCGTCAGATCGCTATTATCGATTCGATGACGCCACAGGAGCGTCGGCGTCCGGATGTTCTCAAGGCCAGCCGCAAGAAACGCATCGCGGCAGGTTCCGGCACGTCGCCGGAAGCGATCAACAAACTTCTCAAGATGCATCGCGGCATGGCCGACATGATGAAGATGATGGGCGGCGCCAAGCGCGGTCCGCTTGCGGGACTCGCGCAGGCCATGGGCATGGGGTCGGGCATGGGGTCGGGCATGGGGTCGGGTATGCCCTCGCCGGAACAACTGGCAGAGATGGCAAAGAACATGCCGGATGGTTTGCCTGGCGCCGGCGGACTGCCACCAACCATGCCGAGGTTGCCGCCAAACATGCCCGGGATCCCCGGCTTGCCGGGGTTAGGCGGAAAGTTTCCTGGATTGCCGGGCGGTCTACCGCCCGGACTCGGAAAGAAGAAGTGATCAACGATCCTATAGAGTGAGAAAGGACTAAAGAATGTCTCTCGTAATTCGTCTTGCACGTGCCGGCACCAAGAAACGGCCGGTTTATCACGTCGTCGTCGCCGACAGCCGTGCGCCGCGCGACGGCCGCTTTATCGAGCGGCTCGGTTATTTCAATCCGCTGCTGCCGAAGGAAAAGACCGAGCGGCTCAAACTCGATCTCGACAAAGTCCAGGCCTGGATGAAGAAAGGCGCGCAGCCATCCGATCGCGTGATGCGTTTCCTCGATGCCGCCGGCATCATGAAACGGCCGAAGCGCAACAATCCGGAAAAGGCCATTCCGCGCAAGGAACGCAAGGCCAAGGACGAAGAAGCCACCAAGGCCAAGGAAGCGGGAGACGCGGCCGCCAAGACGGCTGCCACCGCCAAAGCTGCGGCAGACAAGGCCGCCGCGGAAAAGCCGGCCGAAGCGCCGGCGGCGAGCTAAGGCTCGCCGCGTCGCGTCGTGGCCAACCGCATCTGCGTTGCCCGTATCGGCGCCGCGCACGGTGTGCGCGGAGAAGTGAAACTTTGGTCGTTCACCGAAGATCCCGCAGCGGTCGCACACTACGGTCCGCTGGAGACGCAGGATGGCACGCGGTGCTTTGAGATCGAGGCACTGCGCGCGGCGAAGGATCACTTCGTCGCGCGCATCGCCGGCGTCAGCGATCGCGACGCGGCAGAGAAGCTGCGCAACATCGAATTGTATATTCCGCGCGCGCGGCTCCCGAAGATTGAGGAAACCGATACTTTTTATCATGCCGACCTGGTCGGCCTCGACGCAGTAACGCCGGCCGGAGCGCGGGTCGGCATCGTGCACGCGCTACATAATTTTGGCGCAGGCGACATCATCGAAATCGCACCGGCCGGAGGCGGCGACCCCCTGATGCTGCCGTTCAACGAGACGACCGTGCCGAAGATCGATGTTGCGGCCAGGCAGATCGTGGTCGTGCCACCAGCGGAGACCGAGTAGCCATGTGGCGTGCCAGCGTATTGACAATCTTTCCGGATATGTTCCCCGGTCCGCTGGCGCACAGCCTCGCCGGCAAGGCGCTTACGTCGGGTATCTGGTCGCTCGACACGGTCGACATCCGTGCGCACGCACCCGACAAGCATCGCACCGTCGACGACACGCCGGCCGGCGGTGGCCCCGGCATGGTCATGAAGGCTGATATCCTCGCGCACGCACTTGACGCTGTTCCGCACGACACGCGCCCGCGCCTGCTGACGAGCCCCCGCGGCGTTCGGCTCACGCAAGGCCGCGTGGCGGAACTGGCGCACGGCCTCGGCGCGGTCGTTGTCTGCGCCCGTTTCGAAGGCGTCGATGAGCGGCTGATCAAAACCCGCAGGCTTGAGGAGGTGTCGCTGGGCGATTTCGTGCTCTCGGGCGGCGAGATTGCCGCACTGGCGCTGCTCGATGCCTGCGTGCGGCTCCTGCCCGGCGTGATGGGCAAGGAAGCTTCCGCAGCCGAGGAAAGTTTTGCTGACGGTCTGCTCGAATATCCGCAGTACACCCGGCCGCCGGTATTCGAGGGCGAACCAATTCCCGACGTCCTCACGTCCGGGGACCACGCCAAGGTCAAGGCCTGGCGCCGGCTTGAGGCCGAAAGGCTTACGGCGGAGCGCCGGCCCGACCTTTGGGCTGTCTACCAGGCCCGAAAAGGGCCTAAAAACAGGTAAAATCCAAAGGTGACAACCGGAAATCTTTGTAATACAAGCTCGCCAACCCATTCAGACCAGATCAAGACCGCGCGCCGGTTGCTGGCGCTGCCGACGGAGAATTCGCAATGGACATCATTCAGCAGCTCGACAAAGAGCAGGTCGAAAAGCTTTCGGCCGGCAAGGACATTCCCGACTTCCAGCCAGGCGACACCGTGCTCGTCAACGTCAAGGTCGTCGAAGGCGACAAAAGCCGCGTGCAGGCCTACGAGGGCGTGTGCATCGGCCGCTCGGGCCACGGGATCAACGAGAACTTCACCGTCCGCAAGATTTCCTACGGGGAAGGCGTTGAACGCGTGTTCCCGCTCTACGCGCCGATGATCGATTCCATCAAGGTGGTGCGCCGCGGCAAGGTGCGCCGCGCCAAGCTCTATTACCTGCGTGGGTTGCGCGGCAAGAAGGCCCGCATCTCCGAGGCGCAGGGCGCTGCCGGACCGGAAGCGGCCGAGGCGGGCGCGCGCGAGTAAGGCGGCAGACATTCGGGGAAGAAAAAGGGGCCGCATGCCGGCCCCTTTTTTCATATGCGCCGCCTTCGTTGTCGAACCCGGACCGATTGGCTATATAGCCCTCATGGTTTCGAAAGCTCAGCGAATTGTCCTGGTCGACCACACACGGCTGCCGTGGCGGTTTTTCGGCCGGCTGACAGCGGTACAGGCGGGACTTTGATCCGGCCGGCTTATGCCGGACGCTTGCAAGCCGTTTTCCCTTTACTCTGAGCAAAGCCATCAAGCCATGAAACCGCGCACACTCTACGACAAGATCTGGGACGACCATCTGGTGGACGAGCAGCCGGACGGAACATGTCTGAT
>DASYSQ010000271.1:0-5590 GCA_036003145.1 Pseudolabrys sp.
AGACGCCCATAACAACGGCGATCACCGGCTTGGTCACGGTGTGCGCAAGGCCGTCCGACCACAATTGCTGAGATTGAGGATCACTCACCTTCGTCCGTTCCTTTTTCTGTGTGACACAGAACAAACTTTCGTATCGCCTTAGCGAAGCCATCGTTCTCGTTGCTGCCGGTCACCGCGCTTGCCGCCACCTGCACCTCATCGCTGGAGTTGCCCATGGCGACGGAAAGGCCACTTTTGTGAAACATGAGGATGTCGTTCGGCATATCTCCGATGGTGGCGATCTGTGCCGGCGGAATGTTCAATAATTTGGAAAGGGTGACCACAACCGCCCCTTTGTTCGCTTGCGGGTGGGTGACATCGAGGTAGTAAGGTTGGGAACGGGCAGCGCTCGCTTTTCCACTCAGTGTTTTCTGCGCCAATTTCTCACACGCGGCGACCAGATCCAGATCGTCTGAAACCCCAACAATTTTTACGACCTTTGCGAGGTGGGCGTCTGTAAACCCCGACACGACTCTGGCGTCGAATTTCACCGTCCATGACTCGCGGGCCACATGCGGGGCGTCTGGATCACGAATCAACCATTCGTCCGCCGTGTAAATCCAGACGTCCAGGCCGTGACCAAGGATAAGGTCCACTGTTTGTTTCGCGGTCGCCGGATCGAGCGTGTGGCTCTCGATCACCGAGAGGTCGGGGCGGACAAAGACGCCGCCGTTGAAGCCAGCGATTGGGGTCTCTAGAGCGAGTGGCTCGATCAGCATGCTCATGCCGCGTGGCGGCCTGCCGCTGGTAATCGCAAAGGCGATGCCGGCAGCATGGAGAGCCTTCACAGCGGCATCCGCACCTTCAGTCAGCACTTTATCGGAAGTAATAAGTGTGCCGTCGACATCGGCGAGAACAAGCGAAATTTTTGGCGCCTGGGAACCCGGCTTTGTCACAAGTGCCCCCCGGCTCCGGAGATCGCAACCTGCTGATTCGAATGAACGCCGCCGAGGATGAACCGCTCGACCGCATTGGCGAAGCCATCGTCCCTATTGTTGCCGGTCACAAGATCCGCAGCCCGCCGAACCTCCGCACTGCCGTTGCCCATGGCAATACTCAGCCCACAACGATCGAACATCGCGATGTCATTGGCGCCGTCGCCAATGACCGCGATCTCCGCCGTTGGAACGGCCAACAGCTTCGCGATCTCGGAAAACGCCGTGCCTTTGTTGGCGAGGGGGTGAGTGATATCCAGGTAATAAGGCTGCGAGCGCACTACCGTCGTTTCGCCGGCAAACACCGCGCGCGCATTGCGTTCACACCCTGCAAGACGCTCGAATTCTGAGCTGACACCGACAATCTTAACGGCACTACTGAGGAAAGGCCCGAAATCATCAACGATTGTTGGTGGAAATCCGATCGTTCGCTCCTCGATCCCGATATAAGGCCCGTCGGCAGTGCGCACCAGCCAGTCCTGCCGGGCGAAGACCCAAGGTTGTACGCCATCCCCGTCGAGAAACTCGATGACGCGCCGAGCAACCTGAGACGTCAGGAGATGCTCGCTGATGACCGAAAGATCAGGGTTCGCCAATACGCCGCCATTGAAACTGCCAATTGGCGCAGTGATGCCGAGCGACGCCAGTAACACGCGTAACCCACGGGGCGGCCGACTGCTGATAATGGAAAAACGAATCCTGCTTGCTCGCAGGTCTGCCACCCCAGCCTGAGCGCGCGCCGTCAAAACTTTGTCGTCGGTCACCAATGTGCCGTCGACATCCGAGATAAGCGCCGAGATTTTCGCTGGCCGAATTCGGGACAACGCTTTCATGACGGCTTTCCGGACTCGTCACCGTTGATAGGGCGCCAGCGCCGGCCTTTGCGTATCAACGCTGCGTCCGCTTCACTCGGTCCGGCACTTCCCGCCGGATAGACTGACAGTTCCGCCGAGCGGTCCTCAGCCCAGGCGTCGAGCACCGGCTGCACGATGCGCCAAGTCTGCTCCACCATATCGGCGCGCATGAACAAGGTCTGGTCGCCCGTCATGACGTCGTAGAGCAATGTCTCGTAACCGACATTCGGCTCCTTCGGAAACCAGTCGCTGTAGCGAAAGTCCATCTTCACGGCAGCGAGGTCCATCGCCGGCCCCGGGCACTTGACCTCGAACTGAAGCGATATCCCCTCGTCCGGCGCGATGCGCAGCACCAGCCAGTTCGGCCTCAAGGCGTCGACCGGCGTATCCTGGAACGCCGCGTAAGGCGCCTGCTTGAAACTGATGGCGATCTCGGTATTGCGGTGAGACATATGCTTGCCGGTGCGGATATAAAACGGCACCCCAGCCCAGCGCCAATTGTCGATCTCAAACTGCATTGCGACGTAGGTCTCGACGTTCGAGTCTGGCGCCACATCTGGTTCCCGCCGATAGGATTTCACCGCCTTGCCCAGCACCGTGCCGGCGCCGTACTGGGCGCGCACAGCCTGATCCGGCTTGACGGCCGGCATCGCGGCCAGCACCTCGGCTTTCTTTGAGCGAATTGCAGCGGCATCGAAACCGGTGGGCGGCTCCATCGCCACCATCGTGAGCAACGACAAAACATGGTTTGGCACCATGTCGCGCAACGCGCCGGTCACCTCGTAAAATTTACCGCGGTTCTCCACGCCCACCGTCTCTGCTGCCGTGATCTGCACGTGATCGATGCGATCGCGGTTCCAAATCGGCTCGAACAGCCCATTGGCGAAGCGAAACGCCATGATGCTCTGGACCGTGTCCTTGCCCAGAAAGTGGTCGATCCGAAAAACCTGATTTTCGTCCAACGTACGCAGGATCGCGGCATTCAGTTCGCGCGCGGATTTCAGACTGTGGCCAAACGGCTTTTCGACCACGACGCGGCGCCAGAATTGATGCTTGCCGTTCTGCTCCTCGTTCTGACCGGTCAGGTTTGCCTTGCTGAGCTCATCCACCACGGTGCTAAAGAGCCTGTCGGCGACCGCAAGATAGAAGATCACATTGCCCTGTGTGCCGTGCACTTTTGCGGCCTTGTCAAGCGCGCCACTAAGCCTCTCGTACACCTCGGGCCTGGTCAGGTCGCCATGGATGTAGGACATCTTCCCGGCGAGGCTTTTCCACACATCCTCGTCGATGTGGTTGACGTCGAACTCGGCTGCCGCGTTGCCAACAAAACTTTCGAGCATGTCGTGTAGGTGGCCGCGCCAGCTTTCCGCGCTTTCCTCCGTACGCGCGACGCCGATCAGCGCAAAATTCTCCGGCAGCAACTTGGTGCGCGCGAGGTTGTAGAGGGCCGGGACAACCAGACGCTTGGTCAGATCGCCGCTGGCGCCGAAAATGACCATGGCGCAGGGATCGGCAGGCTGGGCCTGCCGTCGCGGCGGCGCCTCGGCCACCCGCACGGTCGACGATATCGGGGACGGCTTGTCGAGCATGACGCTATTCCGCGGCTTTGTTGGCTGCCGAGCGGCCTTGCGATTGGTCGGGCTTCGGTTCGGGCTCGATCGATTCCTGGCCTTCGACATGTCCGCCAAAGCCGAAGCGCATGGCCGAGAGCATCTTTTCGCCGAACGTGTGTTGCCGCCGCGAACGGAATCGGGCGTACAACGCACTGGAGAGTACGTCGGCGGGCACCGCCTCCTCGATCGCGGCCTGGACCGTCCATCGTCCCTCGCCAGAATCTTGGACGAAACCGGAGAAGTCTTTTAGCTGAGGGTCTTTCGCCAATGCAGCGGCGCTGAGATCAAGCAGCCACGATGAGATAACACTGCCACGCCGCCAGACTTCGGCTATGTCCGGCAGGTTCAGCGTGAAGCGCTCGCTTTCAGGCAGATTGTTGGAGTCCTTGTTGCGCAGGATATCGAAGCCCTCGGCATAGGCCTGCATCAGTCCGTATTCGATCCCGTTATGCACCATCTTGACAAAATGCCCGGCGCCTGCCGATCCGGCATGGATGTAGCCACGCTCGGCGCGGCTATCGCCTTTGGTGCGGCCCGGTGTGCGCGGAATATCGCCGAGCCCGGGCGCGAGCGTTGCGAAGATCGGATCGAGATGGTCCACAGCTTGTTTTGGACCGCCGATCATCATGCAGTAGCCGCGGTCGATACCCCATACACCGCCAGATGTGCCGCAATCGATATAGCGAATGCCCTTCGCCGCCAGTTCTTTGGCACGGCGGATATCATCTTTGTAGAGTGAATTGCCGCCATCGATGATGATGTCATTCTGCTCCAACAGATCGCCGAGACGCCCGACCGTCTCTTCGGTGATCTGGCCGGCCGGCAACATCAACCACACCGCACGCGGCTTTTCCTTAAGGGCTTTGACCGCATCTTCCAGTGACTGAACTGCCGTGGCGCCTTCCTTCGCGAGCGTCTCGCGCAGCTTGGCGGTGGCGTCGAATACGATGCAGGTGTGTCCGGCTTTCATCAGGCGGCGAGAAATGTTGCCGCCCATACGTCCGAGTCCGATCACGCCGATCTGCATTTCTTTCACTCCTTTACCCGTAAAATGCGCTATTCGAGCGCTGCATCCATTGCTCGGGCAAGCTCCGTCAACCCGGCGGCAACGTCTTTGAGATGAACGCGCAATGCGCGGCGTCCTCGCTCTACCAATACCTCGAGGTCGGCGCTGGCCTGCGCAGTCTTCACGACACCGAAGCTGTAAGAATGGCCTGGCACATTGATATCAGCCGAATCATCACAGGTGATCTGCAGGAACACACCGGAATTCGGTCCACCCTTGTAAGCTTGCCCGGTCGAATGCTGGAAGCGGGGTCCGAACCCGATGCAGGTAGCGGCGCGCGTCTTGTCGCGAAGGCGAGCGCGCATCGCGGTCAAGGTCCGTTTGTGCGGCTCATCGCGTTCGATGTAAGCGAGCAGTGCCACGTAATCGCCTGATTTCACTCCGCCATGCACGCGGCCAAAATGACTATTCAGATATCCGGTCAGCGTGTTGTGTCGACCAAGTTCGATAGCGTTGCGCGGATCTGCATAGAGAGCGAGACCGTTTTCCCGGAATATTGGCTCCTGTTTCGGAAAGCTCTGCGATTTTTCATACTCGTCAGTGAGTGCGCGCGTCTTGCCCTTGCTCGCCTCAACATCCGGTTGGTCGAACGGATTGATTCCGATGATCGCACCGGCAACGGCTGTCGCCATCTCCCAGCGAAAGAATTCCTGGCCGATATCCCAGATATCCTTCACACTGATGCGCGCAACAGGATGGCCGGCCCGCTCCAGCGCCGCTATCGCCTCCCGCTGCGCCGCATCGTGTTGCCCGTCCAGCTCCAGGTAAGCGAAGAATCGGTCGGCGCCATAGTGTTCGGGCGTTGTGAGCGGCTCGTCTGCGAGCGGGATCAGCCCGCGCCTGTGCTTTCCGGTGCTTTCCGCCAGAAGTTGCTCCAGCCAGGCGCCGAGATCGACAATGCCTGGTGAGGTGATGATCGTCACCTTGTCGCGACCAAAGCGCGTTGCCGCAATGCCCAATGCGATCCCGAGTTGCACACCGGGATTCTCCTCCGGCGGTACGTCCGCGCCGCAAGCTCGTTGCATCGGCTGGGTCGTCTTAAGCAGGCGTTTGATGTCAAGGCCCATCGCCGCTGCCGGAACG
>DASYSQ010000272.1:0-4049 GCA_036003145.1 Pseudolabrys sp.
AAGCGACTGGCGCATGGCGCGCCGCTTAACGCTGTCTGATTTTTGACCGGCCTCATACGAAGTGTGGAAAACGCGCAATCGTTTCTGAAGCCCCTCTAGCCCGCCATCGCTACCCATTATGCCCTCGCTTTTTCCCGCGCTTAAGGGTGGTCACTGGCAATCTCGACTTGCATGTAGCTAGCCCACAGGTGGAGTGCGGCGCACTTTTTTCCGCTCCTTGGCACGCGGCCGGCCATTTTATGCCGCTCAATATGATCCAAATCACCTTGCATCGACAGCTTACGCTATTTGAAGGGTAGGCGGCTTTAGAACCCGGTTCGAGTTCATTGTCCGGGCGGGTTCCAAAGCAGTTCTGGTGTGAAATTCGGGGAAGGCGCTCGTCATCGCGAACCAGAAAAATGTCTAGCTCTGTGAAGCCGCTCACTCACGCTTTGGATGACTGGAGCAAATATGCGCCTAGTGGGGAGCCGTCCGACAGGAGGCTCATATGCGAACGGTGCTCAATATCGTTTTGGTCACTGCGGGCGTTTTAATCAGTGTCATGGCTCCGGCTGGCAAGCCTGTTGCCGTCACCCAGATGCAACCCGAAACGCAAAACGTGTCGGTGATCTACGGACTTCACGTCGCAGTACCAGAGGACATGAAGACATTTCCAGCGGAGCTGGTGCCACTACCCTGAGGCAACATTGCTCATGGGCGCGATCCAGCTAACACTCTGCCGCTGCGTCGACGGGCCCAATTCTTTACCGCGCGGTAGGCGGTATACCGTTTAGAAGGAGAAGCGCTGCCGTCATGGAATGCGACGCGGTTTCTGTTCGCGTACTTTCGTGCACAAAAAGAATATCGCCGATTGCGATACCAACTAAAAATACGGCGATGAACGCCACACCTGTTCTGCCGCCGTTCCGCGGAGGACTAGGACTAACTCCCCACAGTTGCTTGTCTAAAAGTTCCTGGTCACGCTCGTTCATCTTTCAAATCTCTGAAAACGGGTCCCTATGAAACGCGCGGGAACCGATGTCCCGATTCTGCGTCGATGGTTCGCGGGTCCGGTTTATCAATTCGGCGAAGCGGCGACGAAATTCCATATCAAAGAGTTTTTCAACATTGTCGGCGTCCACACTTTGATCATGTGCCAGCGCATCGAACTGGTTTTTCAGTAAGTTCCATTCATTCGCTTTCGACACTTGCTGCCTGTTCTTTCTCCCATAGGCTAGTAACACCCGAATTGAATAAACGTTCACCTCGGGCCTACGTGATGATTTTGGTACGTCTTCGCTGGAAACTGGGCGGGCTTTTAAGGATTGCGCTTTGGATCGCCGTCCCCAGTAAGATCGAACTTAAGAAAATTCTGATTGCGCCCTGCCTGCTCTGCAAGGCGCCGAAACGCAGCGGCTAAATTTTCAAACTCGGCCCTTAGCGTTGGATCGTTTTCGGTTTCCGCTTTGCCGAGAAGCTCGAGACTCTTAGCCAGATAATTATCCCCTGCGGACATTAGTCCACCCCGCCTACGTCTTTTTACACACCACTTCGAGGGCAATGCGGCATAACTGAATTCGTTCCGGGAACATGGAAATTGGATCGCTGCGGCAGAATATTACCACCCATCCCAATGCCCGCTTTGTGCCAATAGCGGGCATCTCGACCCGTCCCCCCAGTTCGGCTTAGTGGCCAGCTCTGATCGGCAACCGGACGCCGTCATACAGCCATGACAGGCAATCGAACATATGCGCCTCGTCCCAATCGGCCACCGTCGCGTTGCGCGCGTCGCGGGCGGCCCCGTCGGCGTGGAGCAACCAATCCCAGATGGCACGGGATTCCAGTTGCACCCGCGCGGTCCGGGTAAATCGGAGGGCCTCAAACCTGCGGAAGGCGGCAGCGAAATCGCCTTCAGCCGCGTGAATCAACTCGGCCAGGCAAAGGCCATCCTCGATCGCCATGCAGGCGCCCTGCGCCAACGATTGTAGCGGGGCGTGCGCTGCGTCGCCGAGGAGCACCACGCGGCCTCTGTGCCAATGCCGCACGGGATCGCGATCGGCAACAGAGCGACGCCACCGGAAATCCATCATGCCATTCAGTGCGCGCACCGACGGATGGGCATCACGGTATATGTGTTCAAGCTCGTTGCGACATGTCTCGACATTGGCTCTCTCGGCATGGGTTGGTGTACGAAACACGGCCACAATGTTGAACTGCGAGCCGTGGCGCAGCGGATAGTGGACGACGTGGTAGCCGGGTCCACCCCACAACACGACGCTATCGCGCGGGACATCAACCTTAAGTTCAGTCATCGGAACGATAGTGCGGAGCGCCGCATAGCCGACAGGCCGCGGTTCACTGTCGCCGAAAAGTTTCGCGCGGAACAGCGAGCGAAATCCATCGGCTGCAACCAAAGCCTGGCCCGAAAAGGTACGGCCATCCGCGGTAGTCACCGCGACGCCGTCGCCACGATCTTCGAAGTCGTTCACCATGGCGTCGGACACAAGGTCAATCGCGTCACTGGCCCGGCAGGCATTAAGCAGCACATTATGCAGATCGATGCGGTGAACGATGATGTATGGATATTTGAAGCGCGCCCGAAACGATGCCCTGGTTGGAATCCGTACTAGTTCCCGGCCGTCGAGGGCATCGAGCATCACCACAGCCGCGGGCGAATCCGCAATGGCAAGGACCTGTTCCGTCACCTCGATATGATCGAACACATGAAAGACGTTGGGTCCGAATTGGATGCCATAGCCGATGGCGCCGAATTCAGGCGAGCCTTCGAGCACTCGCGTCCTGTACGATCGGCGAGCAAGGGCGAGAGCTGTTGTAAGCCCGCCGAAGCCACCACCAACGACGAGGATGGGCTCGCGCACCAGCATGACGACAGAGTAACACTCTGGGCGCGCTCTTAGAAGTTGCGCGATCGGCGTGACCGCTTTGGGTCATTCGCGTCCGTTTTTCATGGAGTGCTCCGGACATCATTGCCCTGCGACCATCTCCACGTCCGGCAGCTTCCACGCCTTGTCGAATAACGCCTCGGCGCGTAAAGGCCGGGGATGGGCGACCAAGGGCCATAGGTGCGGGCAATTTGCGGGACGGATGGGGTTGCCCGTTTACCCCTGAATTGGTGATGAGAGCCGGGACGCCGAAGAGGTCAATTTGCAAAATTTAAAATAGTGCGAAGGACTTCAGCCCGGCGCAACCCCGGTTTTCGTTGTCGCGGCGAAAATCCCCGCGCGGTATGCCGGATCAAGAAGCTGTCACATGCCGGCCAAACCGAAATTTCGCGGCGAGCCGTGGTCCTGTCGGTATTCTGCTGGCGGCCGTCTATCGGTGACACGATTGGTCTGGGATGGCGCCTCAGCCCTCGCGGCACGCGCCGCAGGCTCGACTGCCGGAAGTTCAGGCGCCGGTTGGACCTTCGGTGCGGCAACCAGCACGAGCGGCGACGTCATGTCGGGCGCAGGTGCCGGCGTGGAGGTGAGGTTTCGTGTCGGATCAGGGAGATGGGATTCTGGCAGACCGACCCGCTGGGTGGTGACTATTGCCTGCGCACCTTTCTCCAGCGTGGCGTCTGTAACGAACAGCAACGCAATCAGCGCCGAGCCCACGACCGCAAAATAAAAGAGGATATGCATAACCACGCTCCGACTGTGCAGGCACCTCAGCACTTTCAGGTACAACTATGTCCGGCCGGCTATCGACGAGTCGAGTTGGACCATGGACTCCCAGACCTATACGTCCGTATGAAGCGCTGCTTTAGATCTGTGCCATAGATCTGTGCCATAGATCTGTGCCATGGCCCTTAGCCACTGCGCTTTGAAACCGGATTGAGCTCGGCAGCGATCACCGGCAGAAAGCGGACATCGCGGCAATTGTTTGGACGCAAGCAATAGAAATGAAGTCAGGTTTTCGTGGCTTGAAATCAATGCACTATGGGATATCCGCTTTCGATCATTAGCGGACATCGACCATTACTTGATCACCTCGTCGGCAACAGTTATCCGACCCATGACCGAGTGATACATTCTGTCGATTGCTTTCCGCGCTTGAGCGTGATGCCC
>DASYSQ010000273.1:0-20557 GCA_036003145.1 Pseudolabrys sp.
CAGACCGGCAGTCGCACGATGATGAGCTATCTGCTTAAACCGATCAGCGATCAGCTCCTGCGCACGTTCAATTGATTGCCAAGCCTTGAAGGCCGCTCACGCTCATCAACCGCGCTTCTAGATCCTGGCTTCCATGCTATAGAGTATCTTCCGTAGATTTGCGCCTGCGGCCAAGGCGCATCGAATTCCTTCCGGCGCACCATTCCTCTCGATCAAGATCTTGCGATGAAACGCCTGCCGACGATCGTCTCGCTGCTGGGCATGGTGACCGCCGCCGGCTTTCCGGCGCATGCGCAGGATCCGGTCAGCCACGGCCAGGCGCTGGTCGCGGAATTCTGCGGGCGCTGCCATGCAGTCGGCACCAGAGGCAAAAGCCGGCACCCTGACGCACCGCCGTTTCGCACGTTTGGCCGCAAGATCGATCTCGATGAGTTTCCGCGGGCGCTCGAGCGCGGAATTTCGACAGGTCACCCCGACATGCCAAATTTCAAGTTCAGTGAGGAAGATGCCCGCGCGGTGCGCGCCTATTTGCGCGTGATTCAGGAATAGCTCAACGGTCGATGATGATGTCGTCGCTGCGGGCGCGCGAGACACAAATCATGATGGTGTTTTTGCGTTCATGCTCCGCCAGCACAAGGTCGCGGTGATCGGCCTCGCCTGCCAGTAATTTGGTGCGGCAGGTGCCGCAGGTGCCGGTTTCGCAGGAACTCGGAACATCGAGCCCATGCTCGCGCAGGGCTTCGAGGATTGTCTTATCCGTCGGAACATCGAGCACTGCACCAGAACGCGCGAGCCGCACCTTGAACGGCTTGTCATCTGCCTTGTGTGTCTCTGCTTCGCTGAACGCCTCGAAATGCACAGCGGTCGATGACCAGTGGTCGGTCATGGCGCGCACAGCTTCCATCAGCGGGCGTGGTCCGCAGCAATAAAGGTGCTCACGGTTTTTCCGTTCGGCCAGGATCGGACGCAGATCGAGTGAGCGCGACGGGTCGCCCTGATCGTAGTGAATTGTGACCATATCCTTGAACAGTGGCACGCTCAGTTCGTCGCGGAACGCAGTCGCTTCCGGTGAGCGTGAACAGTAGAACAGGCGGAAGCGTTTGCCTTCCGCCTGAATCTGTCGAATCATCGCCATGATCGGCGTCACGCCGATGCCACCGGCAATGAACAGAAAGTCCTGCGCGCGTGGCGGCAAGGCGAAGTCATTCACCGGCGCCGTCACCGTCAGTTCGTCGCCGATTTTTGCGTTATCGATCAGGTTGCACGATCCGCCACGGCCATTGATCTCGCGTTTCACCGCGATCTGATAACGGTTGCGTTCGGCCGGGTCGTTGCACAACGAATACTTGCGCAACAAACCGTTCGGAACCCGGATAGCGATATGTGCGCCGGCGGTGAATTCCGGCAACGGAATCCCTCGAGGGTCGCAGAATTCAACGAGGTGGATGCCGTCGGCGATCTGGATGTTGCGCACCACGCGCAGCGGCATCGTCATCGGCGGGTCGGGCGCGGTCATCGTGTCTCTGATGTTTCCTTCGACACAGGTGGCAGTATTGCATCGCGATCGCAAGTGGGGCACGTCGGCGGGAGTGAATCACCGTCATGGCCGGGCGTAGCCGTTCGAAGAGCGTGGATGCCCGGCACAAGGCTTGTGCTCCGGCCGGCCGAAGGCCGGACGCGAGTGCCGGGCATGACGAAGGAAAAACGCGTCAGCGTGCCCCGGTGCTCACGCGTTCGATGGGGCGGGGGCCGGTTGCGGTTAATGGCGTGCTTTTCGCCGTGAGGGCGCCGTAGGCGTCGACGAGACCGGCGCCGAACATCATATCGGACCCTTTTGGTCCGAGATCCTTTGCGGTTGCCCGCAGGATACTGCGCACCTGATCGGGTGTGAGGTCAGGCTTGCGCTGAATCATCAGCGCCACGATGCCGCTCACTTCGGCTGCGGAATAGGAAGTGCCGGATGAGACGTCGTAGCTGCTATCGGGGGCGGCGACCAGAATTTGCGCGCCCGGGGCCGCCACCGCGATGTGACGGCCGCGATTCGACGGCTCGAACAGCTTGTCATCGGCGTCAGTCGCGCTGACTGCAATCACCGTCGGGTCGGCGGCCGGGTAGAGCGGTGGCGACTTCGCTCCGGCATTGCCGGCGGCTGCCACCAGCACAATGCCTTTCCTGTGCGCGGCCTCGAGGGCCCGGTGGATTGCCGGATCGGGCGGGCCGGCGAAACTCATATTGATGACCCGTGCGCCATGCGCCGCTGCCCAGTCCATACCCTTGAGAATATTGAATGTGGTGCTTTCCGCACCGGCATCCTTCGCGTCGAATGCACGGACAGCCAGTATTTTTGCGTCTGGAGCAGCACCCATGAGCTTGGCGTGCGCTGCGATCAATCCTGCGATGGCCGTGCCGTGTTTATGTGGTGATCCCGGGATTGCGAGCGCATCGAAGCTCTCTGCGACTGAGCCGGCCAGCTCAGGGTGATTGACGTCGATCCCTGAATCGATCACCGCAACCAGCACATTATTGCCTCTGGCGATCGCGTGTGCCTGAGGCAGGCGCAATTTGGCAACTTCGTATTGGGCAGGATCGCCTTCGCCTCTTCCCGCGTCTTCCTGAAGCGTAAAAAGATAATTCGGCTGCGCCGACGCTACGAGGCGGTCACCTTCAAGCGCGCGCACGACCGTACCGACCGAACGGCGGTCCGGAATGCGCCAGCGATACAGCGTTGTATTGGATAACTGGAATGTCTGGCTTTCGATGCGCGTCAGGTTGAACCGCCGTTGCAGCGCGTCGACTTGCTGCGTACTGGCGGAGTTGGAAAGCTCGATCACAACTTCGTCCGGCACGAGTCTGCGCTCATTGGCCGGCGGGGCGCCACTCGCGCCGCGGCGGCTCGTTTGCTGCGAACGGCGGGGCCCTGACGGACCATCGTCGATGATAGGGCCGTTAGACGGATAGCCTTGCGGTGCCGTCATGATAATGCCGGGCACAACGGCGCCCCAGCCGGGGCCGCCAAATCCGCCACCGCGAAAGCCGCCGCCGCCTCCTGAAGGTCCGATCGGCCTGCCGACATCGGACGAGGGACCGCGGTTGAACATTTTCTGCGCAAAGGCGCGTTCAGCAGACATGAACGTGAGTGCTGCAATCAGGCAGAGCAGGGCGGTTCGTTGCGCACGCATGATGCGATCTCCGATGACGGCTGTGCCGTTCGTCTCACTCGGTCGTGGCAATGAAGCCGACGACTTTGTCTTGCTGCAGCTTCTTCACGATATTGGCGAGTTCGCCCTTCGGAATTCCGGTCACCGCGACGCGGACCTTGTACAATCCGCCGGCCATCGGTCCGGCAGCGATCGATAGTTTGTTGGCTTCGAGGAATTTTGTGACGTCGTCCGACGTCGCCTGCGGCGCGAAGCGGATCAAGGTGAAGGCGCCAACACCAGGATCGGTGGTTGGAGCGGAGGCGGTCTCGTAGCCGCCCGTTTTCGTTTCCTTCAGCATGATGTCCGCGATGAATCCCGCCTGCAGCAGAATCGCAATTGCGGCGGCGCTCGCCGACCATGCCAGCGTTCGTGGCGACAGGCTCGCAAAGAACTCACCGATGCGGCTGCCGAGATTGAGCGACTCAACCTGCGGGCGGGCAGGATCGGCATCGATCTTGGCAAATAGCTTCTCGAGCGCGCGCGCGGACGGCGCACCCAGCGTCTCATTAAGACGAATTGTTTCGCCTAGTTCCTCGCGCACCAGCGCATAACGACTGGCAAGTTCGGGATCGTTCGCCAGGGCGTCTTCGACACGCTGGGCATCGCGGCGGCTCAACGTTCCCGCCGCATGCCACGGCAGGAGCTCTTCGATTTCCTGGCGCTCGGGCGCTTCTTGTTTCATCGCGTTCATGGCCAACCTCGATCTATTCCTTGCTCCTTCAGGAGCTCGGAGAGTTTCTTGCGCGCGTAGAACATGCGCGTCTTCACGGTCGCCTCCGGAATGCCGACAATCTCGGCTACGTCTTCCACCGACTTCTCGTGGTAGTACACGAGGTCGATGATCTCCCGGTGGTCCGCTGAGAGCTTGGCCAGGCATTGCCGCAAGGCCGACCCCTTGTCTTTCTTCGCCAGGGCCGTTTCGGGATCGTCAGCATGATCCTCGATTTGCTCTGCCGTTTCGTCATCCAGCTCTTCTTCCGGCCGGCGTCGCAGTGCCGACAGGGCTTTGAAGCGCGCGATGCCCAGCATCCATGTCGAAGCGGCGGAACGCCCCTCGAACTTCCCGGCTTGACGCCAGACGTCGAGGAACACCTCGCTGATCAAGTCTTCCGCCGTCGCTTCGTTGCGTACCAGTCTAAGAACGAACCGGTACACGCGAACATGGTGCCGTGCGTACAGCACCTGCATGGCGAGCCGGTCGCCGCCTGCGATACGCGATATCAGAACCTCATCCGAAGTCGTTTGCATCGCAGAACAATCGGCTCGTGCATGGGTCGCTCGGCGGGGCGCCCAGGTTCAATCAAAATCGAGGGAATTTGCATGCACCGGTTCGCCCCCCGGATGAACGCCAGTTTCCCCTTTTCGGGCGCGGCTCGGCAAGCCAGACCCGCAAAGACCCGGCATTTGCCCGTTTTTGGCGTGAATAAAGCGTGACGCGGCGGTTTTCGGCCCGGCCGGCGACAGGCTTTGAACCTTTCCCGGGGCGCCGGCGACCCAAGTTCAGGATGTGACAACCACATCCCGAGCAACCCCAAGTCCTCGAGACAGGAGAACCGTCATGTTCCGCAAACTCACCCTCGCCCTTGGTGCCATCGTTGCGATTGGTGCCGCCGCTTTGATCCCGACCTCTGCTTCCGCTCATATGCACGGCGGCCATGGTCACGGCCATTTCCATGGCGGCTATGGCTGGCGCGTCGGCATTATAGCGCCCACGACTGTCATCGCTTCCGACTGCTACGTCACCAAGCAACTCGTCAATACGCCCGTTGGTCCGCGCGTGCGCCGCATCACGGTCTGCGATTGAGCGAGCAGACCATGGACGGGAAATAACCCCGGCTTTGCCAAGCGAAGCCGGGGTTTTCTTTTGGCCTGATTTGATTTTGGCACAATCCCTTCAACGTCATGCCCGCGCTTGTCGCGGGCATCCACGTCTTTAAATTCGCTCGACGCAAGACGTGGATGGCCGGGACATAGGCGTGCGAAAGCACGCCGTCCTTTGGACGGCTATGCCCGGCCATGACAGTCATATAGGTTCAGTTATGCTCGAAGGCTTCAGCCGATCCGACATCAAAACCAGTGGCGCCCGCATCGTTACCGTTACCGGCGGAAGCGGGCCACCGTTGCTGCTGATGCACGGCAATCCGTTTACTCATCTTTGGTGGCACAAGGTTGCGCCAGCGCTGGCGCGCGAATTCACCGTTGTGTGTACGGATTTGCGGGGCTATGGCGATTCGGAAAAACCGCCGGGCGGCGAGGATCATTCGGGCTACTCATTCCGGGCAATGGCGCAAGATCAGGTCGAGGTCATGGCCGCGCTGGGCTTCGACAAGTTTTATGCGGCGGGTCATGATCGCGGTGCCCGCGTTCTGCATCGCATGTGCCTGGATCATCCCAAAAAAGTGTTGCGCGCGGCGATCCTTGACATCATCCCGCAACACCATCTGTACAACAACATCAACAAGCAATGGGCGACGTTCTCATGGCACTGGTTCTTCAACATTCAGCCTTATGATTTGCCAGAACGGATGATGGGTGCCGACCCCAACTGGTTTATCGAAAAGAAACTGGCGAAGACCAAACAGGGACTGAGCTTCTTCGATAAGGACGCCCTTGCCGAATACAAACGCTGCTTCCGAAACCCGGAGACTATCCACGCTATCTGCGAAGATTATCGCGCCGCAGCCGGGATCGATCTGGAGATGGACACCAGGGATTTCGTGGCCGACCGCAAAATCGAATGCCCGGTGCTTCTGCTGTGGGGTGCGACCGGTGGCGTCGGACGCAACAGCAAGCCGGGCCCCGCAGAAATTTGGAAAGCTTATGCATTGAACATCGTTGCCGCAAAGACCGTCCCGTCAGGTCACTATCTTTCCGATGAGGCACCGGCGGAAACTACGGCCGCGCTGCACGAGTTTTTCACTGCAAAGCTTTAGATCGCCGTGACTGCCGGCATGTCAAGAAAGCCGCGCACCGCATGCCAGAACAGATGGCGATTGATCGCCACCGCGACCGAATGCGCGGTGTTTGGCAAGATCACCAGCTGCTTGTCGCCGTGCGGAAGCTGCCGGTAGAAGTCGAACAGGTCTTCCACAGTCGCAATGCCGTCGTACTCGCCGCGGACGAGCAGGACAGGCGCCTGCACTTTCGCGGGATCGACCACCGGAAGGTTGGCTGTCATGTCGAGATACGTGCCGGTGGGTGCCTGATCGCCGTATTGCAGTTCAACATCGGCCAGAATCTTGCCGACGGCAGGATCGGTGGTCCCGGGTTTGTCGCGTGTGAAAATGCCCTCGATCATGGCGCGATCGCGCTTGCGCATATTATGGGTGCGAAAATATTCGAGCTGTTCGGCGCGTTTCTTCAATGTCGGTGACTCGGTGCCTTTGTAGGTGAATGCCGCCAGCACCAGGCGGTCGACATGCTCCGGTTCGGTCGTCGCATAGAGCGCGGCGCGCAACGCACCGGAGGACTCGCCCATGAAATGCACTTTCTGACGCCCGGTTTCCTTCGCGACCACGGGCATTGCGGCCTTGAGGTCCTGCGCGCCGCTCGCGATGTCGGAATTGCCGCTGGTGCGGCCGGATTTGCCGTAATTCTCGTGATCCATGGTCCAGACATCGAAGCCCCAGCGCGCGAACACGTTCATCATTGAGTATTCGCCGTGGCCGGGCGTATCGAGATCGAAGATGCGCCAAGTGACGGAGGAGCCGTGCACCAGGAAGAGCACCGGCCGCGGTGCCTCACCGGCTTTCGGCGCGCCAAGCCGCTTGCGGAAAATATAAAGCGGAACATCGCCTTTTTTCGTCCAATATTCGGCGCTCCAGATTTCGCCGTCGGATGCGGCTTGCGCCGGCGTTGCCGCGCCGGATAAAAGCCCGGCACCGACGCCTAGCCCGGCCGTTTTGAGGACAGCGCGGCGAGCCAGAACGACCTTGGATTCTTTCATGAGCTTCTCCCGAATGGCCGCTGCCATAATTGTTTGGCGATGACCTTATTATTAAGGACAATTTAGCAGACTACTGGAACCGTGTGCAGTCCACTCGCCCAATGGTGTCAGTTCTGCTAGGGGTCGGGCAAAGGTACGCTTTTCGGGGCGCGCGGCGTTGAAGCCGATGTTGCCGGCGCTACAACCGGAGGAATGATGGTCAAGTGGCTGCGCGCGGTGGCGCGATTTTTTCAGAAAACGATTGGCTGGAATCGGATCGGCCTGATTCTGAGCATCGCCATCATTTCCATTGCGGGTGTCGTCCTTTTTCATATGCTCCGCGATATCGACACCGATGAGGTGATCGCGGCGCTGAAAGCGACCGAGCCGCATCATATCGCCGCTGCAGCTTTTTTTGTCGCTTGCGGGTACTTCACACTCACCTTCTATGACTGGTTCGCTCTGCGGACCATTGGCCGCAACGAGATTCCTTATCGTATTGCGGCGCTTACCGGCTTCACGAGCTATTCGATTGGTCACAACATCGGAGCCACGGTTTTCACCGGTGGCGCTGTGCGTTACCGCATCTATTCGACTTATGGGCTCGATGCGATCGAAGTGGCGAAGATCTGCTTTATCGCCGGGCTCACCTTTTGGCTCGGCAACGCCACCGTGCTTGGTCTCGGCGTCGCCTATCATCCGCAGGCTGCCGGGCCGATTGACCAGCTGCCGCCCTGGCTCAACCGCAGTATCGCCATCGGCATTCTGGTCGTGCTCGTCTCGTATGTAAGTTGGGTATGGAGCGCGCCTCGCGAAATCGGTCAGGGCGACTGGAAAGTCCATTTACCGAGTGGGCCGTCGACACTGCTGCAGATTGGCATCGGCATCCTTGATCTCGGCTTCTGCGCGCTTGCCATGTACATGTTGCTTCCGGGGGACCCCAATATCGACTTCGTGACAATAGCAGTGGTGTTTGTATCGGCGACGCTGCTCGGCTTCGCGAGTCATGCGCCCGGCGGCCTCGGTGTCTTCGATGCCGCCATGCTGGTTGCACTATGGCAGTTCGACAAGGAATCTGTGCTCGCCGGGCTGCTGTTGTTCAGATTGCTCTATTACATCGCGCCCTTCGTGCTTGCGCTGGCCATTCTCGGCATGCGTGAAGTATGGCTCAATTTGAAGGGTACGCGAATGGCCCAACCGAAGCTGATAAAGTCGGTAACCGAGCCGATCCGTAGTGAGTTCGAGGCCGAAAAAACCGACGCCGACTGATCATGGCGACCGATGACGAGCGCCGCGTTTTTCCTTCCGCCATGGGGTTGATGGGCCGGTTGCGCGGCGCGTGGCAGGCTTTGCTTGGTCAGGCAGCTTCTGTCAGCCCGGCCGGTGTCGCGCCCGCAGCAGACCGCGCCCTTGCCGGACCGCAGGCCTTGTTGATCGAGCAACTGATCGGCGGTCTGCCTGGCGCTGCAATCGTGCTTGATCGCGAGGGCCGCGTGATCGCGTTCAACGAAACAGCCGCGGGCATTGCGCCGGCGTTGCGGCGTGGTGACCCCGCGCTGATCAGTTTGCGAATGCCGGAATTGGTCGATGCCATCCGTCGAGCCACCAAACGGCGTGAGCCGCAACGTGTCGAATTCTTCGAACGCGTACCCCTCGACCGATGGTTCGAGGCCTTTGTGACACCGGTCCGGCTCGCGGCCGGAGACGAAGGCGCCGTGGACATCCTTCTTATGACTTTCAACGATCTCACCCCGTTGCGCCGCGTGGAGGAAATGCGCGCAGACTTCATCGCGAATGCGAGCCACGAGTTGCGTACGCCGCTCGCGGCGTTGCTCGGCTTTATCGAAACGCTGCAGGGGACGGCCAAAGACGACACCGCGGCGCGTGAAAAATTCCTCGGCATCATGCAGGGTCAGGCGACGCGCATGGCTCGCCTGATCGATGACCTGTTGTCACTGTCGCGCATTGAGCTCAATGCCCATCTGCAGCCTAATATTCCAGTCGACCTTGCGCCGATCGTGCGGCAGGTGGTCGACGGCTTGCAGACGCTGGCACGCGATCGTGGCGTTGAGATCAAAGTCCTGGCGCCGTCAGATCCCTTGACGGTGCGCGGTGATCGCGACGAGCTGGTTCGCGCTCTCGAAAATCTCGTCGAAAACGCCCTCAAGTATGGTGCTGCCGGAAAGCGCGTCGATGTCACATTGGCGCAGGGGCAGACACGTGGCGGCGCGCCGGAAGCACGCGTGGCGGTACGCGACTACGGTCCAGGCATCGCTCCCGAACATCTCCCACGGCTGACAGAACGCTTTTATCGCGTCGATGTCGTCGACAGCCGCGCACAAGGCGGCACCGGGCTGGGGCTGGCTCTGGTCAAGCATGTGCTCAACCGGCACGGCGGCCGTCTCACGATTGAGAGCACGTTGGGCTCGGGCGCTGCCTTCATCATGCACCTGCCATTTCGCACCGGCGGTTCCGTCTCGGCAGACGATTCCTGATCCGGTTCAATAGGTTAGGTTGTCATGTGGCTGTCACCAAAGATTTATAGAACGGTGACATGCGACGCCTATGGCTGACCTCGGCTTCGGAATTCCCAGCGCTTAAGCGGAACAAAAACGTCCGAAGCCGGTGTGGAGAGCATCTTTTAGAGCAACAGCGGCTGCCCGTGCGATTGGGCATGGAGACAGAGACGACGGGTCTCGTTCGGCCCGCGTGCGTCTTTGGCCGCAAACATGGAGAGAACCCTTGAAACACTGGACCGCACTGGCAGCAGGCGTCGTGGCCGCCGCCGCAGCGTTTGTTCCGGCCAAGGCCGCCGACATTTCTGGTGCCGGCGCTACCTTCCCCTATCCGATTTATGCCAAGTGGGCTGATGAGTACAAAAAGGTCACCGGTAACGGACTGAACTACCAGTCGATTGGCTCGGGTGGCGGGATCAAACAGATCAAAGCCAAGACCGTGACCTTCGGTGCCAGCGATGCGCCATTGCCGGGCAAGGAACTCAATGAAGCCGGTCTCGCGCAGTTTCCGATGGTGATGGGCGGCATTGTGCCGGTCATCAATCTCGATGGCGTGAAGCCAGGCGAACTGACCATCGACGGACCGACCCTTGCCAAGATCTTTCTTGGCGACATCAAGGCCTGGGATGATCCGGCAATCAGAAAGCTGAATCCGGATGTGAAACTTCCGAGCCAGGCGATTGCGATCGTGCACCGGTCGGACGGCTCCGGCACTACGTTCAACTTCGCCTATTACCTCGCCGAGGTTAGCGCCGACTGGAAGTCGAAAGTCGGCGTCAACACATCGGTGCAATGGCCGAGCGGAATCGGTGCCAAGGGTAACGAAGGTGTGGCCAACAATGTCGCCAACACCAAAGGCTCGATCGGCTACGTCGAGTATGCCTACGCCAAGCAGAACAAGCTGACCTTTACCAGGATGGTCAACAAGGCCGGCAAGGCAGTCGCGCCAACATCGGAAGCGTTTCAGGCGGCAGCCGCAAACGCCGACTGGAATTCGCAGCCCGGTTACGGGGTAATCCTTGCCAATCAACCTGGCGACAGTTCGTGGCCGATGACGGCGGCGACCTGGATCCTCGTCTACAAGCAGCCAAGTGATATCGCTGCCACCGGCGAGGCGCTCAAGTTCTTCGCCTGGGCTTACAAGGAGGGCGGCAAGTCGGCCGAAGCGCTCGACTATGTTCCAATGCCCGCCAACGTGGTCAAAGATGTCGAGAAGACCTGGGCGAATGAGATCAAGGACGCGAGCGGCAAGCCCGTTTTCGCGATGACTAACTGATCAAAAAGTGAGGAAAGGGCGCCACATGGCGCCCTTTCCTTGTTTCTATCGCCCCGGTGACGGGTGGCTTGTGCTGCGGCGGGCGGGCGGCTTGAGTAACTCTCCGCAGTGGCAAAGAGCCCAGGGGAGCCGGATGCTATCGACGGGGAGGCGATCGGTGGTTGACGTGGCGTTGCAGGGTACGGGGATTTCAGCCGTCGACCATGTCGACCGCGCCAAGGCTCTGCAGCGCTTGCGCTTGGGTGACGTCGTTTTCCGCCACATTACCCGCGCTGCTGCGCTCGCAGTCCTCATTATCCTGGGCGGCATTATCGTTTCGCTGGTTTGGGGATCATTACCGGCGCTGCGCACGTTCGGCGTGAGCTTTCTTTACCAAGAAGTCTGGAATCCGGTCACCGAACAGTTTGGCGCGATCGCGCCGATCTACGGCACAATCGTTACTTCATTGATTGCGATGCTGATCGCCGTCCCGGTCGGCCTGTTCATCGCGTTGTTCCTGACCGAACTGTGCCCGATGTGGTTGCGTCGTCCGATCGGCATTGCAATCGAACTGCTCGCGGGTATTCCCAGTATTATCTATGGCATCTGGGGCCTGTTCGTGTTTGCGCCGTTCCTGCAGCAGTATGTGCAGCCGTTCCTGATCGAACTGTTCGGCAACATTCCGCTCCTCTCGATCCTGTTTGCTGGCCCGCCCTATGGCATCGGCATCTTCACAGCGGGCCTGATCCTCGCAATCATGGTGCTGCCCTTCATCACCTCCATCTCGCGCGATGTGTTCGAAGCGGTGCCGCCGGTGCTCAAGGAGGCGGCCTACGGGCTCGGCTGTACGACCTGGGAGGTCGCGCGCTACGTCGTGTTGCCTTACACGCGCGTCGGCGTGGTTGGCGGAATTATGCTCGGTCTCGGCCGCGCTCTCGGCGAAACCATGGCAGTCACTTTTGTGATCGGCAATGCGCACCGAATCTCAGGATCGCTGTTGGCTCCCGGCACCACCATCTCCGCCACCATTGCCAATGAATTCACTGAAGCGGTCGGCGACCTCTATACGTCGGCCTTGATCGCGCTCGGTCTGATCCTGTTCGTGATCACCTTCATCGTGCTCGCCATCGCGCGGCTGTTGCTGCTGCGACTGAACGCACGGGTCGGAGGCTGACCATGAATTCCTCGCTGCAGACAAAGCGCCGCCGCCGCAACGTGATCACGATGGCTCTCGCCTATGCTGCGACAGGTTTCGGCCTGACGTGGTTGGTTGTCATTCTGGCTGTGCTGCTGTGGGAGGGCTTCAGCGGCCTGTCGCTTTCCGTCTTCACCGAAATGACGCCGCCGCCCGGTTCCGCAGGCGGCCTGCTCAATCCGATTGCCGGCAGCCTGGTGATGACAACAATTGCGGTGCTGATAGGCACTCCGCTCGGCATGTTGGCCGGCACTTATATGGCTGAGTACGGCCGCTACGATAAATTGACGACGGTCGTGCGTTTCATCAATGACATTCTGCTCAGCGCGCCCTCGATTGTGGTCGGACTCTTCATCTATGAAGTCATGGTCGCGCAGATGGGGCATTTCTCCGGCTGGGCCGGGGCAATTTCGCTGGCAGTTATCGTGGTGCCGGTTGTCGTGCGCACCACCGAAGACATGCTCACGCTCGTACCCGACACCCTGCGTGAAGCCGCGGCCTCGATTGGACTGCCCCGATCTCTCATGATTCAGAAGGTCGCCTATCGTGCGGCCCGTGCCGGCATGGTCACCGGCGTACTGCTCGCGGTCGCACGAATTTCGGGCGAGACGGCGCCCTTGCTGTTCACCGCATTGAATAATCAGTTCTGGAGCACAAATTTGAATGCTCCGGTCGCCAGCCTTCCGGTCGTCATCTTCCAGTTCGCGCTCAGTCCCTATCATGACTGGCAAAAGCTGGCCTGGACCGGAGCACTCATCATCACTTTGGCGGTACTTGCGCTGAGCATCATCGCCCGGATTCTTGCCGCCCAGAGAAGGTCGTCATGAGCGTAGCAGCCATCACTGTACCAACCGTTACTCACACGCCGGGAAATGCGGAGGATCTGGCCGAGAAGATCTCTATCCGCGATCTGAATTTCTTTTACGGCGACCACCGCGCGCTGAAGGATATTTCAGTGCCCCTGTATCAGGGCAAGGTGACCGCGTTCATCGGGCCATCTGGATGTGGCAAGTCGACACTGCTGCGCATCCTTAATCGCATGTACGATCTTTATCCCAACCAACGCGCCACCGGTTACGTGCGGCTCGACAATGATGACATCCTTTCGCCGTCACAGGATCTGAATCTGCTGCGCGCGAAAGTCGGCATGGTGTTCCAGAAACCGACGCCGTTCCCGATGACCATCTTCGAGAACATCGCCTTCGGCATCAGATTGTACGAGCGGCTCCCGAGGGCAGAGCTGGAAGATCGGGTCAAGCACGCCCTGGAACGCGCTGCGTTATGGGAAGAAGTCAAGGATAAGCTCAGCGCCAATGGACTTTCCCTTTCCGGCGGTCAGCAGCAGCGCCTGTGCATCGCCCGCACCGTCGCTGTACGGCCGGAAGTGATCTTGTTCGATGAGCCGTGCTCCGCGCTCGATCCTATCTCGACCGCCAAGATCGAAGAACTGATCGACGAACTCAAGGACGATTACACAATTGCAATCGTCACCCACAATATGCAGCAGGCCGCGCGCGTATCGGATTTCACGGCCTTCATGTATCTCGGTGATCTTGTCGAGTTCGGTGAGACGACCCGGATTTTTACGACCCCAAATGACCGACGCACGCAGGATTACATCACTGGCCGCTTCGGCTAGCGCATGATCGCCTGCCAACGTATATGAGCGAAAGATGAACACGATGACCGACCACACCATGAAGGCGTTCGACACGGACCTGCAGGATCTCGCGCGCATGGTTGCTGAGATGGGCGGCCTCGCCGAGAAACAGGTCGCAGAGTCCGTCGATGCGCTGGCGAAGCGCGACACCACACTGGCGCAACGCGTCGCGACGGGAGATGCCAATATCGACGCGTTGCAACGCGAGATCGAAGAAAAGGCGGTACTCACCATCGCGCGCCGTCAACCAATGGCCGTCGATCTGCGCGAGGTTGTCGGCGCGCTGCGGCTCGCAAACGATCTTGAACGCATCGGCGACCTCGCCAAGAATATCGCCAAGCGCGTCATCGCACTCAACGGTGAATTTCCGCCGCCCAAGCTTATTCGCGGTGTCGAGCATATGACCGATCTCGTGCTTGAGCAGATGAAGCTGGTGCTCGATGCCTACGGTCGACGCGACGTCAGCAAGGCAATGATGGTGTGGCGCGGCGACGAGGAAATTGACGCGGTCTGCACCTCGGTTTTCCGCGAACTGCTTACGTATATGATGGAAGATCCGCGTAACATCACCTTCTGCATCCATCTGATGTTTTGCGCGAAGAACATCGAACGCATGGGCGATCACGCGACCAATATTGCTGAGTCGGTGCACTACATTATCGAGGGACATCCAATTGCCGACCAGCGGCCGAAAGGCGATACCACGACCATCGCTGCGGTGCGCACGGCTGGTGACAGGTAATGGAAATGCATATGAACGCCCGCATCCTGATCGTCGAAGATGAAGAACCGCTTACAATGCTGCTCCGGTACAACCTCGAAGCCGAAGGCTACGAAGTTGAGACTTCGGCCCGGGGCGATGAGGCCGATACGCGCCTGAAGGAGAGCACGCCCGATCTGGTGGTGCTCGACTGGATGTTGCCCGGTCTTTCCGGCATTGAGCTCTGCCGCCGGCTGCGCGCGCGACCTGAAACGCGGCAGTTGCCGATCATCATGCTGACCGCACGCGGCGAGGAAAGCGAAAAGGTGCGCGGCCTTGCCACCGGTGCCGACGATTACATCGTCAAGCCATTTTCGGTGCCAGAGCTGCTGGCGCGCGTACGGGCATTGTTGCGCCGAGCAAATCCCGAGCGGGTCGCCACCGTACTCAGCATCGGCGACATCGAACTGGACCGTGAGAAGAAAAGAGTGTCCCGCAACGGACGTGCGGTTGATCTCGGACCAACCGAATACCGCCTGCTCGAGTTCCTGATGGAGCGCCCGGGCCGTGTGTTCTCACGCGAACAATTGCTCGACGGGGTCTGGGGATCGGACATCTATATCGACGAGCGCACCGTTGATGTGCATGTCGGCCGGCTGCGAAAGGCGATCAATCGCGGCCAGATGGCGGACCCCATCCGCACGGTTCGGGGCGCCGGTTACGCGCTCGACGACCGCTTTGGTCAGATGAACTGACGTTTCAGCGCTTATTCGCGAAATTCCGGCGCCGAATACTGCCGCTGTTTGACCTGGATCAAACACGGCCGAAATTTGCCCGATTGAATAGAATTATCTTATCGGCATCTCGCTTGCGCCAGCGAGGGCGCGTAACATTGCCCAGGATTTAACGACCGGGACCGCGACATCATGTCGAGCGCGCCACAAAATATCGACAGTGCATCGCACAAGCGGCGAATGGAAATATACGCGTTCCTGATCGTTACCGCTTTGGTGATGCCATTTCTCGCGGTCGCGACGGTCGGCACCTGGGGGCTTACAGTGTGGATATACCAGGCGATCAATGGTCCGCCCGGTCCACCGTCAAAGTGAGGTGCGCAGTGGCCGAAACACCCATCGCAGGCAACGTTAACCGCCGAAAATTCATCAATGGCCGCTGGACGACCAGGGCTGGCGACAACACGCCGGGTTCCGTGGAGATTGCCAGTATTCTTGTTCAGGCACGACCCGAACGCCTCGACGCGGCCGCACGTGCAATCGACGCCTTGCCCGACACACAGATCTACAGCCGCGATCCGAGGGGCAAGCTCGTCGTGGTGATCGAAACACCGGATGTCGGTGCAATCGGTGCCACGCTCAACACGATTTCGATGATGCCGGACGTGCTGACGGCAGCACTGGTATTTCACGGCACGGATGAGGGATGAGTTCGACGACGGCAAAAATAAACAATTGCGGTAGTTGGGAGAAGACCATATGGGTCGGAATCGAGTGGACCGCCGTGAATTCCTGAAACTGGAAGCTGCTGCGATGGCAGCAATGGTGGGCGGAATGCCAGCGCCCGCGGCCGCGCAGAATCTTGTTACCGACCGATCCATCACCGAACTGAAATGGAACAAGGCGCCCTGCCGATTTTGCGGTACCGGTTGCGGGGTCATGGTCGCGACCAAGGACGGTCGCGTTGTTGCGACCCACGGCGATACCAAGGCCGAGGTCAATCGCGGCCTCAATTGCGTCAAAGGATATTTTCTTTCGAAAATCATGTACGGCCACGATCGCCTCACGCATCCGCTTCTGCGCAAGAAAAATGGCAAATACGACAAGACCGGCGAGTTCACCCAGGTGTCCTGGGACGAAGCGTTCGATGTCATGGCCCAGCAGTTCAAAAGCGCGCTTGCAAAGCGCGGGCCGAGCGGCGTCGGCATGTTCGGGTCGGGCCAATGGACGATCTGGGAAGGCTACGCGGCCAACAAGCTGTTCAAGGCCGGTTTCCGCTCAAACAATCTCGATCCGAACGCGCGTCATTGCATGGCGTCAGCCGCTGTGGGCTTCATGCGGACGTTCGGCATGGACGAGCCGATGGGTTGCTACGACGACTTCGAAGCCGCCGATGCTTTCGTGCTGTGGGGCTCGAACATGGCAGAGATGCACCCGATCCTCTGGAGCAGGGTGACTGATCGCCGGCTCAGCGCGTCGCATGTTCGCGTTGCGGTGCTTTCGACATTCGAGCATCGCTCCTTCGATCTTGCAGACCTGCAGATCGTTTTCACGCCACAGACCGATCTCGCGATTCTGAACGCCATCGCCAACCACATCATCACGACAAACCGTGTGAACAAGGATTTTGTCGACAAACACACCATTTTCAAACGCGGTCAGACGGATATCGGCTATGGATTGCGGCCGGACAATCCCCTTGAAGTGAAGGCGGCGGGACGGTCGAAGGCCGGCGATGCAACCGACATCACGTTCGAGGATTACGCAAAGTTCGTCTCGGAATACACGCTGGAGAAGGCCGCGAAAATGTCCGGCGTTCCGGTCAACCGCCTTCGCGAACTCGCTGACCTCTATGCCGATCCGAAAACCAAAGTTGTCAGCTTCTGGACGATGGGATTCAACCAGCACACCCGCGGCGTCTGGTGCAACAATCTCATCTATAACATTCACCTGCTGACCGGAAAGATTTCTGAACCGGGCAACAGCCCGTTCTCGCTTACCGGGCAACCGTCAGCCTGTGGCACTGCGCGCGAGGTTGGCACGTTTTCGCACCGGCTGCCCGCCGACATGGTGGTGACCAACAAGGACCATCGCGAAAAAGCGGAGACGATCTGGAAGCTGCCTGAAGGGACGATCGCGCCGGCGCCGGGCTACCACGCGGTGCTGCAGAACCGCATGCTGCGCGACGGCAAGCTCAATGCCTACTGGGTGCAGGTCAACAACAACCTGCAGGCAGCCGCCAACATGAACGAAGAAGGATATCCCGGCTACCGGAATCCCGAGAATTTCATCGTTGTGTCCGATGCCTATCCGACCGTAACCGCACAGGCGGCGGATCTGGTCTTGCCGAGCGCCATGTGGGTCGAAAAGGAAGGCGCCTACGGCAATGCTGAAAGGCGAACGCATTTCTGGCACCAGCTGGTGAATGCTCCTGGCGAAGCGCGCTCGGATCTCTGGCAACTGATGGAGTTTTCCAAGCGTTTCAAGATCGAGGAAGTGTGGCCGGCCGAGCTGATCGCCAAAAAACCGGAGTACAAAGGCAAGACGCTCTTCGAGGTGCTATTCAAAAATGGAGAGGTCGACAAATTTCCACTGTCTGACATGGCCCCGGATTTTGAGAATCACGAGTCGAAGGCATTCGGGTTCTACGTGCAAAAGGGATTGTTCGAGGAATATGCCGGCTTTGGCCGCGGCCACGGGCATGATCTTGCTCCCTTCGACACCTATCACGACGTTCGTGGGCTGCGTTGGCCCGTTGTCAATGGCAAGGAAACGCTCTGGCGGTATCGCGAGGGTCTCGACCCCTACGTAAAGCCGGGCGAGGGCGTCAGATTTTATGGCTTCCCGGACGGCAAGGCGCGGATTTTCGCGTTACCGTACGAACCACCGCCTGAATCTCCGGATAGTACCTATCCCTATTGGCTCGTCACCGGCCGTGTCCTTGAGCATTGGCACTCGGGTTCGATGACCCGGCGCGTTCCGGAGCTCTATCGTGCATTTCCGGATGCCGTCTGCTTCATGCATCCCGACGATGCAGCGAAGCTCAACATGCGTCGCGGCGAAGAGGTCAAGGTTGAATCGCGGCGCGGCTTTATTCGCACCCGGCTGGAAACACGCGGGCGCGACCGCATGCCGCGTGGTGTCGTATTCGTTCCGTGGTTCGACGAGAGTCAGCTCATCAACAAGGTAACGCTCGACGCGACCGATCCGATCTCCCTTCAGACTGACTACAAGAAATGCGCCGTCCGCATCGAGCGCGTGTGAGGGGGGCGAGATCATGGCGCACAATCTCCGACTGTTTGCCGCCGCAGCGATCGTGGCCGTTCTGTCGACCGTCGTCATGGCGCAGACGTTCTCCGCCCTGCGCGGCTCTACTCCACTTGGCCAGGAGGGGCCGCCGCCGCCGATAACGCCCGAACAGAACACGTCGGTGCGGGAGCCCAGGAATTATCCGGAGCAACCTCCGGTGATTCCACATTCGACAGAAGGTTATGAGGTCAGTATTCACGCGAATAAGTGTCTGTCGTGCCACGCGCGAACCCGCATCCACGAATCCCAGGCGCCGATGGTCAGCATCACGCATTTCTCGGATCGTGACGGTCAATTCCTGGCCTCGATTTCGCCGCGCCGATATTTCTGCACCCAGTGTCACGTGCCTCAGCACAACGTACGAACTCCGGTCGAGAACGACTTCGTCGACATCGACTCGATTTTGAAGCAGAACGGTCCCGGGAGCCCACGATGACGACGACCGATGCTCCGCGGCCGTCATTTTGGCGCCGCGCGCTATCGTTCGCCCTCGAAATCTGGGGCGTGTTGATTCGACCGAGCTCGATCTTCGGCCTGGGATTTCTGGTGCTTGCCGGCTTCATCGCCGGAATATTTTTTTGGGGTGCCTTCAACACGGCTCTGGAGCTCACCAATACGGAGACGTTTTGCACGTCGTGCCACGAAATGCGCACCAACGTGTTTGAGGAACTGAAGACGACCGTGCACTACAACAATCGATCAGGCGTGCGCGCGCACTGTCCCGATTGCCATGTTCCGCACGAATGGACCGACAAGATCGCGCGCAAGATGCAGGCCTCGAAGGAAGTGTGGGGCAAGCTTTTCGGAACCATCAATACGCGCGAGAAATTCCTCGATCATCGCCTCGAGCTTGCGGCCCACGAATGGGCGCGCATGAAGGCCAATGACTCTCTGGAATGCCGCAACTGCCACAGCGCGCAGTCGATGGATATCACGCGCCAGAGTCCGCGCGCCGTTGAGGCGCACCAGCGCTTCCTGTTTACGGGTCAGAAGACCTGCATCGATTGTCACAAAGGCATTGCCCACCATTTGCCGGACATGCGCAATGTCCCAGGGTGGCAATAGCCCAGCAGCCAAGGCTCTCTTACTTTAATCCTATACTGAATATAGTCCTATCCGTCCGGTCCACCGAGGGGCGCTCTCATGAGGCGTCATGCGGGGTGGGGCCGGATGCGGCGCCCGCGGGCGTGCTTCGCAAAGCACGCACCCGGGCGGCGCCGGGGCTCCGCCTGGTGGCCAATAGGGGCCGCCCGCCAGGAGCTGGCTGACGGAGGCCGTCCCGTGTGTCACGGGCGGCCACGAAAAGCGCGGCCCGGCGCAGGAAGGAAGACGCCGCAAATAAATCCGGACGTGCGCAAGCCTGTCCGGATGGCGCGCCGAGCGGCGCCCCGTATTTCCGAGAGGGAATGCGGGCATACAAAAACAATGGTTGCGCCCCTTGGCGCGCCATCCCCCTCATCTTTGAGGGGAGACAACGGGAAGACGGGCCTACCCGGGGCCTCGCCAAACAATACGGGTGATGACGCATGTTTTTTACGCGAGCCGGCATGCCGGCGCGCGCTGCTGTTTGACAATTGAATATGAAAGACTGGCGGTTGAACGGACGTGCACGCCACACCCTCGGCGTCATGGCCGGCACATAGGCGTGCGAAAGCACGCCGTCCTTTGGACGGCTATGCCCGGCCATGACGCACTGCCCCCTTATTCGTCATGCCCGCGCTTGTCGCGGGCATCCACGTCTTCACAGCATTCCAGCAAGACAGACGTGGATGGCCGGGACGAGCCCGGCCATGACGAGAGCAAAGACGTGGGTGGCCGGACAGCACCCTCAGCGTCATGGCCGGGACATAGGCGTGCGAAAGCACGCCGTCCTTTGGACGGCTACGCCCGGCCATGACGCACTGCCCCCTTATTCGTCATGCCCGCGCTTGTCGCGGGCATCCACGTCTTTCTGCGACTAAGCAAGACGTGGATGGCCGGGCCAAGCCCGGCCATGACGTCTTCACAGCATTCCAGCAAGACAGACGTGGATGGCCGGGACGAGCCCGGCCATGACGAGAGCA
>DASYSQ010000274.1:0-4718 GCA_036003145.1 Pseudolabrys sp.
GCATGGGCGCAGGCCTGTTGCGTGCCCATGACTGGACGGGATTCTATGCCGGGCTGAGTGTCGGTGCGGGGCTGTCACAGGATGTGTTCAGCGGGCCGACCGATCCCAACAACGGAGCTTCTTCCGATATTGCCTATGCCCGGGTCACCGGTAGTCTGCAGGCTGGATATAATTGGCAGTTTGGCCCGAACTGGGTTGCCGGTCTCGAAGGCGATATTGGCTATCTCGGGAACAAGCGGGCGTACATTTTTTTGAATGATGGCGCGCCGACGGCCTCCGGCTTCAGGACAAATTGGTACGGCACCGCGCGCGGTCGCCTCGGTTACAACACAGGCCAGGCACTCCTCTATGTTACCGGCGGCGCGGCCTTCGTGAACGTGAAGAACAATTTCGATGACACTGTCATTCAACGTTTTGCGTCCAGGACCGAAACCGCAGGCGGCTGGACGGTGGGTGGCGGCATTGAGGCGGCGCTCGCCCAACGCTGGACCGCCAAAGCCGAATATCTTTATATCGATGCGGGAAGCCAGGACGTGTCGAATCCGACCATCACGCGCTTGGGCGCCGGGCACTTCGAAAACCGGTTCCATATCTTTCGTTACGGCTTGAACTACAAGTTTGGCGGCTGACGCAATCGGTTTTGAAAAAAGTCACGTTTTCGGCAACTGCGTCACCGCCACCTTCACCGCGCCGCTTGCTTCCGCGATCACGCGCAGTGTCTTCGTATCGAATTCGATGCCGGTCAGGCGCAGGCCGTTCACGGACGCATCCACGCGCACGCCATTGCTGCCGCCTTGCTGAAATTCCCTGAGTGCGGCGGCGATCTTGGCTCTCGCGTCATTGGCGAAGGGCTTGAGATCGATCGTTGCCTTGTCGGCCAGCGCCTTTTGCACATAGGGCATAGCCGCGCGTGCGGCTGTGCCAAGCAGGCCGAAGGCGGCTTCCGATTCGACCGCGAGTGAAATATCGGTCAGCCGCATGATCTGGTTCTGCTGATCGAGCACCGGCTTGCCCCAGATGTGCACAGTTGCTTCGGTGCCGAAGCCGAACCAGCTTTTCTTCTCGCGCGCCTTCACGCGCAGCGAAATCAGCAGCCGGTCGCCGGCTGCCGCGAGGCTCGCGCCCAGCACTTCGACATCGACCGGCCCGCTGCCATCCTCCGGAAAGTGCCGGCCCTTGAGCTGCGGCTCGATCAGCCTGTTGAGCTCGGTGAACGGCATGTCGATCGGCACGCCGACCGCGAGCACGCCGTCCTGCATCGGCGGCACCAATTCGAGCTGCGCCGGGAACGGACAGTTCGGTTTGGTCTCATTCGGTAGGATGCGCGTTTCCGCCTGCACGCCGATGGTAATCGTGACGTTGCGCGCATCGACCTGCGGCTGCGCCGCAGCGGCGCGCACCGGCCGCATTTCCAGCCACAAAGGCGGCAGGCCGGTTTTCTCGCCGCCGAGCGGAATCGAGCGGCACATCTTGGCCCATTGATCACGGGCGCTGCGCTCGATCGTCGGATCGTTGCGCAGGCGCGCCTGCAGTGCCGTGATCTGGCTGCTCACGATCGGATCGAGCACTGGCTTGATTTCATTGCCGAGATTGACCTTGACGCCCGCAATGTTGGTGCCGGCATCGTTGAAATCGAGCCGCCCTGCAAGGTTGGGTTCGATACGCCACGCGGACGTGAGCTGCGGCCGCGACGTCATCACCATGTTGCCGCGAAAATCGGTGCGCTGGTCGAGCGTCTTGACGGCGAGATCCTCGATCTGCTTGCCGACTGCATTACCGCCCAGCAGGTTGCCGATCGCGCCACCGATGCCGCCCACGGCCTTGCCCGCTGTGTTGCCGATCTGGCCGGTGATACGCACGCTGCCGTTGAGCGGTGTTGTGATCGTCAGCGTGTTCGGTTGTCCGGAGGCGATCATTGTCCCGCGCGTGACAGTGAGCCCGATCTCGGCCTGACCAAGGAGTTGCGTAACCGGATTATCATTCTTGCCCGCGAAATCGCGGGGCGCCGCGGCGTCGAGCGAATTGCCGATGGCGGTCAGCGCAACCGCGACCGGCGCGATGACCTGGGAGGCGCGCGTCACGGGCTGCAAGGCTTTCGGGGGCTGTAAAATCGCGAGCGCTTCCGGCAGTCCGCTGTCGGCGGGAATGAAGCGGTTGAGCGCCCACATCGTGGCGGCGTAGCAAGTTGCGATGATGCAGGCGGCGACGACCGCCAGACGGAATCGGCGCGAGCGGCCGAACAGCCGGATGGGCGCCGTGACGTAGTAGATGAATGTATCGAGCCGCATTGACGCTCCGCTCGAATCACCAACGCGAATCTTAGGCGGCGTTTCGGTGAGGCGCCAGCGCGGTATTGGCAAGCGCGGCAACAAACTCGGTGTCATGCCCGGGCTTGACCCGGGCATCCATGGTGAAGTGCAGCAAGTAAAACACTACGGGCTTTATTGTTGAGCCGCGTCATGGATTGCCGGGTCAAGCCCGGCAATGACGATTGAGAGGCATCAGGTGCCAGGACCCACCGCATTTCCCGCTCTTCCCTCCCGTGTTACCCATGACTCATTGTGGCGCAGCCCTTCGTCGAGCCGTGCGACCGCGGCATTATTGCCGCACAACCATGTCCGCGTGCGCTTGGCCGCGAGATCGCGCCACAGCGGCGCCGGATGGTATTGGCTGCCTGTGTGTTTGCATCTGCGATGGCTTTCATCGATGGATCGGCGTTGACGGTCGCGCTCCCGAAGCTGCGCGCCTTCTTCGGCGCCGATCTTGCGTCGGTGCAATGGGTGCTCAACGGCTATGTGCTGGCGCTGGCCGCGCTGACATTGATTGGTGGCGCGCTCGCCGATCACTACGGCAAGGCGCGCATGCTGGCTGTGGGATGCGTCGGCTTTGGAGTCTCGTCGATGGCTTGCGCGATCGCCCCCTCTGTCGGCTGGTTGATTGCCTGCCGCATCGTTCAGGGAATTTCGGCAGCGATCGTAACGCCGTCGAGCCTGGCCCTGATCGGTGCGACGTATCCGAAAGAAGAGCGTAGCCGCGCGATCGGCGTCTGGGCGGCTGCTTCGGCGCTGACCACCGCCGGGGGGCCAGTGCTGGGCGGCTGGCTGACCGAAAGCTTCGGCTGGCAATGGGTTTTCGCGATCAACCCGCCGCTGGCGCTGATCGCCGTTGTGCTCCTGATCATTTATGCGCCGGCCGACCAGCATGCGGTGCGGCAATTCGATTTGGCGGGCGCCGCCATCCTCGCGGTTGCTCTCGGCGCGCTCGCCTGGGCGCTCAGCCAGATCGGCCTGGACAAGACGGGCGCGGGCGGCGGCTTATTAATTGCTCTCGCCGCGGCGCTCGGTGTCGCGGGGGTTGTCGGCTATGGCCTGTGGGAGCGTGCGACGTTACACCCAATGACACCGCCGCGGCTCATGAAGAACCGCGCGTTTGTCGCGCTCAATATCGCGACGCTGCTGATCTATGCCGGCCTGGCGATCATGTTCTTTCTTCTGTCGTTCGATCTCATCGACCGGCGCAAATTGACTCCCATCGATGCCGGCCTCGTTTTCCTGCCTTTCACGCTTGGTGTCGGTCTGCTGTCGCAGCCATTCGGAGCTTTGGCTGACAAGATCGGAGCCCGAACCATGCTGATCGTCGGGCCGCTTGGGGCTGCCGCCGCCTTTCTTCTGCTTGCATTGGGCAAGGACGCATCACTCGCGCCCGGCGTGATCGTGCCGATGGCGCTGCTCGGTGTTTCCTTCGCCGGCCTGGTGGCGCCGCTTACGGCGTCGGTGATGTCGAGTGTCGCGGACGCCGACGAAGGCCTTGCCTCCGGCGTCAACAATGCCGTGAGCCGCGTGGCCCAGCTTGCCGGTATTGCGCTGTCTGCGGGCGTTGCGTCATACGCATCGGGCTATGCGGCGGGCTTGATCACGGCTGCCCTTCTCATGACCGCGGGCGCTCTCGGCATTGCGGTCATGCTGCCGCCGGCGGCAGGGGGCAAACAGTAGTCCGCCATGCCACCAATCAGCGTCATGCCCCGCGAAGGCGGCGCATCCAGTAAACGCAATTAATCGCAAAGTTGCGCCGTACTGGTCCCCGCCTTCGCGGGGACGACATCAGGAAACCGACGCTACCCGCGGGATCTGGGCAAGTTCGGACGGCTGATAGTGCGCAAATCCCTGCAGCGCGACCGGATCGGTGAATTCTACCCGCCGCTCGCTGCCGGCGATCAGTTTTTCCGAGCGCAGGCGTTGCATCATGCGGTTGAGATGGGGAACGCTCAGGCCCAGGACGTCGGCCATGACTTCCTGCGAAAACGGCAGAGTGAATCTCGTCGCTTCGGCACGTCCGACGTTGCGCAACCGCCTGTGCAGCTCCAGAAGAAAATGCGACAGGCGCTCGATCGGCGTCCGGCGGCCAACGTCGATAATGTGTTCGGCGTAGGTCGTCGCCTCCTGCACGGCGATCCAGGTCAGGGCCAGGCCGAATTGCGGGCGGCGATAGCAAAGCTGCACGTAGGCATCGAGCGTGCAGGCGTTCATCGTAATATCGGTGATGGCGCTTACTGAATAGATCGCCTTTTCGAAGAAGCTGCCGGGTATGCCGACGATGTCGCCCGGCAAAATCACGTTGAGGATTTGACGCTTGCCATTGCGCAGCAGTTTGTAACGCACTGCGTAGCCATCCCTCACGAAGCACAGCTTGCGGTATTCGTCTCCGTCGACAATGACTTC
>DASYSQ010000275.1:0-1970 GCA_036003145.1 Pseudolabrys sp.
GGTGACCATCCGCCCCCTCGCCGGCACCCGGCCACGCGGCGCGACACCCCAACAGGACAGGGCGCTTGAAACCGAGTTGCTGACGGACGAGAAAGAGCGCGCCGAGCATCTGATGCTGCTCGATCTCGGCCGCAACGACGTGGGACGGGTCGCCCGCACGGCCTCGGTTAAGGTGACCGACCAATTCTTCATCGAACGCTTCAGCCAGGTGATGCACATCGTCTCCAATGTCGAGGGCCAACTCGACAGCAAATACGACGCGCTTGACGCGCTCGCGGCGGGCTTCCCGGCCGGCACCGTCTCGGGTGCCCCCAAGGTGCGGGCGATGGAGATCATCGATGAGCTCGAGCAGGAGAAGCGCGGCCTCTATGCCGGGTCGGTAGGTTATTTTTCCGCGGCCGGGGAGCTCGACAGCTGCATCGTGCTGCGCACGGCTTTGATCAAGGACGGTGTGATGTACGTCCAGGCTGGCGCCGGGATCGTTGCCGATTCCAATCCCAAGTCCGAGCAGCAGGAATGCGTGGACAAGGCCAAGGCGCTGTTCCGCGCCGCGGAGGAGGCCAAGCGATTTGCCAGCGCGGCGCGGCGCGGACAATAGGTTGAGCACCACATGACGGCCAACACCGATCACGAACATGCGGCGAAATGGCAGCACGACGGCGTGCGCGTCATTCCGGGAAATTCGCTCGATCCCAATACCGCGCAGACCCCCGGAATGGATCGCAAGGCCGCCATCAACTATGCGCGGGTGGGGGCCCAAAAGATCTGGGCTGGGACGGTGAACATCAAGCCCAACGCCAAGACCGGTGCCCACCACCACGGCGAACTCGAGAGTGTCATTTATGTGGTGCGCGGCAAGGCGCGCATGCGCTGGGGCGAACGGTTGGAATTCGCCGCCGAAGCCGGCCCGGGCGATTTCATCTATGTGCCGCCGTTCGTGCCGCACCAGGAGATCAATGCCAGCCCGAGCGAGCCGCTCGAATGCGTGTTGGTGCGCAGCGATAACGAAGCGGTGGTGGTCAACCTCGATATCGAGCCGGTGGAGAAGCCGGACGAGGTGCTATGGGTCGACCCGATTCATAAGTAATGACAGCGGGCCAGGGACGCGAAAGCGCGAAGTCCCATTCGCGGCAGCGCGTGCTGTCAACTACAGGGCTGAACTTTCACGCCAGGGGAATTGGCCTCGCTCACTTCCGCAATTTCGACGGCGCCGACATTGGTAAAGAGATTGGCGGCGAGATCGCGCGGGACCTCATGGGTGACGGGAGTCAGCGGCTGGTTGTTTTCCCCGCATTTGACCGAAAAACCCAAGCTCCAGGAGTGGAGCGACGCGCCACCTTTGGTGCGAACGATGACATTTAATTTTGCTTCCTCGGACGTGGAATAGCCGAGCGACGTCGTGTTGCCAGAGAAGGTCATCTGCACTTGACCTCCGGCTTCGCTGCGGAGAAAACCGACCGAAATATTGGTGACCTGAAACCGGCGATCGCTCGGGCTATCTTTCCGGATCCAGATCAGCTCCTGGCCGCGCTGCGCCGTTTCCTTCAACGTTCCGGTGCTTGCAGAAATTTCGAACGTGACTGGCCGCTCGAGCGCCGCGAATTCAGCCGCATCCGGCTTCGCGCTGCCGGGCCGATTTGGCTGGGCGTGGACTGGCAATGCGACCAGGATTGAAAGCCCAGCAAGGATCGCAACGCCTGTCAGATTGATTGTCATTACTGATCCTCCAAGCGTCCGCTCGATCGACGGCCGGCCATCAGCCAGGCCGGCCGAGGCGAGTGTGGGGCCGGCCGTTTCGCCGGTCAACCATCCCTAACGGAACGCAGGCCACGCAAGATTCGTGTTGCATGTCTATTGGTTTCTTGATCAGCCGGCGCGGCCGACTGGGTCCAGTCGATTGCAATCGCTGGTCCGACCGCTGATGTACGCGCGCAAAGCAGTCATGCAGCATGCCTGGAACCTGCCAATCC
>DASYSQ010000276.1:0-3714 GCA_036003145.1 Pseudolabrys sp.
GGGGCCTCTGGCGAAATGCTGAACAGCGTGTTGCAGATCATTTCGCGCCAATACGAGAAGCGCTCACGCTCATTGATCGTATCGGTCGACCACGAAACCATTTCACCCCCGGCAGGTGCGCAGATGCCGCTCATCGACATCACCGCTTCGTCAACGACTCATAACGCCACTGCTTCGGCGGCATGTCGAAGCAGACGCGGAGTGACCTGTTGAAGTGCGATAGGTCGTTGAACCAGATACCGTTCCAGCCGGTTGTCTCGTATGTGGCAAAGCGAAGCGGACCGGGACTGTGCGCGGTGATGCGACTCGAAAAAAGCTCGGGCGGAGCTTCAGACGATATATTGAATACGCTTTTGCAAACGATACCGCGCCGGAATGAAAGGCGCTCACGCGGTTTGATCGTGTCCGTAGTCCAGGAAGCCATTTGCCGACCCTCCGCGCGTGCAGCAAACGCCGGGAAGTGCCCATCCGCGACATTTGCGCTCTCAGCATATTCGTCTGCGCTTTAGGCCAAGATCGCTTGTCGCGACGTGCGTATACAACCGCGTCGCTATCACCCGCAAGATCGATCACCATGCGTTTCAACCTTGGCTACAAGTTTGCGCATCTTTCGGGATACGAAATATTGCGAAAAAGAGAACCTATGCATCCCCCGAATGGGGGATGCGGAATCAAACTATTTCGATACCTGATCTTGTTTTCGAATGCGCCAAATTGCGCTTTTTCGCGTGTTTTTCCGCAAATTGCCCGGGAACAACGCCCCGGCGTTGTACGCTCTAAGGCGATGGTATTTGAGCGCCTCCATTTGCGGGGCCTCGTTTTCATTTCGAGCCGCCGCCGTTCTGTGCATTTGCCACCGCCGACGGTCAGGAATCCGTCGTGCGTCTCTCACCGAAAACAGGCCGGAAGCATCACTGTGACTCGTTCATGAAACGCATTTGTCGGGAGGATTCGAAATGTGCCCTCCGTTTGTAGGACAAAAAGCCTGTCGTTCGACAACGCGCTATTCACGTAACGTTCATCGCCACGTACATAAAGATCATAAATTAAACCGCACGCATCGAACCTTGGCGACATAACAAAATGCGAGAAAACAGGAGACTTAAATGCAAAAAGTTTTCGTCCCCGTCTCGCGCGAATGTCGCGTCATAGTCGTGGCAACACACAATGTCTAACGCACAGATCAATGCCCGCTGGCAAATGGCTCCAGTGAATTACTTCATTCAGTCCTCTGATTGGATGGCGCACGACGATCGCTTTGCTGACATGTTGCTACCAATGATGGTGCAGCGACGACGCATCGGTATGTCCGTTCTGGCCGCCCAGGGACCACCTTTCATTCGAGGTGTCGTACTTGGGTAGTCTGCTTTGGGCATTTCGCGCTCGGCAACGGACCAAACAGTTCATTGTTTTCCGAAATGTTCCCCCCCTTTGAGGGGATGAGATGAGGGGCTGACCCCGCCTATACCGGCGCGGTCTTGAAGTAGGGCGATGCTGATGAATCCAGATGGCTTCTCTACTGTCCGCTTTTCCACTGCTGACCTGCCGGAAAAGGATCGGGTCGCGATGTGGCGCGAGCACTATGGTCGTATGGCAATGAAGCTCGATATCGAGCCCATCAACGACGCCCCTTTGGAGTGCGCCATCCTGATCCGGGTGTTGCCCGGTGTGCAAATAATGTCGACGGCGATGTCGCCTTCCCGCATCACCCGAACCCGCGAATTCCTTGCGGACGGCAATGGCGATCTCACCTTCATCATCAATCAGTCAGGCTCGGTCGTCACGCAGTCCAGGGGCCGCGATGTTGTTTTGCGTGAAGGCGATGCCGTGCTGATGAGCACCGGTGAGGTCAAGGTGTTTGACCGGCCAGTGCACGGAGGCTCCCTTTCATTTCGAATTCCGCGATCGATTCTTTCGTCAATCGTTCCGGATGTCGACGATGTGGTCATGCAACTCATCCCACAAAAGACCGAAGCACTGAAATTGCTTGCGGGTTACGCGGCTCCGCTGTTCAACGACATCGCGCTGGCTACGCCGGAATTCCGGCGCACCGCGGTTAATCATCTACACGATCTTGTTGCGTTGGCGCTCGGCTCGGCGCACGAGGCGTCTGGCCTTGCGAGCGGCCGCGGCGTACCGGCCGCGCGGCTCCGAATGGCCAAAGCCTTCATCATCGAAAACAGCAATCGGCTGGATCTTTCGGTTGGCGGCGTCGCCGCACACCTCGGCTTGACGCCGCGCAATCTGCAGCGACTGTTCGAAGGCGAGGGCACAACGTTTTCGGAATTTCTGCTCTCGCAGCGGCTGAGTCGCGCCCACCGCATGCTGACCGAACCGCGACTGGCCCAGAGCGCGGTCGGCGCGATCGCCTATGACGCGGGATTCGGCGACCTGTCTTATTTCAATCGCTCGTTCAAGCGTCGCTTCGGCGCGACGCCGCGTGATGTCCGGAACGAAGGTACAAGCTCGGAACAGGTTGCAACGAACTGACGAGCAAGCCCTGTTCTCAGTGAATACAAACATATTCAAATACCGAGAACTTGTTCAAGCGCGGTTCATCCGCGTGCGCATAGACTGGTCTGCACAAGATTTCGCAGATGAACAGTTCACTGATCACCTGCAGATCAAAAGCAGGAGATCACCTTGCACCAGGTTCTCGTCGGGGCTCTCGCCATTGCAAGCTTCTTTGCTCTGGTTGGCGCACAGCCGGCATTCGCTGACTGCCGCAGCGAAAATGTCTCCTGCGTAAAGGGAGCGAACTCGCCATTCGACTCCGTTGCGTGCGGTTCGCTTTACCGGACATGCGCGGCGCACAAGGCTCTTGCTGCCGAGCATCAGGTCAAACAGCTGCATAACAGCGGTAGGCCTGCAACGCAGCCGTCTGCAGGGACTCACTCAGGGCGCCGCTAAGAGTGAATGGCGTTAAACAAAAGCATTCAGGTAAACCCGGCTCCAAGTTTGTTCCCAGAGTGTGTTCCCAGAGCGTTTACTCCGAGCGCGCACCGCTTGTCCGGCGAAATCTCTGTGAGAGATAAAAGCTGACGTTCGGCGGAACTCCAGATTTTCGTCAGCGTCCAAGCTGTCGTCGTGTCCGCCCAAGCTTTTGATTGCAGATACGCGTAAGAGGTTGTGGCGACACAGTCTGGTGCTCTTATTTTCGCTGGGCTTCACCAGCGCTCCTTTCTCGCTGGTGCGGGCCGCTTTTGCGGCACGGCGGCGAATGTTTCGGTAAGGCAGGTCGTGAGCTTCGCCCCCACTAGCGCGAGCGGCCACCCCAACGAAGCGTTCGCCGCCATTTCCCTGCCCGTAAAGTCGCCGCCCGGTCGCGGTTCACGGTCTTCCAAAAGACCTGCACGAACTAAGGACATCAATGAAATTTGGCTTGAGGAAGTCTTTGTTAGCTGGCGTGCTCGTCGGATCCTGGTCGCCTGTCGCGCCATTATGCGCCCAGATGCCGCCGGCCATAGCCGTGTCTGGAGAGGCAATTGTCGCCACGTTCCATGCCGAGGGTGCGCAGCTCTACGAGTGCAGGCTCGATCTTGGGAACAAGCTTGTATGGCAGGTGCGCGAGCCGATCGCGGCGCTGATTCTTGATGGCAAGACGATCGGCCTTCACTATGCCGGTCCAAATTGGCAGCACGTCGACGGCAGTTCCGTGCGGGCCAAGATGGTGGCCGCGGCACCGGGGGCAACCTTCAGTGATGTCCCTTGGCT
>DASYSQ010000277.1:0-3969 GCA_036003145.1 Pseudolabrys sp.
AGCCCATGCGGCTCGTGATGATGCCGACCTTGCTGCCCTCGCCGAGATTTGCCAGCAGCGCCTGCGCGACGCGCAGCGGCCCCAGCGCGTTGACCTCGAACTGCTGTCGCGCGCTGGCGAACCCGGCCGCGTCGATGTTGCCGAGCGCGTTGCGCGCCATGATGCCGGCGTTGAGCCAGAGTACGTCGAGGCGCACGCCATCGAGGCGGCGCGCCAGATCGGCCACTGCGTCGTCGTCGCCGACGTCGACGCCGTCTTCCACGCGCGCTCCGGTTTGCGCGAGCTCATCGCTGCCATGGCGGCACGCGCCGATCACGTGGTCGCCGCGCACGACATGGGCCTGCACGAGCGCCAGGCCTATGCCGCGGTTGGCTCCGGTAACGAGTACGGCATTCATCGGGACCTCGCTGTTCGAGTGGGTACCGGCACCGTCGCCCTGAGTAAATTGCGCGAGGCCAGCTTGGACCGGAAATGGGGTGCAAACAGGTCCAGCAAAAGGGGCGAGTGCTTTTCCCAGGGTGGTCAGAACTGGAAACGGGGTCAGAGTGTGGCACCCCTAGTTTCTCGGACACCCATGAAGGGAGACAATCCCTCAAGCGAGGTGTTCGATGGAAAAGCGTCAACGATTCACAGCGGAGTTTAAACGCGAGGCGGTCGGTTTGCTGAGGAATTCGGGCAAGCCGGTGGCATCGGTTGCACGTGAGCTGGGAGTGCCGCGGAACCGACTCTACAAATGGGCGGCCGATGCAGAGAAAAGTGGTAGCGAGGCGTTCCGTGGCAGCGGTCGGCGTCCCGACGACGAGGTGGCGAAGCTACGACGGGAAGTCGAGCGGCTCAAAGAAGAGAACGAGATTTTAAAAAAAGCGGCCGCGTACTTTGCGAAGCAACTGCCGTGAAGTACGCCTGGATGAGGACTCAGACAGCGACGCACTCGATTCGAATGCTGTGTCGGGCGCTGAATGTTTCAGCGAGCGGCTGGTACGCCTGGCGAGCGCGCGAACCCAGCGCTCGAGCGCGCGAGAACGAGCGACTAGCTGTCACCATCAAAAATCTGCACCACGAGTTCCGCGAAGCCTACGGCACGGAACGGCTGTGGCGTGAGCTGCGCGATCGCGGAGAACAATGCGGCCGTCACCGCGTGGCGCGGCTGCGCCGAACGTATGCGGTAACAACCAAGCGCCGGCGCCGCTTTCTGCGAGCGCGAGCTTCCTATCAGCCCCACGCAATCGCGCCCAACCGGCTGACATGGCCATTCGCCAGCTCCGCGGCAAATCAGATATGGGCCGCCGATATCACCCACATCCCGACACGCAGAGGATGGCTTTACCTGGCAGTGATCGTCGATTTGTGCTCGCGACGCATCGTCGGATGGGCAATGGGCGATCGGATGCAGCAGGACCTGACCAGCGCCGCTCTGACAATGGCCATTGCACGACGGCGACCAGGGCGCGGCGTCATTCACCACAGCGATCGTGGTTCGCAATACGCCAGCCAGTCTTATCGCGACCAGCTCGCTAGCCACGGCCTTGTCTCAAGCATGAGTCGCGTCGCCATGCCTTACGACAATGCCATCGTCGAAAGCTTCTTCAGTTCGCTGAAGAACGAACTGACGCACCACGAGCAATTCGAAACGATCGACGCGGCGCGCGTCAAAGTATTTGACTACATCGAGGTCTTTTACAACCGCCAACGCAAACATGAGTCGCTCGGTTATCGCTCACCAACTCAGTTCGAATCGGCGATGAAATGTGCTTAACTAACACGTCCGAGAAATCGGGGGTGCCACACTCCGTCCCCTTTTTTTACCCACTTAACTGCCTCCGTCCCCTTTTTTTAGTCCCCTTTTTTAGCCTCCGTCCCCTTTTTTTACCTTTTTTTATTGCAGCTCGAATCCGCTGCAGAAGATCGTATCGGCACGGCGGCAACCCGGCGGCAGGCTCTGCAGCTCGTACGCGCCGAGATCGCGCGGCTTGCCGAGGCTGTCGTTCACCCCGGGCAAATCCATGGCTCGCGGGTTGCCGTCGAGATCCACATCGTTCCCAAGTTCGATGGAACTCGTGCTGGCCGCCGCCCGGTCAAGCGCCATCGAGAAGGGTTGCAAGTGGTAGTCGGCGCCAGCGATATCGACGAACAAGGGATCGGCCACGACCAGAAATTGAGCGCCCGCCGGCAACGTGTTGGATTGGGTAAGGCTCGAGAGAACGCCGAAGACTCTCGGGACGCGATCTACTGCAGCCAGGCTACCCTCGGTAAGAATACTATCCTCCACGACAAGGATATCGCCACCGTGCAAGACGTGATCGGCGCCGATGGTATCGTTCGCGAGCGTGCAGGAATTGATCGTGAGATCCTCGACGCTCATCAGTTCCTGGGTGACGTTGTTGTTCGTGATCAGGCACGTGTTGAGCGCAACGTCAGCGTTCCCGCTGGTGGTCCCGGAACTGCCGTTGATTACCCGTCCGCCGGCATTTTTCTGCATTCGCAATCTATTGGAAACGAACTGCGCCCGGGCATTGAGGGCGAAACTGTTCGCATTGTTTAACTGGATCGTCGCGCCGTCTGTCGCATTGCCGCTACTGTCCAGATTGCTGTTGCCCGATATCTCGCCGCATGCGGTTCCCGGCGTACAGGATGCTACGGCACCCAAGTCGGACGCAGGTTCGGGATTGCATACGAATCCACCTTCGCCATCGGGTGGAAAGTTCGTACTGTCATCGTTCAGAAAAATCAGATCTTGGCCACGGGAAGCGTTCGTCTGGCTGTTCTTTATATTCGTATCGCCATAGATGGCGGATCCATCCACCGCCAGGTTGCCGTCGATCCGAAAATTGAAGGCACAAAACCCCGCGTCGGCGCCGCCCGTTGTTGTGGCGAGAAACTGCTGGAGATAGAGCGCGCCGCCGAGTTGCGCACTGTTGTTGGATATCGACACCGGCTGATTCGGATCGGTCGTAAACAGGCGAACAGCCGCGGGATTGGCCCCCGCAACCGCGGCGATGCCCCCGCCATGCAATGCGTCGTTGAAAGAGACCACGGGTACTCCGCCGAATCCCGGAGAACCGATATCCGCGCGCGCGCCGGAGATATTGATGCCGCCGCCTCGTCCATTGGCGGCATGGTTGAAAAAGACCAGCGTCTGCGGCTTGGCGGCGATCAACCGCCCGCGCCCATCGACATTGATGCCGCCGCCGTCACCGGTCGCGGTGTTGTTCTCGACTACCGTGTTGGCGCCAAGGGTGAGCCTTCCCGCCGTCACGCTGATACCCCCGCCGAACGCCGCCGTGTTCGCAAGGATGGTCGTGTTGGGCAACGTCCAGCTCTGCGCACCCGTGAAATTGATGCCGCCGCCATTGCCGCTGTTGTTGATGTCGCTATCCGCGATGTTGTCTTCGACCAGCAGATTCTCCACTGGGGTCAGGTCCACGATGCCCGATACGCTCATGCCGCCGCCACCGTCACGAGCATGATTGCCGTCGATGACCGTACCGGCGCGTAGCTTGAGGGTCAGGCCAATGCCCAGCCCCTCGGCAAACAGACCGCCGCCGTCCGTCGCGGTGTTGTTGAAGATCGTCACGTTGGTCGTGTCGAGCGTGCCCTGGCCGGTGAAGTTGATGCCACCTCCGGTGCCGGCAAGGTTGGTATTGTTGGCATCCTGCAAGACCAGATTTTTCAGGACGACTTCGATCCGCTGGTTGCCGTGAATGAACATCACGCTGCCGGCTTTGTTGCTGGCGGTGATCGTTGCGGTGCTGCCGTTCTCGGTTGTGCAATCGCCGGCGTAATCGCCGAAGATCTGGATGAAGGCGTGGTCGAAGGTGACGTTCAGAAATTGAACGGGGTAGCTGGTGATGTTGGTGCTGTCGATGTTCAACACCTCGTTGTAGTTGCGGCCCCCGACGACACCGATGAAAACGTCGGCGGGATTCCTGGGATCATTCGCGCGCTCCTTGTCGAGCACTGCGTTGACCG
>DASYSQ010000278.1:0-2509 GCA_036003145.1 Pseudolabrys sp.
TTTTGCGCTGCACATGTCCGCTTTTGACCCAAAGCGGACATTGATGACCCCTTCCGCTGCACTCGTTTTTGTCGATACGATTGCCCGTCTTTAGCCTCGGGGGCCACAATGAGACGCCGCGAGTTCATCATGTAGGTGACCGTCGCAGCAAAGCGAAAGAGGGCTCGCATCGTGTCGATTCAGCGGTGGACGATTGTCGTAGGACTCGCAACACTAAATCTTTGGTGCAGCGCGGCTTCGCCCCAGATATCAAACCTGCCGGAGGACATTCAAAAAAGGTTGTCTGAAATCAACCCGTTATACCAAAGCAACATCAGCAAGTATGGTCCTGAAACGCTTCAATTGTTTACGCCCCTACTCGCTGCTGGATCAAAGGCTGGTGTAATCGTGTCTGCCGATGAAGCATATGGCGCCGATCCGAGGCAAAAGGCCGACGTATACCAACCCCAAGGTGCAAACAATCTCCCGATTGTGGTCTTCGTGCATGGCGGTGCTTTGACGTCCGGAAACAAGAACGAGACCAGCGAGATCTCGGCGAACGTCCTCTATTATTTTGCTCGCAACGGCTTTCTCGGAATCAATGCCACCTATCGGCTGGCGCCGAAACATGTCTATCCGTCCGCAGCGCAGGACATAGGCGGGGTTGTCGCCTGGTTAAAGGCAAATGCGAAACGCTTTGGCGGCAATCCAGAGCGCATCTATCTTATAGGACGCTCCTCCGGTGCCCTGCACGTGGCCACCTGGGCGTTCGACCCCAAAATTCACGGCGCGAACGGACCGGGCGTTGCGGGAGTCGTTTTGATTAGCGGCCGACTTAAAGCCGACAGTCGTGCCGATGACCCAAACGGGAGTCGAATCCCGGCATACTTCGGTACGGACGTCAGTCTTTATCCCGAACGATCACCGGTTAGTTATGGCGCGCAATCAGCGTTACCCACTTTCATTGTTATCGCCGAATTCGACAATCCATTTCTTGATGTTTATAGCGCTGAACTATTCGCAAAAATGTGTGCTGCACGTTCACGATGTCCCCGTTTCCTGCGGCTTGTCGGTCACAACCATCAGTCGACGACTGCATCACTTAATACGGCTGACAATTTACTCGGCCAGGAAATCATTGATTTCATCAGGCAAGGAAAATAACTATTTGGACGATGCCACCGTTGGCGGCCTCCCTCATTTCGGAGCATGCGATGTCCGCTATTGGCCCAAAGCAGACATAAGCTAGTGCACTGTACATGTCCGCTTTCGGGGGTAAAGCAGACATGACCTTGTGCGGAAATACGCTTTTGCGGTCGCTATTGGGGGTAAAGCGGACATCGCTTTTTGCGGCGCAAATGTCTGCTTTTGACCCAAAGCGGACATGGGCTGGGTTCCCCCTTCCAAAATGATGGTGCCACTTGGTACGATCCTCGTGGTGAGCCTCGGGGATGACAATGAGGCGGCGGGATTTCATCAAGTTCGTCGGCACAGCGCCCGCGTGGCCACTTTTGGCTCGCGCGCAGCAGCGCGAAAAGGTCCGCCGTATCGGAGTGCTGATGGCACATCGAGAGGGCGACCCTGAGTTTCAGGACTACCTAAGTGCATTCCGACAAGGCCTGCAGAAGCTCGGTTGGGTTGAAGACCGCAATATCCAAATCGACACGCGCTGGGGAGCGCTCGATGATAAGGAGGTGAGACAACAGTCCGCGAAGGAGATTCTCGCGCTAAACCCCGACATCATTCTTACGCAAAATACTCCGCCTACCGCATCAATGCTGCAACAGACGCAAACTGTGCCGGTTGTATTTGTAATCGTTACGGATCCGGTGGGGAGCGGCTTCGTTAGAAGTCTTTCACGGTCCGGCGGCAACGCGACCGGTTTCACGATTATGGAGCCAACCACTAGCGGCAAGTGGCTAGAGCTGTTGAAAGACATCGCGCCGCAGACCACGCGAGCGGCTTTTTTGTTCAATCCGCGAACGGCGCCTTTTGCCAACTACTATCTAAATCCATTCAAGGCTGCGGCTGCATCCCTCGGAGTGGAGGCTGTCGCCGCTACGGTCGACAGCAAGTCCGACCTCGAAACCGTCTTTGCCACCCAAGCGCAAAGCCCCGATACCGGCCTAGTCGTAATGCCGGATGGCTTTCTGAATGTCTATCGCACCGAGATAGTCACGCTAGCTGCGCGTTATCGTCTACCCGCCATCTATCCTTGGCGATTCTTTACTGAACTCGGTGGCCTAATGTCCTATGGCTTTGACCAGCGCGATTCGTTTCTGACTGCCGCGACTTACATCGATCGTATTATGAAAGGCGAAAAGCCGGCAGACCTGCCGGTGCAGGCGCCTACCAAGTACGAGCTGGTTATCAATCGTAAAACCGCAAAAATGCTTGGGCTAACTCTCGCGGCGTCACTGGCTGCCCGTGCGGATGACTTGATTGAGTGAGACCGGCGATGTCCGCTATTGGCACAAAGCGGACACGAGCGAGTGCATCGCACATGTCCGCTTTCGGGGGTAAAGCGGAA